>JBDTMF010000105.1:0-14805 GCA_039934455.1 Solirubrobacteraceae bacterium
CGGAGCGACGCTCGGAGGCGCCGTGGTCGAGGGAGCGGGGCCACAGCTGGCGTTCGGGCTTTCCGCGGGGGCCCTCGCCATGGCCGCGGCGCTGGCGCTCACGCGGCGGGCGAGCCTCCGCCCCGTCGCGTGACCCGCCACACTAGGCGCCTCTGAAGCTGACTCCCCTGGAATGAGGTGCCTTATGGGCGTGCTGGACGACAAGGTGGCGATCGTGACCGGCTCAGCGCGCGGCATCGGCCGCGCGACGGCCGAGCTGCTCTCCGAGCAGGGCGCGAAGGTGCTGATCAACGACCTCGACGGCGATGCGGCCGAGCAGACGGCGAGCGAGATCGCGGGTGAGACGGTCGTCTACCACGGCGACCTCACGAAGGAGGGCGCGGCCGACGAGCTGGTCCAAGCGGCCGTCGACGCGTGGGGAAAGCTCGACATCATCGTCAACAACGCGGGCTACACGATCGACGCGCCGATCCACAAGATGTCCGACGACCAGATGCAGAAGATGCTCGATATCCACACGATCGCGCCGTTCCGCGTCCTGCGCGCCGCCGCCCCGTATCTGCGCGAGCCGGCGAAGCAGGAGCGCGAGCAGGGCGTCGAAGTCTTCCGCAAGGTCGTCAACGTCTCCTCGATCTCCGGCACGATGGGCAACGCCGGACAGGCCAACTACGCCACCGGCAAGGCCGGCGTGGTCGGCCTCACCAAGACGCTGGCCAAGGAGTGGGGCCAGTTCAAGATCAACGTCAACGCGGTCGCCTTCGGCTACATCGAGACGCGCCTGACCGCCTCCAAGGACTCCGAGAACGTGATGGAGATCGGCGGCGAGAAGGTCCAGCTCGGGATCCCCGACCAGCTGCGCGGCATGGCAGCGATGCTGATCCCGCTCGGCCGTCCCGGCACCCCCGAAGAGGCAGCCGGCGGCGTGTTCTTCCTGTGCTCGCCGTGGTCGAACTACGTCCACGGCCAGGTGCTCAACATCACGGGAGGACAGTTCACCGGGATGACGACGTGAGCACCGAGCACATCATCACGCGCGTGGGCGAGGAGGACCTCGAAGCGCTGCTGCCGCTGCTGCGCGACTACTGCGACTTCTACGAGGTCTCGCCCTCCGACGACGCGCTGCTCGCGGTCTCGCGCGCGCTGATCGCCGACCCCGAGCACGAGGGGCTGCAGCTGATCGCGCGCGGGGCGGACGGAGAGGCGACCGGGTTCGCGACGGTCTACTGGACCTGGCAGACGCTCAACGCCGCCCGGCTCGCGGTGATGAACGACCTGTTCGTCACCCCCGACGCGCGCGGGAGCGGGCTCGCCGACCGCCTCATCGCCGCCTGCCGCGAGCGCGCCGCCGAGCACGGCGCCGGTGAGCTGGCGTGGCAGACCGCCAAGGACAACCACCGCGCCCAGGCGGTCTACGAGCGGGTCGGCGGCCACCGCTCGGAGTGGCTTGACTACTCCCTGGCCGTCCCGCGGGAATAGGCTGGGCGCCATGAGAGTCGTCAAGCCCTCGGACACCGATCGCGACGTCCCGCGCGGCGTGGTCGGCGGCGCCGAGATCTCACAGGCCACCACCGGCGCGACCAACATCTACATGGGCGTCTTCCGCGTGCCGCCCGGCGCGCGCTCGCGGCCCCACTACCACGACAACTGCGAGAGCGCCGTCTACATGCTCTCCGGCACGCTCGAGGTGCGCTGGGGCGACCACCTCGAGCAGACCGCGGAGCTGAGCCCGGGCGACATGGTCTACGTCCCGCCGCGCGAGACGCACATCCTCCAGAACCTCTCGGAGTCCGAGGGCGCGGAGTACGTCGTCGCCCGCGACTCGCCCACCGAGGACTCCGTCGAGGTGCCCTGGGCCGAGGGCTAGGGCGAGGGCGAGGGCGAGGGCGAGTCGAGCCAGGCGAGCAGGTGCTCGGCGATCGCCTGCGGGGTCGGCGGGCAGCCCGGGATCCTGATGTCGACCGGCAGCACGTCCTCGAGTGAGCCGACGAGCTCGGCGCGATCGCCGAGGACGCCGCAGCCGAGCGCGCAGTCGCCGAGCGCTGCGACCAGGCGGGGCTCCGGCATCGCCTCATACGCGGTGCGCAGCGCGCCGGCCATCCGCGTCGTCACCGGCCCGGTGACGAGCAGGACGTCGGCATGACGGGGCGAGGCGACGATGTCGAGCCCGAAGCGCTGGAGGTCGTAGGCCGGGGTCGTGGCCAGCCCGAGCTCGTGCTCGCAGCCGTTGCACGAGCCCGCGTCGACATGGCGCAGCGCGAGCGACCGCGGGACGCCGCGCTCCAGCGCCAGCCGCCGGCGGAGGTCGGCGAGCTGGCGCAGCAGGACGAACATCAGCGGTCCACGCAGGCGTAGCAGAGCTCGAAGCTCTTGTTGATGAGGGGGAAGTCGGGCAGCAGGTTGCCCACCGCGGCATGGGCCAGCGGCGGCCAGTTGGCGTAGGAGCCGGTGCGCAGATGCAGGCGGGCGACGCGGCCGCCCGCGAGCTCGACCGCCGCCAAGGTGCCGCCGCGAGGGCTCTCGACGCGGCAGATGCCGAGCGCGCTCGGCGCGGCCTCGTGGCTGGTGGTGCCCCCGACGAGCTCATGGACGAGCAGCTCGTCGAGGATCTCGAACGTCGTCTCCAGCTCGAGCGCGCGCAGCGAGAGCCGCGCCGCGACGTCCCCGGTCGCGTCGCGCGGCGCGGCGGGGATGAAGTCGCCGTACCACAGGCGCGGGCTCTCGCTGCGCACGTCGGCGCGCACGCCCGAGGCCCGGGCCGCGGGACCCGATGCGCCGAGCCGCAGCGCGGCGCCGCGATCGAGCACGCCGACGCCGCCGAGGCGCGCCTGCAGCGAGGAGGCGAACTCGAGGTCGCGCCACGCGGCCGCGGCGTCCGCGCGGAGGTCGTGGACGGCCTCGCGCGCGGCGTCGACCGAGGCCGCGTCGCACGCCAGCGCACCGGCGCCGACCGCGACCGTGCCGAACAGGAACCGGTGGGCGGTGAGCTGCTCGTTGACACGCTGGGCGCGGTCCTTGAGCGCCGCGAAGGCCATCGTCCCGGGCGCGAAACCGACGCCCGCGCACAGCGCCCCGATGTCGTGGAGATGGTTGTAGAGGCGCTCGAGCTCGAGCAGCACGGTGCGGCCGATGCGGAGGTCGCGGTCCGGCCACAGGCCGAGCGCCGCCTCGACCGCCTGGGCGTAGGCCACGCCGTTCGTCACCGCGCAGGCCGCGCACGCCCGCTGTGCGTAGGCGAGGCCGTCGCTCGGCTCGTGGCCCTCGGCGGCCCGCTCGAGCCCGCGGTGCTTGTAGAACAGGCGCGCGTCGACCGCGAGGATCCGCTCGCCGACGACATGGAAGCGGAAGTGCCCGGACTCGATGACGCCGGCGTGGACCGGCCCGACCGCCACCTCGTGGACGCCGTCGCCCTGCACCGGGGTCATCCACGCCTCGGGGTCCCGCGGATGCGCGACCAGCGCGCGCAGGGGCTCGTGGCCGTCGAAGCCAAGGCCGTGCAGGTCGTGCGCCTCGCGCTCGTCCCAGCCGGCGGCCGGCGAGAGGTCGACGATGCTCGGCACGACGCCCTCTCCCGCCGGGCAGCCGAGGATGGCCATGCGGTGGTCCGCGCCGGCGAGCGCCACCCGCCACTCGCTCCCGGCCACCCACGCGCCCGCGAAGCGGGCACCGTCGGCGAGGCGCGCCGCGATCGCCTCGCGCCAGCCCCCGGGGTCGACGCGGACGGCGTTCACAGGACCCCCCGTGCGAGCGCGTCGACGAACGCCGAGCCGGGGAGCAGCAGGCCGGCGGCGGTGAGCGCCAGCAGCGCGGCGCCGATCGCGGCCGTCATGGTCGCGACCAGGCGCTCGCTCCGGCGGCGCGGGCTCGTCGACCGCCGGCCCGCCGCGGCCGGGCCGAGGACCCCCTCGAGCAGGGCGTGGATGAGCCCGAGGAAGCCGAGGGCGAGCGCCACGGCGGCCACCGCGGCGACCGCCGTCTCTCCTGCCGCGATGCCCCCGAGCAGGATCAGCAGCTCGGACACGAACAGCGGCGAGGGCGGCAGCGCGCCCAGCGCCCCGAGGCTCACGCCCATCGCGACGGCGGTCGCAGGGCTGTCCGAGACGACGCCGCTGGGGGCCTGCCGCGCGGCGTCCGGGTTGCGGCGCAGCAGCGGCAGTGCCGCGTAGAAGCCGAGCGCCTTGGCGAGCGCGTGGCCCGCGACGTGAAGCACGACGCCGGCAATCGCGAGCGGCGTCCCGAACCCGATGCCGAGGGCGATCACGCCCATGTGCTCGAGGCTCGAGTAGGCCAATAGGCGCTTCCACGGGAGCGCACGCCACAGGAACGGGATCGCGACGACCAGCGAGGCGAGCCCGAACGCGATGAAGAGCGCGCCCGCGGTGCCCGCGCCGACCGCCGAGTCGAGCGTCACTTTCACGCGCCAGGCGACGAGCGCGACGGTCGGCAGCAGCGCGCCGGACAGCAGGGCGCTGATCGGCGCCGGCGCCTCGCTGTGCGCGTCGGGCAGCCAGTTGTGGACCGGAGCCCAGCCGACCTTCGTCGCCAGCCCGGCGAGGATCAGCACGAAGGCGACCAGGGTCGCCTCCTGGGGCAGATCGCCGGCCGTGCGCTCGAGGGCGTGCCAGTCGAGGGCCCCAAGCCCTTCCTGGCCCTCGCGCGAGAGCCCCGCGGCGAGCAGGACGATGCCCAGCAGCGAGACGGACAGCCCGAGCGATGTGAGGACGAGGTACTTCCAGCCGGCCTCGAGCGCGTGGCGTCCGCCGGTGAACGCGATCAATACCGCCGAGGTGGCAGTCGTCGCCTCCACCAGCAGCCATGCGAGCGCCAGGTTGCCGGCGATCGGGACGGCGAGCAGCGCGGCCCAGAACGAGTACAGCGCCGCGTAGTACCAGTGGCGCGAGCGGCGCGCCCGGAACCATCCGCGGCCGGTCGTGCGCAGGTAGGCCGGTGACACCAGCGCGCTGCACAACCCGATCACGGCGATCACGCCGAGGAACACGCCCGCGGCGCCGTCGAGCAGGTAGAGGTCGCCGTGCAGCGGCGCGCGTCCGCCCCTGGCGAGCAGGATCGCCGACAGCGCGAGCGCGGCCGCGGCGGTGACGACGGCGGTCACGAGGTTGAGGCGGTCGGCCTGGGCGTGCGTGCGGGTGGCCTGCAGCACGAGGGCGCAGGCCAGCGGCAGCGCAGGGACGATCCACGCCAGGGTCACGGTCGCGTCAGTCATGGAGCCCTCGCAGCAGCTCGGTGTCGCCGGTGCCCAGCTCCAGGTGGATCCGCTCCGTGAACGCCGCCGCGACGGTGATCACGAGCGCGAGGTCCAGCAGCGCGCCGAGCTCGATGACGTAGGACAGCCCCCCGGGGACGGAGACCGCGAGCAGCGACACGCCGTTCTCGGCGACGAGCAGCCCGAGCAGCTGCATGAAGGCCGGGCGCCGCGCGACGGCGATGGCGATGCCGACGAGCACGAGCGCGATGGCCGTCTGCTCGGCCCGTCCGTCGCCGAGCCCGAGCGGAGGGACCAGCGCCACGACGGCGAGCGCGACGGCGCCCGCCCCGGCCAGGCGCACGAGCGCCGGCGCGGCGGCCGCCACCAGGCGCGGCTCCCGGGTCCGGCGCATCACCACGAGCAGCAGCGCCGGCATGACCATGGCCTTCGTCAGCAGCACGAGGCTCGCGACCAGGAACGCGTCCGAGCGCCCGGAGGTGAGCGCCAGCGAGCCGATCCCCAGCGCAAGCGATTGCGCGGCGACGAGCGCGACGGCCAGCGAGCGGCGCCGCACCGCGATCACGCCGAATCCGAGGACGAGGACCGCGGCGATGAGCGTGGCGCTCACAGTGACGTCCCGGTCACCGACGTGACCACGCCCACGAGCGCGACGACGCCGCCGAGCCCGAGCAGGGACGGGACGCGCAGGAGCCGCATCTTCGCCTGGGCCGTCTCGGTCAGGGCGAGGCCGGCGCACAGCACCAGCAGCGCCGCGGCGAGCGCCGCCAGCCCGGCGCCGAAGCCGGCAGGGTGGGGCAGGAACAGCTGGGCGGCGACCACGAGCACGAGCCAGTGGCGCGCCGCTGCGACCCAGTGCAGATAGGCGAGGTCGCGCCCGGCGTACTCGAGCAGCGGGCCCTCGTGGATCATCGTCAGCTCGAGGTGCGTGTCGGGATTGTCGATCGGCTGGCGGCCCGTCTCCACCAGCACCACGAGCGCGAACGCAAGCGCGCCGCACCAGTGCGCGGGCTCGCCCCAGATGGCGCCGCCCGCCGCGGCATCGCCCATGGCGACGAGGTCCGTGCTGCGCGCCGGCAGCGCCGCGACCAGCAGCGCGAGCGCCAGCAGCGCCTCGCCGAACACCGCCAGCATGAGATCGCGGGCGGCGCCCATCAGTGCGAAGCCGTTCCCTGTGTCCCACGCTGCGGCGGCCATGACGAAGCGGGCAAGCGCCAGCAGGCCGACGAGCACGAGCGCATCATTGCCCAGCGACCAGGGTCCCGACCGCCCGGCCAGCGGGACCAGCGCGAAGCCGACGAGCATGCAGGCCGCCGCGATCGCCGGAGCGCAGCGGTACACCGGCCCGGTGCCCAGCGGCTCCACCACGCTCTTGCCCCACAGGCGGCGAAGGACGCGGTAGGGCTGCAGCGGCGATACGCCGCGGCGCCCCTGGAGGCGGCCCTTGATGGTCTGGACCATGCCCGGCAACAGCGGCGCGAGCACGGCGCCGCACACCTGGAGCGCCGCGCCGGCGACCGAGCTCATCCGAGCGCACCGGTGCGGATGAGCGCGAGCAGGCCGAGGACGAGGGCGAGCAGGTAGAGCGCGTACGTTCGCACGTTGCCCGTCTGCAGGCGGCGGGCGAACGCGGCGGCGCGGAGCCCGGTGCGGATCGCGGGCTCGTAGAGCTGCCGGTCACCGAGCGAGGGGATCTCGCTGGAGTACGCGATCCGCTGCACCAGCCCGCCCTCCTCGACGACCTCGATCTCGCGGCGCGGGCGCAGCACACCCTCGAGCACGAGCCGCAACGGCTTCGTGAAGCCCGCCGACGTCCAGGCCAGCGCCGGCGTCAGCGGCTGCCCGCAGGCCCAGCTCGGCGCCGGCGCGGCGCTGCGCGCACCACGCGCTCGCAGCAGGCCGGCTCCCAGGAGGAGCAGCGCCACAGCGAGGCCGGCCGCCGGCAGCGATCCGGTCCCGGGGATGCTGAGGCCGACGTGCCGGGCGAGCACGCCGTCACTCGCCCCCGGGGCCAGGCCCGCGAGCGTGGGCAGGATCAGCCCGGGGAGCAGCCCGATCACGACGCAGAGTCCGGCGAGCGTGACCATGCCGGCGCGCATCCCGAGCGGCGCGTCGACGGCGGCGGCACACTCGGCTCGCCGCGGGGCGCCGAGCAGCACGAGCCCGACCACTTTCACGAAGCACAGCAGCGCGAGCGCGGCCGTCGCAGCGAGCGCCGCGAGTGCGAGGGCGGCGGCGAGCGACACCCCGGCGGGACGGTCGAGGGCGAGATGCAGGAGCGACTGCAGCGTCAGCCACTCCGAGGCGAAGCCGTTGAGCGGAGGGAGGCCGGCGATCGCCATGCTGCCGACCAGGAACGCGCCGCCGGTCACCGGCATCCGCCGCAGCAGGCCGCCGAGCCGATCGAGGTCGAGCGCACCGACCGCGCGCTCGAACGCGCCCGCTCCGAGGAACAGCAGCGCCTTGAAGATCGCGTGGTTCGCGACGTGGAGCAGGGCCGCCCCGAACGCGATCGCCGCCCACAGGTCCGACCCCGCACGCGCGAACAGCAGCGACGCGCCCAGCCCCAGCGCGATGATCCCGATGTTCTCGATCGAGTGGAACGCGAGCAGCCGCTTGAGGTCGTGTTGGACGAGCGCCCACAGCACGCCGCCGAGGGCCGACGTCACGCCGATCGCCAGCAGCGTGAGGCCCAGCCAGCGCGGGGTGGCGCCGAGCCACTCGAACTCGACCCGGATCAGGCCGTAGACGGCGACCTTGATCATCACGCCGGACATCAGCGCGGACAGGTGCGCGGGCGCGACCGGGTGCGCGCGCGGCAGCCACGAGTGCAGCGGCACGAAGCCGGCCTTCGTGCCGAAGCCGACGAGCGCGGCGACCGCGACCAGGGTCTGGGTCCCCCCGCCGGCGGCTGCGAGCGCACCCGGATCGCCGATGCCCCCGTGCGCGGCCAGCGTGAGCAGCGCGACCCACACGCCCGCCCCACCCAGGTGCGTGATCGCGAGGTAGGCGAACACGTGGGCGCGAACGGAGTCGTCGCGCCGCGTGGCGAGGATCGCCGCCGCCGGCACGAGCGTCATCAGCTCCCAGAACGCCAGGAACGTGACGACGTCGCGCGCGGCCAGGAGCCCGATCATCGCCAGCAGGAATGCCGCCGTCAGCGCCCCGACCGCGCGCGACGCCGCGGCCCCGGCGAGGTACGGCCGCGCGAACACGAGCGCCGGCACCCCCGTGATCGCCAGCACGAGCAGGAAGAACCCACTGAGCGGGTCGAGCCCGAGCGCCGGCGCGACCTCGCTCCGGAACCCCGCGCCGAGCGAGCGGTCGCCGAGCAGCACCGCGGCGCCGCACGCGCCCAGCAGCGCGGTCGAGACCGCCTGGACCGTCAGCCCCGCGGTGAGACGCCCGCGCCAGGCGGCAAGCAGGCCGCCGAACGCCAGTCCCGCGGTGCCGGCGAGCGCCGACGCCTCCACGAGGGTCATGTCAGCGGCCGGCGTCCGGAGGCGTGAAGTCCTCGACCGCGAGCCCGTCGAGGAGCGCCTGGCCCTCCTCGAGATTCGCGGAGATGATGCGCTTGGCCAGTTCGAGGAGCTCGAGCGTCCGGGTGTCCTTCAGCCGGTAGTAGACGTTCGTCCCCTCCCGCCGGCTCCCGACGAGCCCTTGCTTGCGGAGCGCCGCGAGATGCTGCGAGGTGCCGCCCGAGTCGAGTTCGAGCGCCGCCTGCAGGCTGCCGACCGTCCGCTCGCCCTCACGCAGCAGCTGGAGCAGCCGGATCCGCACGGGGTGCCCGAGGACGCGGAAGAACTCCGCCTTCAGGACGAAGATCATGGGCTGGTCGCTGGGCACTACCTCCGTATCTTACAACCTTCGAAGATATCAAGTAATCGAGGTCGCGTGGACCGCGACGGCGGACCCCTGGGGGCAGAAGACGGCGCCGTATCGTCGAGGGTCTGCAGCTCAGACGGCGGGTCCCGGCGGAACTCATCGGCCACGTACGCTGCGCACCGTGCCGCGCCCCGCCGTCCGCCCCATCCCTCTCGAGCAGACCCGCGCGCTGCGCCAGGCGGTCCTGCGCCCGCACCAGACCGTCGAGGAGCTGGCGACCCACGAGCCGGCCGGAGCGATCGCGTTCGGGGCGTTCGACGGCGACGAGCTGGTGGGCGTCGGCCTGGTCGGGCCGGAGGGCGACCCGGGCGCGTGGCGCATCCGTGGAATGGCGACCGCCCCGGAGGCGCGCGGCCGGGGCACCGGCACCGCGGTGCTCGACGCGCTCGTGCGGCACGCCTCCGCGCAGGGGGCGGCGAGCGTCTGGTGCAACGCCCGCGTGCGCGCGATCCCGCTGTACGAACGTGCTGGCCTGCGCGTGGTCTCGGACGTGTTCGAGCCACCCGACATCGGTCCGCACGTGCGGATGGAGCTGCCCGTCTTCCTCGGCTTCGGCCCGGACGTGTTCGCGTGGTTCGCGGGGCTCGAGCGCGACAACTCGAAGCTCTACTTCACCGCCACCCGCGACCTCTACGAGCGCGGGGTGCGGGGCGGCCTCGAGGCGATGCTCGACGAGCTGACGATGGGCTTCGGCGGCCAGGCGCGGGTCTTCCGCCAGCAGCGCGATCTGCGCTTCACGCCCGACAAGACGCCCTACAAGACCCGCACCTACGGCGTCATCGGAGGCGCCTCCGTGCCGGGCGCCGGCCTCTACGCCCAGCTGTCCGCGAGCGGGCTGTACGCCGGGACCGGCTACTGGCGGCTGGCCCGGGACCAGCTCGAGCGCTTCCGCGCCGCGGTCGTGGACGACGCCGCCGGCCCGCGGCTCGAGGACGTGACCGCGGCGGCGCAGGAGGCCGGGCTCGAGCTCGCGGGGCAGAGCCTGCGCACGGCGCCGCGCGGTCACGCGCGCGAGCACCCGCGGATCGAGCTGCTGCGCCGCAAGGCGCTGATCGCGGGCCGCGCGCTGAGCGGCGAGGCCGGCATCGGGCGTGACGCCGCGCTCGATCACGTCGCGGGGGCCTGGCGCGCCGCGGAGCCGCTGAACGCCTGGCTCGACGAGCACGTCGGGCCGAGCACGCTGCCGCGCGAGCAGCGCGGCGGGCGCCGCTGAGCCACTTGCCCTGCGGATCGGGGGCCCGTAGGCTCGCCTCCGAGCATGCCCGAGCGTCTCGTGTCCGGTCCTGCAGCGGAGTCGGAAGCCGCGACGATCGAACGCGCCCCGGCGACCCGCGGCGACGTGGCCGCCCGGCTGCTGGGACTCCAGCGAACGGCGGGCAATGCGGCGACGCGCCGGTTGGTCGGGCAGCTCCGGCCCTCGCCTCCCCGCGGCGGGCGCGCGCTCCAGCGGCGCGGCCGCGAGGAGCCGCCCGCGGCAGCCGCCGCCCTCGCCGATGCGGTCGCCGCCCGTCAGGGCGTCCACCGCACGGTGAAGGTCGCCAACCCCAAGGCGAACATCCCCAACCCAACCGGCAAGGGCGTCGTCCAGACCAACGCCGCCACCATCGAGTCCTACCTGAAGGACATCTGCTCGGAGGGCTCGGTGACGGTCGACGCGGCCAGCGGCAACGTGGCGATCACCGCGTCCTTCTGCAGCCCGGCGCCGATGCCCGCCGGCTTCGTCGGCCCGCTCGCGGCATCGGCCAAGACGTCATCGACGCCGGCGGGCTGTGGTTGTCTGTGCGACATGGTGAGCTCGAAGCACGCCTGGACGATCGTGGTCGACGATGTGGCGTGGCCCAACACCAAGTTCGACGATCTGGCCGCCGCGGACGGCGTGCCGCCCGGTGGGACCGGCGGCACGGTCACCGCGCCGTCCCCGAACAGCCCGAAGCTCTGGGGCGCAGGCACGGCGGGCGGCGGCACCGCCGAGATCCCCTCGTGGCTCGTGCTCGGCCACGAGCTGTGCGGCCACGGGTGGCTCGGCGATCGCGGCGCGCACGGGCCCGACCGGTCCTCGCCGCGTGGCGAGGGCGGCCACCAGGAGACGGTCACGCGCGAAAACCTGATCCGCGGGGAGCACGGCATAAAGCTGCGCGGCACCTTCAAGGACCCCAACTGCGGTGAGTCCTTCTGGCGCGACAAGGCCGGGCCGGGCCCGATCGTGTGGTCGGACTACCGCAAGACGTGCATCGCCTGGCGGGACGACTACAACAAGAAGAACGGGACGACGTACACGATCACCGACGCGATCCCCTGAGATGGCCGCCGTCACGGTCGAGATCGTCGCCGCCGAGGGCCGCCCGGACCCGCCGGGCGCCGAGCTGACCTACGTGGTCTGCAACGGAGGGGACGCGCCGGCCTGGGTGGTGGACGACGGGTGGCTCGCTTGGCGCCAGGAGGATCGGAGGCTCGAGCTCGGCTACGCGCGCGTGCCGATGCAGCCCGGCGTCGAGCCGTTCGGCTACTTCTCGCCGCAGGTCGCGCCGCTCGCGCCCGGCGCCGAGCTGACGCGGACGGTCACCCTGAGCTGGCCGCAGCGTCTCGACGGCATGTGGAACGCCGGCCCCAGCGCCGCGCCGCCGCCCGGCGAGTACACGGTCGTGGTGCGGATCGGCTACGGCGAGACGCCGGAGCCGGGCCCGCCGGCGGCCGGCGAAGGGGTCGAGAGCCCGGTCCTCGCCTGGCAGCGCGAGGCGGTCAGCGAGCCGGTCCCGCTCACGGTCGCGGCGCCCAAGGTGCCAGGACCGGGCCGGGCCTCGATCGAGTCGAGCGAGGACGCGCGGTAGCGGTCGCTCACACCGACCCCAGGTCGAAGCGGCAGCCGGAGTAGTAGTCGCCGGCGCGCGAGGCGAGGAACGCCGCCAGCTCGGCCACCTCCTCCGGCTCGGTCGCGACGCCCGGCAGCAGCGCCGCGGTGCGGATGCCGTAGCGCGCCCACTCGATCGAGAGCGTGCGGGCGAGGTTCTCGGTGGCCGCCCGGGCCGCCTCGGCGGCGGCGTCGGCGGGCGGCGCCGCGATCAGCAGCAGCTTGCCGCCGGTCCCTGCGTCGATCATCGCGCGCGCCTGGGGGCGCAGCGCCAGCCACGCGGCATCGAGCACGTCGCGGGGGCCGGCCAGCGAAGCGCCGTCCCAGACCACGACGTCGCTGTCTTCGCGGCGCTCCGCCTCGTCGCCGGTGGGCTCCACCACGACGCGGCCCATGTGGGCCCCGAGCTCCGAGCAGCGAAGCGCGACCGCCTCGCCGAGCCGGCTGGGTGGCTCGGCGGCGGCGAGGAGGATGTTGAGGCCGCTGAGGAGTCCGGGGCGGAGGAGGGTGGCCGACACGGCGCGGAGGCTAACGGCGGGCGTTCGCGCCGGCACGCGGCGACGGCCGCAACCCCGCCACGCCTCCCGGGTTCCAGCCAGTCATGCACCGCCTGGTCTCCCTCGCGCTCGCCCTCGCCGCCCTCCTTCCCGCGACCGCCCAGGCCCGCGTCATCGTCATCGCCGCGGACCGCCCCGAGGCGACCCTGCTCGACGCGAACACCAACGCCGTGGCGGCCCGCGTCCCGCTGCCCGGCCGCGCCCGGGCCGTCGCCACGACCAACGACGGCGCACGCGCGTATGTCGCCGCCGGCGCCGGGGTGACCGCCATCGACCTCGGCAGCCGCGCGGTCACGGGTCAAGCTGCGCTGAAAGCCACCGCCACCGCGGTCGCCACCTCCCCCGACGGCGCGCGCGTGTACGCCACCCGCGGCCGCGCGCTCGACGTCATCGACGCCGCGACGATGCTGCCGCTCGCCGCCGTGCGGCTGCCGCGGCCCGCCCGTGCGCTCGCGATCGCGCCCGACGGCGCCCGCGCGGTCGTCACGTTCGGCCACGGGGGCGCCGGGGTGGTCGACCTCGCCACGCAGCGCGTACGGCGCCACCTGAAGATCGCCGGCGCCGGGGCGATCGCGTTCGACGACGGCGACACCGCCTGGATCTCGACGCTCCGGCGCCGCACGGCGCGCCTCGTCCCGCTCGACCCCGCCAGCGGCGCAGTCGGCCACGCGATCAGGCTCACGCGGGCGCGCGGAGGCGGAGGGATCGCCATCCGCGGCACCCGGGCCTTCGTCGGGGCCGGCAGGCCGAGGATGCGGGCCGCGGTCGTCGACCTCGATCGGCGGCGCGTGAGCAAGAGCCCCCGCACCGGCCGCGGTCCGGGCACCCCGGCGTGGTCGCCCGACGGCGTGCGCATCTACGTCGCCGACCGGGGCGCCGCGACGCTCTCGGTGATCTCCGCCTTCTCCTACAAGCGCCTGCGCGTCGTGCGCCTGCGCGGCTCGCGGCCGCTCGCGCTCGCCGTCCAGCCCGGCCTCGCGCTGATCGTCGGCACCGACGCCTCCGAGACGCTCGAGGGCACGCGCGGTCCCGACCGGATCCTCGGCCTCGGCGGCGACGACCTGGTGCGCGCCGGCCGCGGCGACGACATACTCGACGGCGGCCCCGGCAACGACACGCTCTCGGGCAGCACCGGCGACGACATCATCGACGGCGGCGACGGCAACGACCGCGCCTTCGGGGCGACGGGCAACGACGTGCTCAAGCTCGGCGCCGGCGACGACCTCGGCAACGGCGGCAAGAGCAACGACGAGCTCGACGGCGGCCCGGGCAACGACCGCCTCGACGGCGGCGACGCCGACGACACCGTGACGGGCGGCGAGGGCGACGACGTGATCGTCGAGGCCGGTCTCGGCAACGACGTGCTGCTCGCGGGCGGGCCCGGCAACGACATCATCCGCGGCGGCCGCGGCTCGGACCGGTTGATCGACGGCGGCGACGGGGACGACATGCTGTTCGGCGAGAGCGGCTCGGACAAGATCGACGGCGGCGGCGGCAACGACACGATCGACGGCGGGCGTGCCGGCGACAGGCTGTTCGGCCGCGCCGGCGACGACCACATCAAGGGCGGCGCCGGCCGCGACCGCATCTACGGCTCGGACGGCGACGACACCTTCGATGGCGGCTCCGACGACGACCACGTCGCGGGCGGCAACGGCGCGGACACGCTGATCGGCGGCCCCGGCGCGGACGAGGTCTTCGGCGGCCCTGGCGACGACGTCATCCGCGTCGCCGACGACAGTGCCGACACCGTGTCCTGCGGCAGCGGCCACGACACCGTGTACGTCGAGAGCACCGCGCCCCATCGCGACCGGCTCTCGAGCTGCGAGGAGGTCATCCAGATCGCGCCCGAGCCCGCCACCGACGAGACGCCGCCGTCGGTCATCCGCGGCACCCCGGGCAACGACACCCTCTTCGGCACCGCCGCTCCCGACTCGCTCTTCGGCCAGGACGGCGACGACGAGCTGTTCGGCAACGACGGAGCCGACTACGTCGACGGCGAGGCCGGCAATGACGTCCTCCACGGCGGCACCGGCGACGACGAGATGTTCGGCCGTTTCGGCAACGACATCGTGCTCGGCAACGAGGGCGACGACACGATCGACGGCGGCGACGGCGACGATCAGATCGACGGCGGCCCCGGCAACGACGTCATCTCCGGCACCCAGGGCGGCGACATCATCCAGGGCGGCGAGGGCGACGACCGCATCTCCGAGGTCGACGGCGCCGTCGATCGCATCGACTGCGGGCCGGGCAACGACGTCGTCTTCGCCGACGACGAGGACCGCGTCTCG
>JBDTMF010000106.1:0-14399 GCA_039934455.1 Solirubrobacteraceae bacterium
CAGCGGCGGCGAGGTGATCGACCGCGAGGCCGGGCTCGCGGCCCGCCGCCTGGCGATCATCGACCTCGAGGGCGGCGACCAGCCGATCGCGGGCGAGGACGGCCGCGTCGTCGTGGTCCAGAACGGCGAGATCTACAACCACGCCGAGCTGCGCGCCGAGCTCGAGCGCGCGGGCCACGTGTTCCGCACGCCGCACTCGGACACCGAGGTGCTCGTCCACCTCTACGAGGAGCACGGCCCGCGCTTTGCCGAGCGCCTGCGCGGGATGTTCGCGGTCGCGGTGTGGGACGGCGAGCGGCGGCGGCTCGTGCTCGCGCGCGACCGCTTCGGGATCAAGCCGCTGTACTACCGCGACGGTCCGGGGGACTTCGCGTTCGCGTCGGAGCTGAAGGCGCTGCGGCGGCTACCGGGTCTCTCGCGCGAGGTGGACCTCGACGCCGTCGAGGCGTTCCTGGCCTTCAACGCGATCCATGGGCCGCGCACGATCTTCCGCGAGGTCCGCAAGCTGCCGCCGGGCCACGTGCTGGTGCTCGAGGACGGGGCTTCCCGGCTCGAGCGTTATGCCTTGGATCGCCCGGCAGCGGCGTCCGCGCTGCGCGACGAGCCGTGGGAGGCGCTGGCGGGCGAGCTGCGCGAGCGCCTGCGCGACTCCGTGCGGGCGCACCTCGTCGCCGACGTCCCCGTCGGCGTGCTGCTCTCGGGCGGGATCGACTCCTCCGCGCTGGCCGCGCTGGCCGCCACCGAGAGCGCGGCGCGCGTGTCCACCTTCTCGATCGGTTTCAAGGAGCGCTCGTTCTCCGAGGTCGAGCTGGCACGCATGATCGCGCAGCGCTACGGCACCGACCACCACGAGCTGGTCGTCGAGCCCAACGCGGCCGAGCTGCTGCCGACGATCGCCGCCGCCTTCGACGAGCCGTTCGCGGACTCCTCGGCGCTCCCGACCTACCTGGTGTCCGAGCTCGCCGCGCGGCACGTCAAGGTGGCGCTGAGCGGGGAGGGGGGCGACGAGCTGTTCGGCGGCTACGAGACCTACGTCGCCGACCAGCTGGCGCTCCGCGGCGCCGGCGCGGCGCGACTGCTGTCACCGCTGGTCGAGCGGCTGCCGAGCGGGTCGGGCCGCGTGCCACTCGACTACAAGCTCAAGCGCTTCACGCGCGCCGCGCACCTGCCGCCGCTCGAGCGTCACCACGGGTGGAAGGAGATCTTCTCGCCCGACGCGCGCGCCGAGCTGCTTCGGCCCGAGCGGCGTGGCACCGAGGACCCGCTCGGCGTCTATCGCGCCCGCTGGGCCGAGACCGAGGGCGCCGACACGCTCGCGCGGCTCCAGGACGTCGACCGCGCGATCTACCTCGTCGACGACCTGCTGGTCAAGACCGACCGCATGAGCATGGCCCACTCGCTCGAGCTGCGGGTGCCGTTCCTCGACCCGGCCGTGGCCGAGCTGGCGCTGGCGCTGCCGGTCGCGGCGCGCGTACGCGGCTTCGCCAAGAAGCGGCTGCTGCGCTCCGCCGTCGAGCCGCTCGTGGGCCGCCAGATCGCCCGCGGGCGCAAGAAGGGCTTTTCGATCCCCGCCGCGGCGTGGCTGCGCGGCGAGCTCGAGCCGTTCTGCCGCGAGGTGCTGGGCGCCGAGCGGCTGCGCAGCCAGGGGTACTTCGAACCCGCCGCGGTCGGGCGAGTGATCGATGAGCACGTGGCGCGCCGCGAGGACCACTCGCGGCAGCTGTGGGGCCTGATGAGCTTCTCGCTCTGGCAGGACGGGTTGGCGGCGGACGTCGCGAGCGCCCCCGCCACGCTCAGCGGCCTAACCTGAGGCGCGCGATGCCCACCGTCGTCGTCAAGCTCGGATCCTCCGTGGTCGCCGAACCGTCGGGCGACCTGCGCCCGGGCGTGCTCGACCGCATCTGCGACGCCGTCGCGACGCTGCACGGCGCCGGGGTCGACGTGGTCGTCGTCACCTCGGGCGCGATCGCACGCGGCATGCGGCTGCTCGAGCTGCCGGTGCGCCCGAGGGCGATCGAGGACCTGCAGGCGGCCAGCGCCGTCGGCCAGGGCAAGCTCTACCGCGTCTATGACGAGCTGCTGCGCGACCGTGGGCTGACCTCTGCCCAGGTGCTCCTGACCTTCTTCGACATGAGCGCGCGGACGCACTACGTCAACGCGCGCCGCACGCTGCGCAAGCTGCTCGACTGGCGGATCGTGCCGGTCATCAACGAGAACGACACCACCACGACGGACGCGGTCTCCTTCGGCGACAACGACTTCCTCGCCGCGCAGGTGGCGGTGCTGGTGGGCGCCGAGCTGCTGGTGCTGCTCACGGACACCGGCGGCCTCTACACCGCCGACCCGCGCCTCGACCCGACCGCGGAGCTCGTCGACGAGGTGTCGGACCTCGAGGCGCTGGCCGCGCTCGAGATCGGGGCGGCGACCTCGCCGCTGGGCTCTGGCGGGATGCGCTCCAAGGTCGTAGCCGCCGAGATGGCGACCGCGGCGGGGATCGCGACCGTGATCGCTTCGGGGCTCGAGCCAGGCGTCATCGAGCGCGCATGGGCCGGAGAGCCGGCGGGAACCCGCTTTCGTCCGGGTCCCGCGCGCCACTCGAGCTTCAAGCTGTGGCTCAAGTACGCCAAGCCCTCCCACGGGACGCTGTGCGTGGACGCGGGCGCCGCGCGGGCCCTGCGCGAGGGCGGGACGTCGCTGCTGCCCGTGGGGATCGTCGAGGTCGAGGGCTCCTTCGAGGCCGGCGACGCGGTCGAGATCCGCGAGGCCGGCGACAGCCCGATCGGCAAGGGGATCTGCAACTACTCCGCCGCGGAGCTGCGCCGCGTGATGGGCCGCAAGTCGGCCCAGGTGCGCGAGGTGTTGCCGCGCGCGACCGAGGAAGCGGTGCACCGGGACTACTTCGTGCTGGCCTAGACTGGCTCTGCCATGGCGATCGCGACCCGTTCCGTCACCGACATCTGCCTCGCCGCCCAGGCCGCCTCGCGCGAGCTCGCGGGCCTGAGCTCGGCCGTCAAGGACGCGGCGCTGTTGAAGGTGGCCGACGCGCTCGAGGAGCGCGCGCCCGAGGTCCTCGAGGCGAACGCGCGCGACCTCGAGGCGGGCCGCGAGTCCGGGCTCTCTGACGCGCTGATGGACCGGCTTGCGCTCGACCCGGCGCGGATCTCCGCGATCGCCGACGCGGTGCGCGCGATCGCCGCCCTGCCCGACCCGGTGGGCGAGGTGATCGACGGCTCGCGGCTCCCGAACGGGCTCGACGTCCGCAAGGTGCGGGTGCCGCTCGGCGTGGTCGCGGTCGTCTACGAGGCGCGCCCGAACGTCACCGTCGACGCCGCTGCGCTCTGTCTCAAGTCGGGCAACGCGATCGTGCTGCGCGGCTCCTCGGCGGCGGCGCACTCGAACGCCGTGCTCGCCTCCATCGTCGCCCCGGAGTTCCCCGCGGGTGCGGTCTCGCTCGTGTCGGGCGGCCGCGAGCAGCTCGCCGAGCTCGCCGGCCAGGAGGGAGTCGTCGACCTCATCATCCCGCGTGGGGGCGAAGGTCTGAAGCAGGCGCTCAGCGCCGTCGCCAAGGTGCCCGTCATCTACGCCGCGTCGGGCAACTGCCACGTCTACGTCGACGCTTCGGCCGACCTGGACGCTGCGCTGCGGATCGTGCTGAACGCCAAAACCCAGCGCCCGGGCGTCTGCAACGCCGCCGAGACGCTGCTCGTGCACGCCGACATCGCCGCGGAGTTCCTGCCGCGTGCGGGCGCCGCGCTGCGCGCGGCCGGGGTCGAGCTGCGCGCCGAGGAGCGCGCCGCCGCGCTGCTCGACGGGTCGGTGGCGGCCACGGAGGGGGACTTCGCCGAGGAGTTCCTCGCGCTGGTCTTCGCGGTCAAGGTCGTCGACTCGGCCGAGGAGGCCATCGAGCACGTCAATCGGTACGGCTCGGGCCATTCCGAGGCGATCCTGACGGGTAGCGCCGCCGCCGCCCGCGCGTTCCAGCTGCGGGTCGACGCGGCCTGCGTCTACGTCAACGCCTCCACGCGCTTCACCGACGGCGGCGAGTTCGGGATGGGCGCCGAGATCGGCAACTCGACCCAGAAGCTCCACGCCCGCGGGCCGATCGGGCTGCGCGAGCTGTGCACGTTCAAGTACCTGGTCGAGGGCGACGGCCAGGTGCGGCCCTGAGGCCTGCGCGCTGACACGGATCGGCCTCCTGGGCGGGTCGTTCAACCCGCCGCACGTGGGGCACATGGTGTGTGCGCAGGAGGCTCTTGCGGATCTCGAGCTCGACCGGGTGCTGCTGATCCCGGTGCATACGCCGCCGCACAAGCGGCTCGACGACGAGCCGGGTGCGCAGCACCGGCTTGCGCTCTGCCGACTCGCCGCCGCGGGCTCGGAGGGAATCGAGGTCTTGAGCATCGAGGCCGATCGCCCCGGCTCCTCATTCACGATCGATACCCTGCGAAGCCTGCATGAGCGAGATCCGGACGACGAGCTGACCTTCATCGTGGGCGCCGACCAGGCCCTGGGCCTGCCGGAATGGCGCGAGCCTGCGGCCCTGCTCGAGCTCGCCGAGCTGGGCGTGGCGGGTCGTGAAGGCGTCAGCGAGGCCGATGTCGTCGAGAAGCTGGAGGCGCTGCCGGGCGCCGCGGCGCGCGTGCGCTTCTTCTCGATGCCGCGCATCGACATCTCTTCCTCGATGATCCGCGCCCGCGTGGCTGAGGGCCGGCCGCTGCGCTGGCTCGTGCCCGACGCCGTGGCCGAGTACATCGCGGAGCACGGCCTGTATGGGACGCCAGCCCGATGACACCTGCCAGCCGCCTCGCGGACGATGCCGGCGCACCCGAGCCGACCGGCGCCCAGATCGCCGATTGGATCGCCGGCTACGCCGCCGACAAGCTCGCGGTCGACGTGCTCGTGCTCGACCTGCACGGCGTCATCGGCTACACGGACTACTTCGTGATCTGCTCCGGCAACACCGACCGTCAGGCCAAGGCGATCCACGACGGCATCCACCTCGGGATGAAGAAGGACCATGCGATGCTGCCGCGGCGCGTCGAGGGGCTGTCGGAGGCGCGCTGGGTCCTCATGGACTACCTCGACGTGATCGTGCACGTCTTCACGCCCGACGCCCGCGACTACTACCGCCTCGAGCAGCTTTGGGGCGAGGCGCCGCGGCGGGCGGTCCCCAGCTAGCAACGACACGAGGCCGCCCTCGCGGACGGCCTCGTCACTGCCGATGGAGCTGAGGGGGCTCGAACCCCTGACCTCGTGGCTGCCAGCCACGCGCTCTCCCAGCTGAGCTACAGCCCCGTGGGTGGTCCGGGAAGAATAACGCGCCCGCGCGATGGTGCGTGCAAGTCCTGACGCTAACCTCCGCGCCCCATGAGCACCGAACGTCGCTACGACCCGAAGACCGTCGAGCCCAAGTGGCAGGCGATCTGGGAGGACGAGCGGACGTGGGAGGTCAGCAACGACGACGTTGCCGGCTCCGACAACTTCTACGTCGCCGAGATGCTGCCCTACCCCTCGGGCGAGCCGCACATGGGCCACCTCAAGAACTACGCCGTGGGCGACGCGGTGGCGCACTTCCAGCGCCGCATGGGGCGGCGGGTCCTGCATCCGATCGGCTACGACGCGTTCGGGCTCCCGGCCGAGAACCACGCGATCAGGAGCGGGAGGCACCCGCGCGACTCGACCGCCGAGGCGATCGCCGCCTTCCAGCGCGAGTTCCGCTCCTGGGGCGTGTCGTTCGACTGGTCGCGCGAGATCGCGACCCACGAGCCGAGCTACTACCGCTGGACCCAGTGGATCTTCCTGAAGCTGTACGAGCGCGGGCTGGCCTACCGCTCGCGGGCGGCGGTCAACTGGTGCCCGAAGGATCAGACGGTGCTGGCCAACGAGCAGGTCATCGACGGCCGCTGCGAGCGCTGCGGGACGCTGGTCGAGGCGCGCCAGCTCGAGCAGTGGTTCTTCCGCATCACCGACTACGCCGACCGCCTGCTCGACGACCTCGAGACGGTCGAGTGGCCCGCGCACGTGGTGCGGATGCAGCAGAACTGGATCGGCCGCTCGGAGGGTGCCGAGGTGACGTTCACTTCGCCCGAGATGGGCGTCGACTACCCGGTCTTCACCACCCGCCCCGACACGCTGTTCGGCGCGACCTTCTTCGTGATGGCCCCCGAGCACCCCGACGTGCTGCGCCTGGCCGAGGGCACCGAGCACGAGGCCGCGGTCCGCGACTACGTCAATCACGCCCTTACGGAGAGCCATGAGGACCGCGGTGACGTGGACCGCGAGAAGACCGGCGTGCCGCTGGGCCGTAGCGTCATCAACCCGGTCAACGGCGAGCGCATCCCGATGTGGGTGGCCGACTACGTGCTGATGGAGTACGGCACCGGCGCGATCATGGCGGTGCCCGCACACGACGGCCGCGACCACGAGTTCGCGACGAAGTACGAGCTGCCGATCCGCCGGGTGATCCAGGGGCCCGACGACGAGCTGCCCTACACCGGCGACGGCTCGCTGGTGAGCTCCGACCCGCGCTTCGACGGCGTCCCGAACCGCGAGGCCCTGGAACTGATCGTCGATTGGCTCGACGACCAGGGCCGCGGGCACCGCTCGATCAACTACCGGCTCCGCGACTGGCTGCTGTCCCGCCAGCGCTACTGGGGCTGCCCGATCCCGATCATCCACTGCGACCGCTGCGGGCTCGTGCCCGTGCAGGTCGACCAGCTGCCGGTGAACCTGCCCGATGTGCGCGACTACGCGCCCAAGGGCCGCTCGCCGCTCGCCGCGGCCGAGGACTGGGTCAACGTCGAGTGCGCGAACTGCGGCGGGCCGGCACGGCGCGAGACCGACACGATGGACACGTTCGTCGACTCCTCCTGGTACTTCCTGCGCTACTGCGACGCGCGCAACGACGAGGCCCCGTGGGACCCGGCCGTGCTCTCCCGCTGGATGCCGGTCGACCAGTACATCGGCGGCGTCGAGCACGCGATCCTCCACCTGATGTACGCCCGCTTCTTCGTCAAGGCGCTGGCGGACATGGACCTGCTCGACTTCCAGGAGCCCTTCCTGCGCCTGTTCACCCAGGGCATGATCACCCGCGACGGGGCGAAGATGTCCAAGTCCAAGGGCAACGTGATCAGCCCGGTCGGCTACGTCGAGCGCTACGGCGCGGACACGGCGCGCTGCTACATCCTCTTCATCGGGCCGCCCGACCAGGACGCCGACTGGTCCGACGAGGGCGTCGAGGGCGTACACCGCTTTCTTGGGCGTCTGTGGCGCCTCGGCGTCGACGTCTCGGCCGAGATGGGCGCGCCCGGGCCCGTGCTGGGACCGCTCGAGACTCCTGACGGCGACGACCTCGAGCTCATGCGCAAGGCGCACTGGGCCATCGACAAGGTGACGAATGACATGGCCGGCCGCTTCGCCTTCAACACGGCGATCGCGGCGGTGATGGAGCTCGTCAACGAGTGCTACCGGCGCCGCGACGCGGTCCAGACCGCGACCTTGCACTTCGCCACTGCGACCGCCGCCTCGCTGATCTTCCCGTTCGCCCCGCACTGCGGCGCGGAGGTCTATGACGCGCTGACGGGCGAGCGGGTCTGGGAGCAGCCCTGGCCGGACGCGGACCAGGCGATGCTCGAGCGCGACACGGTGGAGCTGGTGGTACAGGTCAACGGCAAGCTGCGCGATCGCGTGCAGGCACCGGCGGCAGCCTCGCGCGACGAGCTCGAGGCGCTGGCGCGCACGCCGAGGCTTCAAACGCACGTCGACGGCAAGGAGGTCGTCAAGGTCGTGGTCGTGCCGGGCAAGCTCGTCAACTTCGTGGTCCGGTAGCGGCATGTCGGCAATGGATAACCCCTCCGAGGCCGTGACCACGGCCCCCGCGCGTCTCTTGTAACACCCTCGGCACAGAGCCGGAACAGACGAAGGCAGATCCGTTCGAAGTGGCCGCCTAGCTTCCGTGGCCATGCCCGAGACGCCCCGCCACATGCTCGCGCTCTGGGCGCTCGGCCTGGTGGCCGTCGTGGTACTCGGCGTGCGCTACCTCGGCCGTGACAGCACCCCGCCCGCGGCGTCCGCGCCCGCCATCCAGATGGGTCAGGCCGGCGCCGGCGCCGGCGCGACGCGCCTGATCGTGCACGTGGCCGGCGCGGTGCGGCGGCCGGGCGTCTACCGGCTCCCGGCGCGCTCGCGGGTCGTCGACGCGGTCCGTCGCGCGGGCGGGGCGCGCCGGCGCGCGGACCTCAGCGCGCTCAACCTCGCCGCCAAGCTCGAGGACGGGCGGCAGGTCGTCGTGCCGCTCCGCGCGGCGGTGGGCGCACCGGTCGCAGCGCCGGGAGCCACGGCGACCGTGCCGGCCGGCCCGATCGACATCAACACCGCGACTGCCGAGCAGCTCGACCAGCTCGACGGCATCGGTCCGGGGATGGCGGGCACGATCCTCGAGTACCGCAAGGAACACGGCGGCTTCGGCTCGGTCGAGGAGCTCGGTCAGGTGCCGGGGATCGGCGAGAAGCGACTGGCATCGTTGCGGGAGAAGGTGCGGGTGTGAGGTGGCGAGCCGTCGCGGGCGCGTGGCTCGATGTCGCGCGGGAGCACGAGCGCCACATCGTCCTGTTCGCGCTCGCCGGCGGCCTGGCACTCGGCCCCATCTCGCCGCCAGCGACGGTCGTCACCGCGGTCGCTGCGGCGGCCGTGGCCGGGCGCCGCTGGCTCGCTGCCCTAGCGGCCATCGCCGTGCTGCTGGGAGCGGTGGTGGCCGATGCGCGGTTGGCTGCGCTGGACGCCGGGGTCCTCGCCAGGTCGGAGGGCCGGCACTGGACGGGAGCGGCGACGCTGCTCGAGCCGGTGCGGGAGCACGGGTCGCATGCGAGCGCGCGCGTCTGGCTGAGCGGCCTCGGCGAGGCCGCGGTGGCGCGGCTGCGGGTACCGGACGATGCCCCGGCCGGCGCCGCTCCCCGCACGTGGCCGCCGGCGGAGACCGCTCGCGGCGCGTCGTCGCCGGCCGCGCGCCACGCCTGGCCGCCCGTTGGCGCCGTCGTGGCCGTCTCAGGCCGCATCGCGCCGCTCGGCCGCTACGACGCCTACCAGCGTCGGCGCGGCGCGCACGCGGCGATCGAGGTCGACTCGTGGCGCGCGACCGGCGCCGCGCGCGGTGGCCTTCCCGGCGCGCTGGACACCGTGCGCCGGCGGGCCGAGGGTGGCCTCGCGCGTGGATTGGCGCCGCCGGAGGGCGCGCTGCTCGCCGGGATGGTGCTGGGCCAGGACGAGCGGCTGTCGGAATCGGTGCGAACGGACTTCAAGCGATCGGGCCTGGCGCATCTGCTCGCGGTCAGCGGCCAGAACGTCGTGCTGCTCGCGATGCTCGTGCTCGGTGCGGGCATGGTGCTCGGATTATCGCTGCGGGCGCGGCTCGGCGCGGCGCTCGTCCTCGTCGCGCTCTACGTGCCACTGGCGGGCGGCGGGCCGTCGATCCAGCGAGCGGGTGTTATGGGGGCCGCAGGGCTGGTCGCGGCGCTCGCCGGGCGGCCAAGCTCGCGCTGGTACGCGCTCGGCCTGGCCGCGGTGGTGACGCTCGCGGTCAACCCGCGCGCGTCGGGAGAGCCGGGCTGGCAGCTCTCGTTCGCCGCGGTCGCCGGCCTGCTCGCGCTCGTGCCCCGCTGGAGCGAGGGCCTGCGGCGGGCGCGGGTGCCGGGTGTGCTGGCGGATGCACTCGCGGTCACCGCGGCGGCGACGCTCGCGACGGCGCCGTTGATGGCGCTGCACTTCCAGCAGGTGTCGCTCGCCTCGCTGCCGGCGAACCTGGTCGCCGCGCCGGCGGTCGCTCCGGTGATGTGGCTCGGGATGGGGTCGATCGCGCTGGCTCAGGTCGTGCCGGTGCTGTGCGAGCCGCTGAACGCGCTGAACGGCTCGCTGCTGGCCTACCTCGAGTGGGTCGCGCACGTGGCCGCGCAGCCGCCCGGCGCCGCCCTGCCGGTGCGGATCGGCGGGCCGGCCGGGCTCGCCGCGTCGTACGCGGCCGGAGCGGCCGTGCTGGCGCTCGGGGCCCGGGCGTGGCGGCGCGCCGGCCCGCGGCGGCGTCTTGCGCTGCCGGCGGCGTTCGGTGTCGCGCCGATCGCGGCGCTCGCGCTCGTCGTCGCACATCCTGGCCCGGCGCCGCTCCGGCCGGGCGAGCTCGTCGTCTCGTTCCTGAACATCGGGCAGGGCGACGCGACGCTGCTGCAGCGCGACGGCGCCTCGCTGCTGGTCGATACCGGGCCGCCGGGCGGCCCGATCCTGCGCCGTCTGAAGGAGGCCGGCGTGAAGCGGCTCGACGCGTTGCTGATCACCCACGCGCAGGCCGACCATGAGGGCATGGCGCTCGAGATCGTCCGCGCGTTCCATCCGCGGCTCGTGGTGGACGGGGGTGCCGGGTGGCCCACGCCCGTTCAGCGCGGCCTGCCCGCGACGCAGGTGAGGACGATCGCGGCGCGTGCCGGGCAGGAGCTCACGTTCGGAGGTGTGCGGCTGCGCCTCCTCTGGCCGCCACCGCCCCCACCGGGCTGGCGCCCGGAGGGCGACCCGAACGGCCGCGCCGTGGTGGCGCTGGCGAGCGCCGGGCGGTTCGACCTGCTCCTGACGGCCGACGCCGAGTCGGACATCACCGGCGGGCTCGACCTGCCCGATCTCGACGCGCTCAAGGTCGCTCACCACGGCAGTGACGATCCGGGCCTGCCCGCGCTGCTCGCGCGCACCCGACCCGAGTTCGCCGCGATCGAGGTCGGGCGCGGCAACACGTACGGTCATCCGACGCCGTCAGCGCTCGCCGCCCTCCACCGAGCGGTGCCGGAGGTGGTGCGCACGGACCGCGACGGCACGGTGCGGCTGCACGTCGTGGGCACGGCCGAGCGGGTGGAGCGCGGTCAATGACCGCCACGGCGATCGCGACCTCGGTCGGCTCTAGACTCGGCCGCCGTGCCCGTCTTCAAGCCCGCCTACCTCGTTCTCGGCGACGACCACGGCCGTGTCGCCGAGCGGCGCGCGAAGCTGCGCGCGCTGGCGGAGGAGGAGAGCGGCGTTGGCGGCGTCGAGGTGCTCGAGGGCGACGCCTGCACGGTGGACGCGGTCATCGGCGCGCTGGCGACGATGAGCTTCGCGATGGGCCGGCGGTTCGTGATCGCCGACGGGGTGGAGCGTTGGAAGGACGCCGACGTCGAGGCGGTCGCCGCCGCGATGGCAGGCATGGACGGCGAGACCCTCACGCTGGCGCTCTTCGGCCGCGAGGAATCGCGCTACAAGGTGCCCGACGGGCTGCGCCAGGCGGTCGAGGCGGCCGGTGGGCAGATCGCCGAGGAGGGCGCGGTCAAGCCGTGGAAGCTGCCCGGGTGGCTGCAGGCGCGGGCGCGCGAGCTGGGTCTCGAGCTCGACGACGCGGCTGCCCAGACGCTCGTGGCCCAGGTCGGCGACCGCCAGCAGAGGCTGCTGCGCGAGCTCGAGAAGCTCGCCCTCGAGCACGGGCAGGGCGCGGCGATCGGCATCGCGGAGATCGAGGCGTCGAGCGCGTCCTCGGCGGAGCGCAAGGCGTGGACGCTGGCCGACGCTCTCGTCGCGGGCGACGAGAAGGCCGCGATGCGGGCACTCGTCGAGCTGCGCGGGCAGGGCGAGCGCCTCCCTGGCCTGCTCTACCAGATCGTCCGCCGGCTCCGGGACGCCGTCGCGGTCGCCGAGGCGCTCGCAGCGGGCCAGGCGCCCGCGCAGGCCCGCAGGGCGTTGCGCATGCCGCCGAAGGCCGCCGAGCGGTTCATGGCCGACGTCGCGAAGCGCGACGTCGAGGCGTTCCGGCGCGCGCTCGAGGTGATGGCCGACCTCGAGCTGGAGAGCCGCGGCGGCGGGGCCAGCGGCGGCGCACTCAGCGAGGAGACGCAGGCCGTGCGCGCGCTCCTCGTCGCCGCGGGGTAGCGACGCGAACTGCCGCCGCATTGAGTTTCTGTGTCCGCTTCGCGGACCCGCGCGGGCGCGTGGAAAGATGAACTTTCCCTGTCAGGAAGCCGCAGCGGGCTAGGAGGAGATGCTGCTGCGCAGCCGGGCCGCGCGCGACTTCTTGCGGGCGCCGGAGTTCTTGTGCAGCGCGCCACGCTTGATGGCCTTGTCGACCGTCCGCACGAGCTGCTGATGCTCGGTGTCGGCGGTCTCGGCCTCGCCGGCTTCGACGGCGGCCTGGAGGCGGCGGAAGTACGTCTTGATGGCCGACGTGTAGCGGCGGTTCTCGAGCCGCTCGCGCTCGGTGCGCAGGATCCGCTTTTTCTGGGATGCGATGTTGGCCATGACGTGGAAGCGCCGCGGACTCCAAAGGACCAGCCGCGGCGGCGCCTACTATAGCGGCCCGCGTGCCCGAGCCGGCCACCCCACCCGCCCGGCGGATCGCCTTCAACACGGTCATCTTCTCGATCGCGACGGGGGTCTCCAGGATCGCCGGTCTCGTCCGCGAAGTGGTCGCGTCGAGCTACTTCGGGACCTCTGGCCCCTTCTCCGCCTTCACGATCGCCTTCCAGGTGCCGAACCTGCTGCGCGCGCTCGTCGCCGACTCCGCGCTGAGCGCGGCGTTCGTCCCCGTCTTCACCGAGCTGCTCGAGCAGAAGAAGCGCAAGGACGCCTTCCAGCTCGCCGGCGCGCTGTTCGGGCTGATCCTCGTCGTGCTGGGCGTGATCACCGTGCTGTTCATCGTCATCGCGCCCTACGTCATCCCCCCGATCACGGGCGACAAGTTCAGCGCCGAGCTCGACCACCTGACGGTCGGGCTGTCGCGGGTGATGTTCCCGATCGTCGTGCTGCTGGGGCTCAACGGCCTCGTGGTCGGGATCCTCAACGCCTACGACCACTTCGCGATTCCGGCGATCGCGCCCGTGGTGTGGAACTTCGTGATCATCGCCGGGCTGGTCCTGCTCAAGCCGCTCTTCCACGGCCCCGACCAGGTCTACGCCTACGCGCTGGGCGTGCTCGCCGGCACGGTGGTCCAGTTCGGCATGTGCCTGCCGGTGCTGCGGCGCGTCGGCTTCGAGCTGAAGGTCTCCTTCAACCTCCGCGACCCGCGCATCCGCCGGGTGCTGCGGCTGATGCTGCCGGTCACGATCGGCCTCGGCCTGATCAACTTCAACCTGCTGATCAACTCGATCCTCGGTTCGCTGGTGAGCGAGAGCGCGCCGGCGGCGATCGACCGCGCGTTCCGGCTCTACATGCTCCCTCAGGGCGTCTTCTCCGTGGCGGTGGCGACCGTGCTGTTCCCAACGCTGTCGCGCTTCGCGGCCCGCCGCGACCTCGACGGCCTGCGACGCGCCAGCGGCAACGGCGTGCGGATGATCGCGCTGTTCCTGATCCCCGCCGCCGTCGGCACCGCGGTCCTCGCCGAGCCGCTCACGCGGCTGGTCTACCAGCGTGGGCAGTTCGGGACAGCGTCGACCAACGCCGTGACCGAGGCGCTGTTCTGGTTCTCGTTCTCGATGCCCTTCTCAGGGGCCAACCTGCTGCTCACGCGCACGTTCTTCTCGCTCCAGCGGCCGTGGGTGCCGACCGCGCTCGCGGGCGTGACGCTGCTCATCAACGCCGGCGTGTCGGCCGCGCTCTACAAGCCGTTCGGGATCGCCGGGGTCGTGATCGGCACCGCGGTGGCGAGTGCGGCCATGACGTTCGGGCAGGCCTACCGCCTGAGGCTCGAGCTGCACGGGTTCGAGATCGGCCGCACGCTGCGCGGCGTCGCGCTGATGCTGGCCGCCTCGGCGGTGCTGGGCGCCATCGCCTACTTCGGCTGGGAGGCGCTCGATTCGGCGCTCGGCCAGTCCCTGATCGCGCAGTTCGTGAGCGTCACGCTCGCGCTCACGGTGGCGAGCGGGGTCTACATGGCCGCGGTGTTCGCACTCCGCATCCCGGAGGCGCGCCAGATCGCCGGGATCGTCCAGCGGAGGGCGGGCAGGGGCGCCTCGTAACCTGTCCTGGTCCCATGGCTGACCAGGCTCATATCCGGAACTTCTCGATCATCGCCCACATCGACCATGGGAAGTCGACGCTGGCCGATCGCATCCTCGAGACGACCCACACCGTCGACCCGCGCGCGATGCGCGCGCAGCTGCTCGACTCGATGGACCTCGAGCGCGAGCGCGGCATCACGATCAAGGCCCAGGCGGTGCGCGTGTTCTTCGAGTCGAAGGACGGCGAGACCTACCAGCTGCAGCTGATCGACACGCCCGGCCACGTCGACTTCACCTACGAGGTTTCGCGCTCGCTCGCCGCCTGCGAGGGCGCGCTGCTGGTCGTCGACGCGTCCCAGGGCGTCGAGGCCCAGACCGTCGCGAACACCTATCTCGCCGTCGACTCCGGGCTCGAGCTGATCCCGTGCCTGAACAAGATCGACCTGCCCGGCGCCGAGCCCGAGC
>JBDTMF010000107.1:0-14370 GCA_039934455.1 Solirubrobacteraceae bacterium
GAGCGCGGTTGCGCAGCTTGTTGAGCATGTAGGTGAACCCTCCTGAAGGGATCGACTGGGGCCTGCGGACCTACTCAGCGGGTGTTGAGCCAGTGCCGTCTCATCGGTCCCGCTCGAGCACCGTTCAGATCGGCACGCCGGCCCGCGCATCCAATGGGCGCCAGGACCCATCTTGCGGAGCGTTCACCCGCCGGTGGCGCGCCAGGAGTGTCACGGCGATACCCGCCGCCAATGCAGGGTCGCCCTCGCACGCGTGGGGGTTGTGACCTATTGAGCGTCGGCTCGCCCGCGTGGAGACTCAATCGGATGGAACGAGGCAAGCGTTCCCAGGGGCTCGCCCGCGAGCTGCCGCGCGAGGCGCGGCGATTGCTGCGCGAGCACGTGGACTCCGCGGGTGAGCTCGACCTTCTGATGCTCCTGCACGGCGACCGAGCGCGAGGGTGGACCGTCGAGCAGATCTGCACGGCGCTGCGCTGCCCCGCAGGCTGGGCCGAACCCAGGCTCGAGGCGCTGCGGGGCGCAGGGCTGTTCGTCTGCAGGGAGGACGGCCACGCGTGCGCGCCGGCCACACCCGAGCTGGACCAGGCGCTGCAGGCGCTCGAAGCGGCGCAGCATGTCCGCTGGGGCGAGCTGACGGCGCTGATCGCCGCGCCGAGCCGGAGCCGGCGGCGCTCGTTGACGGAGGGGGCACCGAGCGGATGACGCCGTTCTTCGAGCGCGCGTTCGCCGACATGGAGCGCGTGCGGCTCCTCGAAGAGGATCCGCAGCTGTTCGGGGAGGTTTCTCCAGCGGCCCGCCGTGACGCACGGGTACGCGCCGTCGTCTCCGCACTGTCGCTCCCGCGCGGCCCATGGGACGGTGGCGTCCCGGGCGCAGGCGACGCGACAGGCTACCTGGGCCTGCTCGTGCTCGAGGGAACGATGATCCGCAACGTCCGCGTCGCCCGTCACCCGCGCTCCGAGCTCGTCGGGCGCGGCGACCTCGCCCGGCCGTGGGAGCACGACGGCGCGGCGGCGAGCATGCCCTGCGAGGCCGGCTGGCAAGTCCTCGAGCCGACGCGCCTCGCGGTCCTCGACGACCGCTTCCTCGCCACCGCTTGCCGCTGGCCCGCGGTCATGTCGGCGATCCTCGGCCGTGCCGTGCGCCGCTCCCACGGTCTCGCGCTCCAGCTGGCAATCACCGATGTGCGCCACATCAAGCCGAGGCTGCTGCTGCTGTTCTGGCATCTCGCCGATCGCTGGGGCCGGGTCGGCCGCGACGGCGTGTCGATCCCGATCCCGCTCACGCATGAGGTCGTCGCCCAGCTCGTCGGCGCGCAGCGCCCGACGGTGAGCACCGCGCTACAGGCGCTGTCGCGCGAGGGCCTGCTCACGCGTCGCACCGACCGCACCTGGCTGCTCGACCCACGTTCGGCGCACCCCGACGCTCGAGGCTCGATGTTCAGGAGCGCAAGGAACGGATCCGCCGTCGTGGCCGGCCCCGGCACGCGCACGTAGATCGACTCGACGGCGGACAGAACCAAGGCGGTGGCCGCGAGTCTCATGCCGTGATCGCCGCCTCCGCCGAGCGCGCCTCGAGGGCGGCGCTCACGCGCGCGCCGCGGCGGCGCGCAGTGCGGCAGAGTTGACGGCGGTACCCAGGGCAGCACCCATCCTGGGGATGGTGCTGCGACGGATGTGGGGGGCGGACCGGCACGAGGCCGGTCATCCGCCGCAGGCCCGTCCTTCTCCCCGTGCTCGTCCTATTCGCGAGGATCGCCATCTTGAAGCTGCGCGAGCGGCCGCTCGCCGGCGGCTACGGCGGCGGGCCGGTCAGACCCATGACTCCGAGTCGGTCAGGCGGCTGACGACGGGCGGCAGTGCCGCGCGCCCGCATGGGAACCTCCTCGGGCCACGTCATCCACAAAGGGATCTAGATGCACCGGACATGCAGGCGGAAAGCCGTTATCGGAGCAGTTGCGGCGGCGGCGATCTGCTCGGCGGGCACAGCTCAGGCGTCGATCCGGCCGACGCCGGACCGCAACGGTGAGACGACGCGCGGCGCCACCAAGATCGCGCGCGCGATCACCAAGCGGTCCTATGTGCGGCGGGCCTCGTTCTCTGCGCTGCCGCCGTTCAGCAACCCGGCTGCCGTGTCCACGACCCGGCTGGGCGGCTTCCCCACCCAGGGCAAGAGCTTCGCGATCCTGTCCACCGGCAACGCGACGGCCGCGGGGCGCAAGAACACCAGCCCCAACCTCAGCACGTCGCTGGGCGGACCGTCGATCCGCGGCGCGCGCGACGTCACGATCCTCCGCCTCGATCTCCGCGTTCCGAAGAAGGCGAGATGCCTGTCGATCCGCTTCCGCTTCCTCACCGAGGAGTTCCCGGAGTTCATCGGCGACGTCTACAACGACTCGTTCATCGCCGAACTCGACACCTCGAGCTGGACGACCGGCACCAAGGACGACCCGACGGTCACCGCGCCTGGGAACTTCGCGGCCGACTCGGACGGCCATCCGATCCGCGTCAACGCCGTCGGACCCGCGAACCTCACGAGCTCGCGGGCGCGCGGGACGACCTACGACGGCGCCACCCGCCGGCTGCGTGCCTCGACGCCCGTCACCTCCGGCCGCCACATCCTCTACCTCTCGATCTTCGATCAGGGCGATCGCGAGTACGACTCCGCCGTGTTCCTCGACAGGCTGACGCTCGACCGGCGCGCGCCATGCAAGTCCGGAGCGGTGCAGGACTCGTAGCCGAGCGCATCTCCGGAACCACAGAAGCGAGCGCAGCGCGCCTCGACCTGAGCGCAACCGTCGCGATCCGGGCGCGCCCGGCGTCCGGGGCGACTCGGACGCGGTGAGCTCGACGATCCGGCCGGCGCCGACCTTCGACGGTGTGCGTCACATCCGGGACGACACCGCTCGCGGCGTCCGGCGCCTCGTCGAGGAACCCCTACGGCTGCGGCATGACCCGGACGCCTCGCGCACGAACGGACGCAAGCCTGCGTGACTCCAAGACCGCGCTGGCCCACCAAGCCGCCGAGCGGATTCGAACCGCTGACCCCTTCATTACGAGGTGAAGCTGTTGGGGAGCCGCAACTACTGAACTGGGCCGTCGGCGTCGTCCTGCTCCTCGGGGACACTGAGCATGCGTGCGAGTCGTGCTGCCGGCACGCCGAACTCGGCGGCGATTTTCTCCAGTGAGGTCCCCGCGCGTGGCAGCATCTCGGCCGCACGGCGCAACAGTTCAGGGGCCTCAGCGGGTCCGATGTCGACCGGCTCGCGCGTCCGCCATCCAGCGGCTGACATGCGCTGCATCGCGCGTCGGTAGGCGTCTTCGCTCAGGGTGCCTATGGTGCGCGCGCGGAACAGCAGCGCCTGCATCGAGACGCCCCAGGTGCGACTGCCGTCCTCGAGCAGTTCGAGCTCGTTGGAACGACGAGGGAGCCAGGGATTGATTTCGCCTGCTGGCATGAGCAAGTTGGCTGCGAAGCGATGAGCCTGGCGCTCTTGCTGGGCATTGGCCACGAGCGATCGCTCGTGCATCACGAGATGACCTAGCTCATGGGCCGCGTCAAAGCGTCGTCGCGCTGCGTTCCCACCGTCGGAGCACAGCACCACGACAGGCCGCGACCGGGTACGGACCGAGAACGCGTCGAGGCGGGAATCGAAGGCGCCGACAGCGGCCACGATCGCGCCTCGCGCCTCCAGCATCCGCACCACGTTCGGGATCGGTCCCGGCGGGACACGCCACGCGGCTCGTAGTTCGCTGGCCGCCCGCTCCACATGTTCCATGGGTGCGTCGTCGGCGAGGGCCAAATGCGCATCGAACCGCGAGGCCGGGAGCTCGATGTGGCCCTCGATGATGGTGGCAATCTCAGCGAGGGCGACCGCGTACGCCTCGGCGCGATCACGCTCATGCTGAGGGGTAGACCGTCGCGACCGGAAGAACGGTTCGCCGACCACCAGCTGGCGCCACGGTCGGGCAAAGAACTCCGGCGAGCAGCCCAGGCGCACGGCCAGCCGCTCGATCGTCTCAGCGCTCGGGATGCTTGAGCCGGCCTCGTATTGGGAGATCGCGGCAGGCGTGACACCGATCTGCACAGCGAGCGCGTTCTGGCGCAACCCACGCAGCATCCGAGCCAAGCGGAGTCGCGCGGGCTGGACAACCCGCGTCGGCATGGGGCTGAAGGTATTCACTCGCTCTGGGCTGCGCTGTCGTCGCGGCGCGGCCGCAGATCAAGCGGCTCAGCCTCGCGGGCACTGAACGGAACGATGGGCTCGCGCGTGCGCGTCGGCCGGGCTGCGATGCCCTTCAGATCTTGACGCTCCACCCATGCCCACGACGAACGTCCGAGCTCGTCGACGAGCGACGCGCCGATGTACCACTTGGCCATACCGTCACGAGGGTTGCCGAAGTGCCCGACGATGAGCTCGTTACAGGCGTATCGGACCGCAGCCGGCAGCGGCGAGGCCGGAGTCGCGTCAAACAGCGACAGCTGAAGCCGGTTTCGCTCGGCGAAGGCTCGCTTCGTCGGGCTAGCGTCGGGAAAGCAAGCATGGATGTCGTCGTTGATCGTGTCGCCGAGCTTGTAGACGCCTACTGAGAACTGCTTAACCCGGATCGCGTACGAGCCGTTGTTGTCGACGACCAGCACATCAGGGTCGTCCTCGAAGCGCAGCACATTGCGGTAGCGGCCGTGTACCCAGACCTTCAGGCCGAACAGCTGCGCGTTGTCGCCACGCGCCTCGGAGTGATCGTCAACGTCGGCGGCGTAGACGGCGGCGAGTTCCTCGCCGATGCCTACGAGTGCTCGCCGCAGCGCGGTGGCCCTCGTCGGAGGAGAGGCGGCGGAGCAGCGGATCGGGGAGGGAAACCATGCGCGGCATCCTAGGCACGCCGCCGGACGGACGCTCAGAAGATAATGCTTAACGCCACGCAGTTCGCGACGATGATCTTCTCAGGTCTACCATCCCACTCATGTCTCCTACCTTGATCATCTCCACCATCTGCAGTACCTTGGATCCCATCGATCGAGGTGATGACGAATGACCGACCTGCTCCAAGTCCGCCAAGCCGCCCGGATGCTGGGTGTTCACGAGAACACGCTCCGTCGCTGGGAACAGAAGGGTCTGCTCCACGCGGTGCGCCTGCCGAGCGGCGTTCGGAGATTCGACTCCGCCGAGGTCGAGGCGGTCCGGGCCGAGATGTATCGCGGCATGCCAGCTCCGGCTGCCGAGGAGTCGGATGACGTCGTGCCCGTTCGCGCGACGCCCATTGACGATTAGAGCCATCCGAGGCCGGTCCTAGCGTCTCTCGCTGCCCTCGCTCCGACGACGGGGACGACGATGACCTCGACCGACCGACCTTCAGACGACCACTACTGGCGCCGGCCGTGGTCTTCGACGCTCTTTGCAGGCGACCTGTTCGAGGCGATTCCGTTCAGCTCGCAGCCGACCGTCGCCGTTGAAGCTGAAGACGAGGACGGGGCACGCAAGCACTATGTCGGCGCGATCGAGTTCGCCTACGGGCTCCTCGTCAGTCCGACGTGCGACATGACCGATCAGGTCACGGGCGCGTCGGCCCATCCTTATCGCGTGCTGGTCCCAGTCGTCTCGCTCGACGCGGTGTGCGACGCCTTGGAGATGCCGGCGGATAAGCGCGGGCTGCTCCGGAGCCGGGACCAGATGCGCCCCTACCTGTACCTGCCTCCGGTGCCCGGGACTGACGAAGGAGAGCTGGTCGGGCTGCTGTTCCGCCCAACGACCGTCGACGACGACTTCCTCCGCACGCCGCCGAGGCGGCTCGCGCAGCTTCATCCGCTTGCGCGCCGGCATCTCAAGGTCAAGCTCGCCGCGTACTGGGCGCGCTCCGGAGTGGATCACGATGTGCTCCCCATCTTCGAGCGCGACGAGGAACGTCCAGAAGCGGAATGGCCGCCCAGCGCATACGACCCGCCCGACAGCGAACTCGCCGGGGAGCTGACACCGCCGGAGTGGGACCCCGACGACCTTTCCTCCGGGTTGGCACCCCCTGTCGCCTGAGTCCTCAGGGGGCGGAATTTCCGTCTCGGTCCCTATGTCCCATCTGAACCGAACAACTCGATCGCCCGACGGTCGATCTCGGCGGCCTGATAGCCATGAGCACCTCACAGCACCACCACCGAATGCTGACCCCAGCCGAGGTCGCCGACCGCTGCCGGCTCAGCACCAAGACGGTCCTGCGCGCGATTCGTCGCGGCGACCTGCGCGCCTGTCAACTCGGCAGCTGTCGCGCGTTTCGAATCCGGCCCGAGGACGTCGACGCGTGGATCGCATCCAAGACCGTCCTGCCGCCGCTATCGGCCTCCTTCCGGCTGCCGGCGGACGGCCGACTCACGATCGCCAAGGAGAACGGCCGCGATGGCCATCGAACGCCGGACACGACAGCGTAAGAACGGCGAGAGCTACGTCGTCTGGCGCGTGCGCTGGACGAACGAGACGGGCGTCAAGCGCTGCTCGACCTTCGATACGGAGCGCGATGCCAAGGACTTCGAGGCCCGGCTGAGGCTCCTCCGGCGCTCGAACGACCTGGCCAGCCTCGACGCCGGCAGGGAGACGCTCGCCGAGTTCGTCCAGCAATGGTGGGAGCTCGAAGCCACGGCGCGGCTCGAGCGCGCCACGCTGCGGAGCTACGCGTCGCACTGGAACCGGCACGTACTGCCGCGGCTGGGTCACCTGCAATTGCGGCAGATCACGCCGCTGGTGCTGACCAGCTACCGGGCGTCGCTCGAACGCGAGGGGGTCGGCCCGGAAACGATCCGGCGGACGCTCGTGCTCCTGCAGAGCATCCTCGCGCGCGCTGTCGAATGGCAACGCATCGGCACTAACCCGGTGAAGGCGGTGCGCAAGCCGCGGACCTCGAGGCGGCGTGCGGTCCTGCCGCTCGCGCCGCAGGCCATCGAGGCGATCCGTGGCTACATGCTCGATCGCGGGCGACGGGACGGCGCGACGCTCGTCTCGCTGCTCGGCTACGCCGGACTCCGGCCCGAGGAAGCGCTCGCGCTCCAGTGGCGGCATGTGCGCGAGCGGACGCTGCTGATCGAGCAGGCGGTGTCCGACGGCCAGCTCAAAGGGCAGAAGACGAACCGGCCGCCCCGGACCGTTGACCTGCTCGAACCGCTCAAGCACGAGCTCGCCGAGTGGTTGCTCGCCTCAAATCGAGCGACCGGCGGCGCGTTCCTGTTCCCAGGCGCAACACCGGACCGACCCTGGCGCGACCACGATTACCGCAACTGGCGCAAGCGCCACTTCCAGCCGGCGGCGGAAGCTGCCGGCCTCACAGGCGCCCGCCCGTACGACCTCCGCCATTCGTTCGCGAGCCTGATGCTCCACGAAGGCCGGATCGGCGTCGTCGACCTGGCCTCCCAGCTCGGCCACAGTCCCACGATGACGCTCAACACGTATGGGCACGTGATCGCCGAGTTCCGCGAGGCGCCGCGGACGAGCGCGACCGAATCCATCGAGAGCGCACGCCGACCCCAGAACGACCCCACGAGGCACTGACGCGAGCCTGGGTGACTCCAAGACCGCGCTGGCCCACCAAGCCGCCGAGCGGATTCGAACCGCTGACCCCTTCATTACGAGTGAAGTGCTCTACCAGCTGAGCTACGGCGGCGGGGCGTCGGAGAGGGTACCGAGCGCGGCTCGCTAGAGCGCGCGCATCCGGTTGCCGCGCGCGTTGTGCTCGACCTCCGCGCGGCCCAGCGCCTCCATGACCGGCGGGACGTAGTTGCCGAAGCGGCCCCGCATCCCCTTCTTCAGCCCGTACCAGCCGCCGACCGGGTTGCCGGCCGCGCGCGCCCACGCCTCGATCGTGCCCTCGGCGGCCGGCTTCTGCTCATCGGCGCTGCCGAGCGGGACCCAGTCCCCGTGCTCGACGAGCATCGCGTGCAGGTCGTCGAGACACCGCGCGTGGTAGCGCAACTCGGACTTGCCGACCTGGACGACGAGCGCCGGCGGCTCGAGCGCATCGTCGCGGAAGGCGGTGAACTCCGAGCTGCCGCTCGGCGTCTTGAGCACCCACGGCTGCTCTCGCGTGCCCTCCATGTTGGTAACGTATCAGTTACCAAACGCGGATCTGCGCATCCGCCGGACCCGGTGCCAGCGATCAGGCGATCTGCTTCTCCGGCTCCACGAACGCCGCGGCTTCGCGCGTGCGTTCGCGGCGCTGGGTGACCGCCAGGATCGCGGCGGGGATCAGCGCGAGGACCGAGATCCCGACCGCCCACCAGAAGGTCGAGGCGAAGGCCGCGGCCAGCGGCTCGGCGAGCCGCCGGCGCAGGTCGTCGGGCAGGCGCTCGAGCGTCCCCGATGCCGCCGGCGCGCGCTGCCCCACCTGCGCCGCCGCGAGGTGGTCCTTGATCTGGCCCTGCAGCACGACCGCCAGGACGGCGGTGCCGATCGAGCCCCCGATGCGCTGGAGGGCGTTCAGCGAGCTCGTGGCGCGCGGGACCTGCTCGCGCTCGAGCGTCGCGTAGGCGGCCGCCATCGCCGGCATCATCGAGCCGCCGATCCCGAGCCCGCGCACGACGAGCAGGAACGCCAGCAGGGTGTAGGAGGACGAGCCGTCGATGAACGCGAACGGGATCGTGCCGAGGGTGAGGATGGTGAGCCCGACCAGCGCGACGCGCCCACCGCCGACGCGGTCGGTGAGGCGCCCGGCGAGCGGCATCGCCAGCGCCGCGCCGAGGCCCTGCGGCGCCATCAGCAGGCCCGCCGTCAACGCGTTCTCGCCGCGCGCCACCTGGTAGTAGAGCGGCATCAGGATCATCGCGCCGAACAGCGCGGCGCCGACGAGGAACGTCGTCGAGGCGGCGGCGCTGAACGTTCGCACGCAGAACAGCCTCACGTCGATCAGCGGTCGGGGCGCGCGCATCGAGTGGCGCACGAAGGCGGCGACGAGCACGACGCCGGCGACGATCGGCCCCCACACGAGCGGATCGCCGAAGCCGCCTTGCGACTCGCTCTCCGACAGCCCGAACACGAACAGCCCGAGCCCGGGCGAGAGCAGCAGCAGTCCGAGCCAGTCGAGCTTGCCGGCGTCGGCGCGCCCGGCGTCGCGCTTGAGGAGCTTCGCCGCGAGCACGAGCGCGAAGGCCGCGATCGGCACGTTGACATAGAAGATCCAGCGCCACGAGACGGAGTCGACGATCAGCCCGCCGAGCACCGGGCCGAGGATCGGCCCGAGCAGCATCGGCACGCCGATCACGCTCATCACGCGCCCGACGCGCGACGGCCCCGCCGTCTGGGCGAGCAGGGCCATCCCGACCGGCATGATCATGCCGCCGCCGAACCCCTGCAGCACGCGGAAGAAGATCAGCGACTCGGCCGACCAGGCGAGCCCGCAGAGGGCGCTGCCGAGGCCGAACAGCGACACCGAGATCATCCAGATCCGCCGCGAGCCGAAGCGCTCGGTCATCCAGCCGGTGAGCGGGATCACCGTCGCGAGCGCGAGCAGGTAGCCGGTCGCGACCCACTGGATCGTGTTCAGCGGCGCGTTGAGCTCCCGCGACAGGGTCTCGAGCGCGACGTTGACGATCGTCGTGTCGAGGATCGACATGATCACGCCGATCACGACGACGGCAGAGACGATCCAGACCTCGCGCCCGAGGGGCTCGCTCGCCGAACCCGCGGAGGAGGGAGAGCGCGCGGCCATCCCCCCTCACTCTAGGCACTCGTACATGCGCCGATTGCGCCCACCTGGATCTCCGCTCCCCCTACTGTCGTCCTGTCAGGGATCGACAAGGGGCGCACACGGAAATCATGGACGATCTGCCCGACCGGCCGATCACCGTCCTCGTCGCGGGCGACGATGACCGGGAGGACACCAAGCAACTGCTGCGCGAGCTCAGCTCGGCCGGCTATCAGCTGCGCTGGGTCGGCTCGGCCGAGGAGGCCGCCGACGCGCCCTACGCGATCGTCTCCACGCGCGCGCTGAGCGAGCTCGCCGTGCTGCGCCACGACGCGCTGCACGACGCGCTCACGGGCCTCCCGAACCGGGCGCTCTTCCTCGACCGCCTCGAGCTCTCGGTCCGGCGCGCGCGGCGCCAGACCGAGGAGTTCTGCTGCGCGGTGCTGTTCCTCGACCTCGACCGCTTCAAGCTCGTGAACGACTCGCTCGGCCACCTCGTCGGCGACCGCCTGCTGATGGCGGTGGCCAAGCGCCTCGAGGCGGCCCTGCGCCCCGGCGACACCGTCGCCCGCCACGGCGGCGACGAGTTCACGCTGCTGCTCGACGACATCGGCGACGTCCACGGCGCGTCGGTCGTGGCCGAGCGCCTGCAGGAGTCGCTGTCGGCGCCGTTCGAGGTCGGCAACCGCGAGCTCCACGTGTCGGCGAGCATCGGCCTCGCGCTCGTCGCTCCCGACCGTGCGCCCGAGGACGTGGTGCGCGACGCGGACGTCGCGATGTACCGCGCCAAGGCCCAGGGCGGCGCCCGTCACGCCGTCTTCGACCAGGCCATGCACGCGCGGGTGATGGCCCGGCTCGAGCTCGAGACCGGCCTCCGGCGCGCGCTCGAGCGCGACGAGCTGCGCGTCCTCTACCAGCCGGTGATCGAGACCGCGACCGGCCGCATCTCCGGCTTCGAGGCGCTCAGCCGCTGGACCGACCGCTCGGGTCAGGCGATCGCCCCGCGCGAGTTCGTCGCGATCGCCGACGAGACCGGCCTGATCCTGCCGCTCGGGCGCTTCGTGCTCGCGCAGGCCTGCCGCCGGCTCGCCGTATGGCGCGCGCACCCGTACGGGAAGACGCTCTCGATCTCGGTCAACGTCACCGGCCGCCAGCTCGCCCACCCCGGCTTCGTGCAGCTCGTGACCGACGCGCTCTACGAGGCCCGGCTGGACCCCCGCGGGCTGCGCCTCGAGGTCGCCGAGAGCGCGATGATGGAGGACCCGGAGGCCACCCGCCGGGTGCTCGCGCGGCTGTTCGACGAGCACTCCGTGTCGGCGCGTATCGACGACTTCGGGCTCGGAGCGTCGTCGCTGCGCCAGCTGCATCGCTTCCCCGGCGACGCCGTGAAGCTGGACCGCAGCTTCGTCGTGCCGATGCTCGAGGACCAGGCGGCGTTCGACATCGTCAAGGCGATCATCGCGCTCGCGCACAACCTCGGGATGGAGGTCATCGCGGAGGGCGTCGAGACGCAGGAGCACCTCGATCGCCTGAAGCTGCTCGGCTGCGAATACGCCCAGGGCTTCTACATCGCCGGTGCGCTCGACGCGGGTGCGGCGACCGCGCTGCTGGACCGCGGAACCGCGGACACGCTCGGCTAGGACGCAACCGCCGGCGCTGCGCCGGTGAAGGCGCGCGCCGGCGGCGGCGATCCGGTCCCGGAGCTTGGTCTAGCGGTGCTCGGCCTCGCGCTCGTCGACGCGGCCCTGCTCGTATTCCGAGCTGCTGGCGCCGTCGGTGGCGGTGTCGTCGCCGGCCTGGCGGGCGGCGGGACGCTCGCCGTCGCGGACGACACCGTCGTCACGGACACCGTCGTCACGCGCCTCGCCGTCGGCGGCACCCGTCCCGGCAACGCCGCTGAAGCGGTCGCGCTCGTGGTCGTCGATCAGCTGGTCGTCGGCGAGGCCGCGCTCATGCAGCTGTGCCTCGGCCTCGAGCCGGTCGGCGTCGGCGCGCTGCGCCTTGGCCTGCTGCTGGGCGACGACCGCCTGCTGCTCGGCCTTCTCGGCCTCGGAGGCACGCGTCGACGCGACCTCACGGTTCTCCGTCGCGACGCGCTCGCGTCGACTCTCGAGCTCCTTCTGGGCCTTCCGCTCTTCAGCCTTGGCGCGCATGCGCGGCAGCATCACGAGCAGAGCGATCAGGATCAGGACGACAACGACGATCGCGATGATCAATCCTGTGGACATGACTGCACTCCCTTCCCTCGGGGCGAATACGGAGAGAAGCCTCCCCATGCCGCACCCGCAGCAAACGACGGAGCGTCAATGACGGCTGACGCTCCGGCCTTCGATCTGCAGTCCCACTCGACGCAGTCGGACGGCTCGCTCGCCCCCGCCGAGGTGGTGGCCCAGGCCGCCGCCGCGGGCGTCGAGCTGCTCGCGCTGACCGATCACGACACCGTCGCCGGCGTGCCCGAGGCGCTCGCCGCCGCGCGCGAGCACGGGATCCGCCTCTCGCCGGCCGCCGAGCTCTCGAGCGTCCACGGCGAGCACGAGGACCTCCACATCCTCGGCTACGAGCTCGATCCGTCCGACCCCGGGCTGCAGGCCGCGCTCGAGGACTTCCGGGCCGACCGCGGACGGCGCATCATGGCGATGGCCGACCGCCTGCGCGAGCTCGGCTTCTCGCTCGACGACTCCTCCTTCGCCGCACGCGAGAGCCTGGGCCGGCCGCACCTCGCCGACGCGGTGCTCGCGCATCCCGACAACGCGGAGCGGCTCGCGCGCGAGGGCATCACCGGGAAGAAGGAGCTCTTCCCGCCCTACCTGGTGCCCGGCGCCGCCGCGTACGTCGCGCGCTCGCGCCCCACGGTCGAGGAGGCGATCGAGGTCATCCACGCCGCGGGCGGGGTCGCGGTGTGGGCGCACCCGTTCTGGGACATCACCGACCCCGATCACGTGCTGCGCACGCTGCGGCACTTCGCCGCTCGTGGGATCGACGGCGTCGAGTGCTTCTACGCCGAGCACTCGCGCGAGCAGACGCTGATCCTGCACGACGAGTGCGAGGCGCGCGGGCTGCTCTCGACCGGCTCGGCCGACTTCCACGGCCCCGGCCACGAGCACTTCAGCCGCTTCCGCAACTTCAAGCTGCACGGCCGCGCCGCGCGGCTCGGGCCGATCGGGGCTAGCTGACGCGCTCGGCGCAGGTGTAGACGTTCACGCGCCCGCGGCGCGCGAAGCCGGCCAGCGTCATGTTGCGGTCGTCGGCGAGCCGGACCGCGAGCGAGCTCGGTGCACCGACGCCGACGAGGATCGGCACGCCGGCGACAGCGGCCTTCTGGACGAGCTCGAAGCTCAGCCGGCCCGAGACGCAGAGCACGTGGTCGTGCAACGGGAGCAGCCCGTCGCGCAGCGCGCGGCCGATCACCTTGTCCATGGCGTTGTGGCGCCCGACGTCCTCGCGCACGAGCAGCCGCTCCCCGCCGCTGTCGAAGAGCCCCGTCGCGTGCAGGCCGCCGGTGCGCTCGAAGGTCGGCTGGCGCAGGCGGTCGGGGAGCGCGGCCAGCAGGTCGCGCGCGATGCCCGGTCCGTCGGGCAGGCGCTCGGCGTGCACCGCCACCTCCTCGAGTGCACCCTTGCCGCAGACGCCGCACGAGGACGTCGCGTAGAACGAGCGTGTGCCGGGGGCGCGCAGCAGCGGGCCGGCGACCTCGACGATGTTGGCCTCGAGCTCGGCGGTCGGCCCGGCGGGGCGGGCGGAGTCGATCAGGCCCTCGCCGTGCAGGAACCCGAGCGCCAGCTCCTCGTCGTGGCCCGGGGTGCGCATCGTCACCGCCAGCGCAACGCCGTCGACGCGGATCTCGAGCGGCTCCTCCACCGCGACCTCGTCCTCGATGCCGGGGCCCCGGACCGTGGCGTAGGCGCCGCGGACCCGGACCTCGGTCATGCGAATACGACCCCACCCACCCTGCCGGCGAGCGTGCGCTCGAGCCGGTAGGCGAGCGCCTGCAGCGCGAGGTCGTAGCTGACGTTGAACGGCAGCCGCGCTCGCGTCTCCTCGACGAGCTCGAGCGCGGCGTGCAGCGCGTGCGCGTCGCGGGGTCCGGCGCGCAGGACCTCCAGGCGGTCGGTGGCGAGGACGAGCTCCTCGGCGTCGGCCGCGATGCAGGCAAGGTCGCGGAACCACAGCCCGACGAGCTGGAGCGCGTGGTCGAGCGCACCGGTCTCGGCGCGCCGCGCCGCCCGGCGGGCGCGCTCGGTGAACTCGGTCTGCTTGCGCCGGTGCTCCTTCTTGGGCAGGTACTCGAGCTCGGTCCTGAGCGCCGCCTCGAGCTCGGCCTCGGCGGCCGCACCGGCGGTCCGCGCCGCGGCCAGCACGTCGGTCCACGGCTTGACCCTCCCGACCTCGCCGTCGAGCGCGGCACGGGCGAACGCCTCGGCGCGGGCGCGCAGCGCCGGCCCGTCGCCGAGCGCGAGCGCGAGCGCCCGCTCGCCGTCGCCGAGCGAGAGCCGCGCACAGGCGCGGGCGGTGCCGGGGTCGACGCCTTGAGACTCCAGCCGCTCGGCGAGCCGCCCGGGCGGCGGCGCGTCGAAGCGCACGCCCTGGCAGCGCGAAGTGATCGTCGGCAGCACCTGCGTCGGGCGGTCCGTCAACAGGATCAGCACGACGTAGCCCGGCGGCTCCTCGAGCGTCTTGAGCAGCGCGTTGGCGGCCGGGTCGTCCATCGTGTCGG
>JBDTMF010000108.1:0-14319 GCA_039934455.1 Solirubrobacteraceae bacterium
GACGGGCACGCTGACCCGCAGCGAGCCCGAGGTTGTGGAGGTGGCGACAACCGCCAACTAGCGCGGCCCTGCAGGTCCCCCGGGCCGAGTCGTTCCAGGCGGTGCCCGGCCACGGGCTGCTCGCCAGCGTCGACGGTCATCGCCTCGCCGTCGGCAGTGCCGGGCTTCCGCTGGGCGAGCCTCACGCAGCTCCGGTCGCGGGGACGGGGCTTGTTGCGGGCGCGCCGGCCGCGGGCGGAGGCGGATTTTGTTCGGCGCGGTCAGGCAGCTGCAGTCGCTTGAGCGAGACGGCGTTGAGGGCGACGATGATGCTGGAGCCGGCCATTGAGATGGCGCCGACCTCGGGTCGTAGCACGAACCCGAGCGGCTCGAACACGCCGGCGGCGACGGGCAGGGCGAGCGAGTTGTAGCCGACCGCCCACCACAGGTTCTGGTGCATCTTGTGGGCGGTGCCGCGGCTGATGGTGATGGCGGTGGCGACGTCGAGCGGGTCGGAGCGCATGAGGACGACGTCGGCGGTCTCCACCGCGACGTCGGTGCCCGTACCGATGGCGATGCCGACGTCGGCTTGGGCGAGCGCGGGTGCGTCGTTGACGCCGTCGCCGACCATCGCGACCTTGCGGCCTTGCTTCTGGAGCTCGGCGACCTTCGCCGCCTTGTCGGCGGGCAGGACCTCGGCGATGACCTCGTCGATGCCGAGCTCCTCGGCGACGCGTTCTGCCGTGGCTCGGCTGTCGCCGGAGAGCATGACCGGCCGGACGCCGAGCTCGCGCAGCGCGCTCACGGCCTGCGCGGCGGTCTCGCGCGGTGCGTCCGCGATGGCGATGACGGCGGCGGCCTTGCCGTCGATGGCGACCTGCACGCTTGTGCGGCCTTCGCCGGCGAGCTCGTCGGAACGGGCGGCCAGGCCGTCACGAGCGATGCCCTCGCGCTCGAGCAGTCGCGCGTTGCCGACGGCGAGGCGGTGGCCGTCGACGGTGGCCAGCAGTCCGTGCCCGGGCACAGCCTCGAAGGACTCGGTGCGCGGAAGCTGCAGGCCGCGCTTGGATGCGGCCTTGACGATGGCTTCGGCGAGCGGGTGCTCGCTGTCGCGCTCGGCGGCTGCGACCACGCGCAGCACCATGTCCTCGGTGAAACCGTCGCTCGTCGTGGCGACGGCGACGACTTCGGGCTCCCCGCGCGTCAGCGTTCCGGTCTTGTCGAAGACGACCGTGTCCAGCGACGCTGCCTGCTCGAGCGCCATCGCGTTCTTGAACAGGATGCCGCGTTTGGCTCCCAGGCCGGTGCCGACCATGATCGCCGTCGGCGTGGCCAGCCCGAGGGCATCCGGGCAGGTGATGACGACGACGGTGATGGCGAACAGCAGCGAGTCCTGGACGTCGCGGCCGACGATGAAGTACCAGACGACGAACGTCAGGGTGCCGCCGACGAGCGCGACGAGCACGAGCCAGAACGCGGCGCGGTCGGCCAGGCGCTGGCCGGGCGCCTTGGAGTTCTGCGCCTCCTGGACGAGCTTGACGATGTGCGCCAGTGCGGTGTCAGAGCCGACCGCGGTCGCGCGGGCGCGCAGCGTGCCGTTCTTGTTGATGGTGGCGCCGATCAGCTGATCGCCCGAGGTCTTCTTCACGGGCAGGCTCTCGCCGGTCACGGTGGACTCGTCGACCTGGCTCTCGCCGTCCTCGACCGTGGCGTCAACGGCGACCTTGGAGCCGGGCCGGATCAGCAGCAGGTCCCCGACCTGGACCTCAGCGGTTGGGACTTCGACGGGTTCGCCATCGCGCAGAACGACGGCCTTGGGTGGCGCGAGATCCAGCAGCGCGCGGACCGCGTCGTTGGCGCCGCCGCGGGCGCGCATCTCGAACCAGTGGCCGAGCAGCACGAACGTCGCGAGCATGCCGGCGGACTCGTAGAAGACCTCGCCCTCGACGAAGAACGTCACCGCCACCGAGTAGATCCACGCCGTACCGATGGCGACGGCGACCAGCACCATCATGTCCAGCGTCCTGTTGCGCAGGGCGGCGACGGCGCCCTTGAAGAAGATGGATGAGGCGTAAAGGACGATCGGCAGGCTGAGCAGGAACTGCCAGACGTCGCGACCGATGCCGAACGGCGTCGCGAGCTCGCTGCCGAGCAGCTTCGTGCCGACCATCGACCACAGGACGATCGGGATGGTGAACACCAGCGCGACCAGGAAACGGTTGCGCATGTCGCGCGCCATCGCGTCCATCGACATCCCGGCGTGACCGCCGTGGCCACCGCCGTGCGCGTCGTCGGCGCGCTGCACCGCGGCGCGATCATGCGGTCCGTGGTCGACCGCGACGAGCGGGTCGCAGATGTGCCCCGGGACGGACTGCCCGGCGCAGTGCATCCCGCACTCCTGCACCCAGGGGCGCAACTCCTCGACCGACGTCTGCGCGGGGTCGTAGGTCACCGTCGCGGTCTGCGCGACAGGGTTGGCATCGACGGCGAGGACACCGGGACGCCTGCCGAGCGCGTGCTCGACCAGCGACTTCTGCGTGGCGTAGTGCAGCCCGCCGACGTGCAGAACCGCAGTCTCCTGCGCCGGCGCCGTGACGGTGTTCATGTCGCTCATTCCCGTGTACTCCCTCTGGAAGGAATCAGGACCGCTCGAAGCGGGCGAAGTAGGGGAGCCTGCGCGCGTCGCCTTGGCTGGACGTCAGGTTGTCCAGGTCGCGCTCGGCCGCGCGGCGCATGGTGTGGTCGAGCATCTCTTGCTGGAGGTCGAAGATGTCACACCGTCCGCCGGGAGCGACCCATTCAGCCACGTCGAGGCTGTAGTAGCCGGTGCCGGGACCGACCTCGAGCACCCGCTCGCCGGGCTGGGGCTCGAGCACCTCCCGCAGCCGGCGACGCGTGATGAGCGGGTGCGGTGGCTCGACCCAGAAGCGCTGGCCGTACGGGCACGCCGACGGGTGCCTGCGCCACCACAGCGCCCCACCGAGCACGACACCGCCCCACGCCAAGCCGATCGCGCGAGCCCGCATGGCCGGCTCAACCACCCATGTCCATGTCGGCGGAGCCGTACCAGGCCTTGCGCCACTCGCGCATCTGCTCGATCTCCTTGGTCTGCGCCCCGATGATGTCGTCGGCCATCGTGCGCAAGGCCGGCTGCTCACCGCTTTTGAGCAGCTGCTTGGCCATCGCGACAGCACCCTGGTGGTGAGGGACCATCGCGTCGATGAACGCGCGGTCAAACGGCTTGGCCTTCTCCAGCTCGGCCGGGTCCATGTCCATGCCCATCTCGGCGTCGCTCATGCCCATGTGGCCGTCGCCGTCGCCGCTCATGCTTTGGATGTCGCGGCCGATGGTCTTCATCACGGAGATCTCGCCCTTCTGCGCCGCGACGATGTCACCGGCCAGCCGGCGGATCTCGGGGTGCTCGGCGCGGTTCTGCGCGATCCGGGCCATGACGATGGCGCCTTCGTGATGGGCGGTCATGTCGGCGATGAACGCCGCATCGGTCGCGTTGCCGGAGTTCGAGCTCTGCGCGTCGTCTCCGCCGCAGCCGGCGGCCACGACGGCGAGCGCGATCACAGCCAGCGCCGCGAGCAGCGCCGGCCAGGTCTTGGTCTTCATGGTGTTCGGTCTCCCTGTCGAAGTGTGAGTTGGTGCGCACACGGAGGAGCGCGCGCAGCCCGATTCGCGAGCGCCTGATCAGGCGCTCGGACTCACAGCCGGAAGACCTGCAGCACCGGCGGGCCAGCGCGGGCGCGGATGCCGACCGGCGAAGGAACGAACGCAAGCTCGGGCACCGACGGCACGGGGACCAGCCACAGCGGGCTCCGCATCCAGACACTCAGCGCCAGCGCGGCGCCGACGGCCACGATCGCGGTCTCGGCGACCGCCAGGCACGTGACGATCGCGCCGGCCATGTGGTCCTGGCTCATCACGCTGTGGACGCTCACGACCACGCCGACGAGCGCGAGTGTCGCCGCGAGCGTGACCAGGCGGCGACGCTGCCCGCGAAGGGTTCTGTTCAGCGCGCAGAACACGTCTAGAGGGTGCGCCCGAGGCGGAGGTCAGGCGACGTCATAACCGGCCTCGTCGATCGCCGCCCGCACGTCGTCGTCGTCGAGCTCGGTACCTGCGACGGCGACGCGCTTGGTTTCGAGATCGACGTCGACGGACGAAACGCCCGCGAGTTTCTCGACCTCAGCGGTGATGGCGGCGCGGCAATGGCCGCAGCTCATCCCGGGGACGAAGTAGGTCAGCTGCTCGATCGTCTCGCTCATGGTCAGGTCCTTTCTCGTGCCTGACCCACTATACCCCCCAGCGGTATCGCAGAGGGCGGAAATCACCGATGGCACCCTCACGGGTGCTCGCGGTGGCGACCAGACGGGCCAGCGGACGCAGGTCCGCGTGTTCGTCGCGCAGATGCCGCGCTGATCGCCAGAGAGACGGTCACCTGGTCGCTGGCTCGGTGGACGTCAAGGGGACAGCCGTGATAAAAGCTGGCGGTTTGCCGGGGGTGTCCGAGAATCGAACCTATTCCCCCCCACTTCCCACACACCGCGACGCATGAAGGTCGACACGCGATGACATCTGTGCTCCACGTCGCCACAGCCGGGTCCGACACGGCTGACGGTTCTGAAGACAGCCCGTTCCGGACGATCAGCCGTGCTGCCGCGATCGCGCGGCCAGGCGACACGGTCCTCGTCCATGGCGGTGAATACCGCGAGTGGGTGTCGCCGCGCTGCGGCGGGCTCAGCGACCAGCGGCGGATCATCTATCAGGCGGCCGCCGGCGAGCACGTCGTCATCAAGGGCTCGGAAGCGGTGACCGGATGGGAGCCCGTCGACGGGACGGTGTGGAAGACAGCCGTTCCCAACTCGCTCTTCGGCGCGTTCAACCCCTTCGCCGAGGAGATCGAGGGCGACTGGATCGTCTACGCCGAGAAGCTCTCGCCGCGGAAGCACCTCGGCGACGTGTACCTCAACGGGCAGAGCTTCTACGAGGCGCTGAGCCTGCCGGAGGTGTCGGAGCCGCCGCTGCGGACGGGGGTGCTCGACGACTGGACGGGGACGACCGACCGGATCCGCAACCCCGAGCAGACCAGGTACGTCTGGTACGCCGACGTGGGCGCTGACGAGACGACGCTCTGGGCGAACTTCCAGGCCGCCGACCCGAATCGGGAACTCGTCGAGATCAACGTGCGCCGTTCCGTCTTCCAGCCCACCGAGCACCACATCGACTACATCACCGTGCGCGGCTTCGAGCTGGCGCACGCCGCAAGTCCATGGGCCCCGCCGACCGCCGACCAGCCCGGCCTCATCGGCCCGAACTGGGCGAGGGGCTGGATCATCGAGGACAACGTCATCCACGACGCGAAGTGCTCCGCCGTCTCCCTCGGCAAGGAAGCCTCGACGGGCCACAACTACGCGACCCTGCGCCGCGACAAGCCCGGCTACCAGTACCAGCTCGAGTCGGTCTTCGCCGCCCGCCAGATCGGTTGGGACCGGGAACACGTCGGCTCACACATCGTCCGCCGCAACACGATCTACGACTGCGGCCAGAACGGCATCGTCGGCCACCTCGGCTGCGTGTTCTCGACGATCGAGGACAACCACATCTACAACATCGCCCTCAAGCGCGAGTTCTACGGCTACGAGATCGCCGGCATCAAGCTCCACGCGGCGATCGACGTCGTCATCCGCCACAACCGCATCCACGACTGCTCACTCGGGACCTGGCTGGACTGGCAGACGCAGGGCACCCGCGTCTCACGGAACCTCTTCTACGCCAACAGCCGCGACCTCTTCATCGAGGTGAGCCACGGACCCCACCTCGTCGAGCACAACATCCTCGCCTCGCTCGCATCGCTGGAGCTGTTCAGCCAGGGCGGCGCGTTCGTCAACAACCTCCTGTGCGGAACGGTGGTGCTCGAGCCCGTCGTGGAGCGACCGACGCCCTACCACGTGCCGCACAGCACCCAGGTCGCCGGCTACGCCGCGATCCTCGGTGGCGACGACCGCCTCATCGGCAACGTCTTCCTCGGCGGCGACGCCGGCTCGGCCTACGGGCCGACCGCACGCAGAGGACAGGGGGCCGGCTACGGCACCGCCGGGTACGACGGGCACCCCGCGTCGCTCGCCGACTACATGGCCCAGGTCGACGACCCCTCCCGCGGCGACCACGAGCGATTCATGGGCGTCAAGCAACCTGTCTGGATCCGCGGCAACGTCTACGCCACCGGCGCCAGCCCGTACGAGGCGGAGCGCGATCGAATCGTCCTCGACGACGTGAAGGTCGCCGTCGTCGAGGACGGTGACGAGGTCTACCTCGAGACGCAACTGCCAGAGGCATTCGACCAGGCGCGCATCGGGCTCATCACCGGAAGCGACCTCGAGCGCGTCCGGTTCGTGGACGCGGAGTTCGAGGAACGGGACGGAAGCCCGGCAAGGCTCGACACCGACCTCGTCGGCGGCCGCAAGACCGACGAGCACAGCTACCCCGCCGGACCGATCGCGTCGCTCGCATCAGGCTCCTCACGCACCCGCGTGTGGTGACGCACCAGTTCGCCTCCTCCCCGTGCGCTCAGGGCCCGCTGGACAGAGGCTTTAGTGTGAGAGCACTGAGTATTGGTGGATCGCTTTTCGATTCCGTGCCTCTATGCCTTTCGACACACGCCAGGAGGGTGGGCCCGAACCGGCGCCGGCGCCGGCCATCCGCGTGCTCGGATCGCGCGCGAGACGCGCATTCGCCGGAGGCGCCGATCGGCGGCTCGCGCTGCTCGCGCTCGTGGTCGCCGCCGCGCTGATCGCCGGCCTGGCGTGGAACCTGGTCAGCACGCAGGCCCAGGGCCGGGACTACCTGGACGACGCGGTCCAGCGGCGGGCGGGCTTGACCGCGGACGTGATCAGCAGCGCCTTCATCACGTCAAGGACGCCTCGGGCGGCGCGGGCCGAGTTCGGCGGCCGGCCGCGCGCGTTGCGCCGCGCCGTCCGGGCTGCCAGCGTCGCCGCCGAGGGCCAGCGCGTGACCGTCCTCGATGCCGGCGGGCGCGTGCTGGCGTCGGCGGGTGCGGGGCGCGACCCGCGGCCGACCGCGCGCTGGGAGGTCCAGCGCGCCCTGCGCGGGAGGCCGTCGCTGTCCGACGCGTTCTCTGACGGCCGGGCCGGGCGGCTTGTGGAGCTCGCCGTGCCATACCAGAGCGAGTTCGGGCGCCGTGTCGTGCTCTCGGCGACCCCGGTCGCGGTGGTCCAGGGCTTCACGCAGGGGTTATTCGCGACGCAGTCGGCGTTCCGCGGCACCGAGGGCTACCTGATCGACGGCGCCGGCGAGACGCTGAGCTCCACGCGACCGCTGCGCGAGGGCCTCCCCGGGTCCGTCTGGACCGTCCTCTCGCGCAGCGGCATCGGCCGGGACAATGGCCGCACGTTCGTCTCCGGGACGGTGGCGTCCTCGCGCTGGAGGGTGGTGTTGAGCGTCTCCGACGACGCGCTCTATGCGTCGGTCAACGGGGCGCCGCGCAGCTCGGCGTGGCTGCTGTTCGGGGTCTTCGTCGCGGCGATCTGCTCGCTGCTGGGGCTCGGGCTCCTGGCCGCGCGCGGCGGCCGCCGGCTCGCGGCCGCGAACCGCAGCGCCGACGCCGCCACCGAGCTCGCCCACGAGCGCCTGCACGATCCGCTGACGGGTCTGCCAAACCGCACCCTGTTCGCCGTGCGGGCCGAGCAGGCCGTCGTTTCGGCCCGCCGGCGCGGCCGGGCGGTCGCGGTGGTGTTCATGGACATCGACCACTACAAGCTGATCAACGACTCGCTCGGGCACGAGGCGGGGGACGAGGTGCTGCGGGAGGTCGCCCGGCGCCTGGCGCGGAGTGTGCGCGCCGCCGACACGGTCAGCCGCTTCGGCGGCGACGAGTTCGTGGTGTTGTGCGACGACCTCGTCGACGCCGCCGCCGCGATCCCGGCGGTGGAGCGCATCAGGGCCGGCCTGCAGGGGCCGGTGGACGTCGGCGAGCGATCGGTGCCCGTGTCGTTCTCGATCGGCGTGGCGACCGGCGGGGACGGCGGGGAGCGCACGGCGGTCGAACTGCTCGCCGACGCGGACGCGGCGATGTACCGCGCCAAAGAGCTCGGCCGCGACCGGGTCGAGATCTTCGACGCCGCGCTGCAGCGGCACGCCCTCGTCCGCCTGGACATGGAGATGGCGCTGCGCCGCGCCGTCGAACGCGACGAGCTCCGGCTCCAGTACCAGCCGATCGTCGAGCTCGCCACCAGCACGGTCTGCGGGGTCGAGGCGCTGGTCCGCTGGCGGCGCCCCGGGACCAAGACCGTGGTCGCGCCGACCGACTTCATCGGTGTCGCCGAGGACATCGGGATGATCGGCGCGATCGGCGAGTGGGTGCTCGCGACCGCCACGGCGGAGGTCGGCGACTGGGTCGCGCGCGGCCTCGTCGGGCCGGACTTCGTGCTGTCGCTCAACGTCTCCGCGCGCCAGCTGGCCGACCCGGCCTTCCCGCGGCAGGTCGCTGCGGCACTCGCCGCCTGGGAGCGCCCCGCCGACCGGCTCTGGCTCGAGCTCACCGAGACGACGGTCACCGCCGACCCATCCCTCAGCGAGCCCAGCCTCGACGCGCTGCACGCGCTCGGCGTCGGCCTGGCGCTGGACGACTTCGGCGCGGGCTACTCGTCGCTCGGCAAGCTCGCGCGCTCCCTGCCGATCTCGATCCTCAAGCTCGACCGCTCCTTCATGGCCGGAATGGACGACCGGCGCGACCACGAGATCGTGGCGGCCGCCGCCGCGCTGGCGGGCGCGCTTCAGCTCGCCTCGGTCGCCGAGGGCGTGGAGTCGGCCGAGCAGGCCCTGGCCGTCGCCGGCGTCGGCTTTCGATACGGCCAGGGCTTCTACTTCGGCGCGCCGGCGGACGCCGCCGAGGTCGTCCGGCGGCTCGGCGGCGGCCGCTTCGCAGGGCCCGCCGCAAGCAGCCCGTCCGCCGTCAGGGCTGGAGCAGGATCTTGATCGCGCCGTCCTGCTTCTTCTGGAACGTCTCGTAGGCCTGCGGCGCCGAGTCGAGCGGCAGCCGGTGGGTGGCGAAGCCCTCGACGCCGAGGACGTCCTCGTCCTCGAGCAGCGGCATGATGTCGTCGATCCAGTGCTTCACGTTGGCCTGGCCCATGCGCAGGTTGATCTGCTTGTCGAACATGGTCAGCATCGGCAGCGGGTCGAGCATGCCGCCGTAGACGCCCGAGAGCGAGATCGTCCCGCCGCGGCGGACGGAGTCGATCGCCGCATTGATGACGCTGAGGCGGTCGACGCCGGCCTTCTCCATCATCTTCGCCGCGATCGCGTCGGGGATCAGCCCGACCATCTGCTGGGCCGCCTTGCCGAACGGCGCGCCGTGCGCCTCCATGCCGACCGCGTCGATGACCGAGTCCGGTCCACGGCCGTCAGTGAGGCCGCGCAGGGCCTCGCCGATGTCCTTGTGGTCGGAGATGTCGAGCACCTCGATGCCGTTCTCGCGCGCGCGCACGATGCGCTCGGGGACGAGGTCGATGCCGATGACCTGGCCGGCGCCGCGGTGCTTGGCGATGCGCGTGCACATGTCCCCGATCGGGCCGAGGCCGAAGACCGCGAGCGTGCCGCCGTCGGGGACGTTCGCGTACTCGACCGCCTGCCAGGCGGTGGGGAGGACGTCCGAGAGGTAGACGAAGCGGTCGTCCGACGGCCCCTCGGGGACCTTGATCGGCCCGTAGTGCGCCTGCGGGACGCGCAGGAACTCGGCCTGCCCGCCCGGCACCTGACCGTAGAGCTTCGTGTAGCCGAACAGCGCGGCGCCCATCCCCTGGTCTTTGACCTGGGTGGTCTCGCACTGCGACTGCAGCCCGCCTTCGCACATGAAGCAGTGGCCGCAGGAGATGTTGAACGGGATCACGACGCGGTCGCCCTTGGCGAGGTTCGTGACCTCCGAGCCGACCTCCTCGACGATCCCCATCGGCTCATGGCCGAGGATGTCGCCCTCGCCCATGAAGGGGCCGAGGACCTCGTAGAGGTGCAGATCGGAGCCGCAGATGCCAGTCGACGTGATGCGGACGATCGCGTCGGTCGGCTGCTCGATGATCGGATCCGGGACGGTGTCCACGCGGACATCCCGCTTGCCGTGCCAGGCAACAGCCTTCATTGGGGGTACTCCTCGAGCTTCGGGTTCGGTCGGCCCGGGCTACCCAGGCGTTCCCGGCGCGATGCGAGGAGGGTCAGCCGCGGGACGCGGCCCAGCGCTGAGCGCGGGTGAGGATCTCAGCCACCACGGTGCCCTTGGCATCGGAGTAGTCGTTCGTCGCCTCCCACTCCTGGCGCGCGAGCGCCCGCTTGGTGTCCTCGTAGAGGCGTCGATCGTCCTCGTCATGGCGCAGCCAGTCGCGGAAGAGGAGGCGGATCCGCGCGGCGTCGCTGCCGCCCGTGAAGACGTGCACGTGGACATCCTGGTCGGGCGTGCGGTACATGCGGTGGCCGGGCTGGCGGACGCGGATGGCGAAGTCGTGGGACTCGAGCGCGGGGCCGTAGGCCGCCTCGTCGTCGACGTCCTCGACCCCGACCAGCACGTCGATGATCCCCTTCGCGCCGAGGCCCGGGACGGAGGTCGAGCCGAAGTGCTCGATCTGCAGCGCGCTCGGCCCGAGCGCCTCGGCCAGCGAGGCCTTGACCTGCTCGAAGCGCGCGGCCCACGCCGGGTCGTACTCCTCGATCACGATCGCCCGTTTCTCCGGCCCCCCGATGAAGACGGTGTCGTCCACTGGGGCGCAGTCTCTTCCCCCTGAGGTGCGAGGGCAAGTCCGGGTTACGCGACGTCGCCGAGATGATCGCCGATGCCGCTCCCGCCGGCTCATCTCCCGCTTCGGCTACCTCGTCACGATCGGGCAGCTCAGCTAGCGCGCCGGCAGAGCTTCGTCCAGCCGCTCGCGGCGAGCGGTCGCCGACCCGGACCGCGGGTCGATCGTGACCATGTCGACCGCGAGCGCCTGGAAGCTCGGCTTCGTCTCGTAGAGCAGTCGCGCGATCCCGATCTTGTTCTGCTTGAGCAGGTTCCCCGTTCCGCCGGCGCCGACCGTGCCCGCATTGATCACGGTCGCGCCCGGGGTGCGGGTGAGCTTGGCCTTGTGGGTGTGGCCGACGAGGATCGTGAGGGGCCGGGCGGGCGGGTCGGCCTCGAGCTCCTTGAGGGCAATGGTGATGAGCGCGGGGTTGTGGACCATCACGATGTCGACGTCGCCGCGAACGCCGCGCATCCAGATCGCGAAGCGCTCGATCTCGGACGGGTCCGGGTCGCGGTCGTAGCGGTCGGCGAAGTTCTGCCCGGCCCGGCGCTCGAAGGGGTCGTCATAGCCCGCCACCCGCAGATCCGCGACGGTGACGATCGGGTGGCCGCTCGTGGTGTTGCCGCCGGCGCTGAGGCGCCCGGTGCGGGTGAGGACGATCGCGCCGTCCCGGGCGAGCTGGCGGGCGAGCGAGTCCGAGTCGTGATTGCCCGGCACGAACACGAACGGCTTGCCGACGCGCACGACGCGGCGCACGAGCGCCGCCTCGAGCGGGCTGCCGCGGTCGGTGAGGTCGCCGACGAAGAAGACCGGGCCGCCCGCCGCGGTCCGCTCGAGGATCGGGAGGTCGAAGACGTTGTTGTGCAGGTCCGAGGCGATCGTCAGCCGCGGGCGGTCCTCGAGCGCGGGCCGGTTGGCGGGCGCGGTGACGAGGCGGGCCAGGCCGACGAGCTGCGCGTCGAGCTCCTGGTCGAGCGCCTTGGTCGACCGCTGAGCCGTCTCGACGGCTTGGAGCGCCTTCGGGATGTCCGGGCCGAAGGCGTAGTACTGCGGCTTGTCGATCGGGCCCCGTGGCGGGAGGAGCGTGGCCAGCACGGCGGCGCCGAGCAGCGCGGTGATGACGGCGGTGCCGGTGGTGTAGCGGAGCCTCGGCGTCGCGCCGCCGCGGACCGCGAACGCGACCAGGATGCCGAGCGAGCCGCCGCACAGGAACACGAGCAGGATGAGGTTGCGCAGGTACGTCGCGATCGCGTTGCGGGCGTCCTTGCGCGCGGTCTGCACGTCGAGCTGCCCGCCGGCCGCAACGCGCTTGACGACGTCGCGGTCGACCGTCCGCAGGTCCACGCGCAGCCGCGCCGGGAGCCGGATCGCCTCGAAGCGCGCGCCCCAGTCGACCAGCGGCACGTAGACGTCGAGCGCGCCCTTGTGACCGGGGGAGACCGAGAGCCGGATGGTGCCGACCGAAAGCTCCCGGTCCTGGCGGAAGGAGACGAGCGCGAGGTAGCCGCCGGCCAGCGTCGCGACCACGATCGCGGCGAGCGCGAGCATGCGCCGGAGCGTCAGGAACGCGCGAGGAAGTCCTGGAGCGCGCGTGTCGTCGACCAGAAGGCGAGGTGTGGCCATGGGATCTCGTCGGGCTTGAAGGCCTGGACCTCGATGGCTTCGGGGGTGGTCTGCGGGGGTTGGGTGGTGGTGGCCGCGAAGACGATCAGGACGACGCGGTCCTCGGGTCGGCTATAGACGCCGACGAGGCTGGTGATGTCGATCGCGATCTGGAGCTCCTCCTGCGCCTCTCTGCGGGCCGCGTCTTCGACCGACTCACCGAGGTCGACGAAGCCGCCGGGGAACGTCCACAGGTCCTTGCCGGGGTCGAAGCCTCGCGTGAGCAGGACGATCCTGTCGTCCTGGTCGACGGGGATCGCCGCCGCGACCGGCTTCGGGTTGTAGTAGGCGCCATAGCCGCAGTGCGGGCAGTTGATCGAGCGCGGGTAGTCGACCTGCGCCGGTTGGCCGCAGCGCGGGCAGAACCTGGCTTCCTCGAGCGCCGGGTTGAGGCTCATCGCTGGCGCTTCTCGTAGCGGTGGACGTCGCGCGCGCGGCTGAGCTGCTCATGGTCCACGGGTTCGAGCCTAGAAGGCGGGAATGGCCGGGACGCTCGAACTCCGCCTGAAGCTCGAGGGGCGAGACGAGGGTTCTCCGTCCTACAGACGCAGGTGAGGTTCATCGCCCGCGGCGCACGCCAACCACTCGACTCGTTCGTCGAGGAGTGGTGGGTGCTCTACGCCCAGCCCAACCTCGAGCGCTCCACGCTCGCGGTGTACCGGTGGGCATGGGAGCACCACGCCCGGCCCCGGCTGGGAGCGCTGCGTCTGCGAGACGTGACGCCGCTGACGATCGCCCGGTTCCGTGCGGGGCTCGAGGAGAGCGGAGCCGGCCCCGAGACGATCCGCAAGACGCTGACCATGCTCCAGAGCGTGTTCCAGCGGGCCGTCGAGTGGCAGCTGCTCGAGGCCAACCCGGTGCGTGCCGCGCGCAAGCCGCCGCTCGGGCGGGGCCGGGCGGTGCCGCCCATCGGTCCGGCGATCGTGGAGGCGATGCGCGCGGACCTCCGGGGGCGCGGCCGCGAGCGCGACGCGCGGCTGATCGCCCTCCTCACCTACGCCGGGCTGCGTTCCGGCGAGGCGCTCGGCCTCGAGTGGCGGCACGTCCGCGAGCGCGCACTTTGCATGCTCCCCACACGCTAACATGTGCGGAGCATGACAATGATCCAGATCCGCAATGTTCCGGAAGAGCTGCATCGATCCCTCAAGGAGCGTGCCGCGCGCGAGGGAACGACCCTGTCGGACCTGATCCTGAGCGACCTGCCCAGGCTCGCGCACAAGCCCTCCCCCGAGCAGCTGCTCGAACGCATCCGAAGCCGCGCGCCGGTAGGCGGGGCGCCGGCGGCCGAATTGATCCGATCCGAGCGCGCCGAACCCTGATGCTCGTCGTCGACGCCAGCGCGATCGCCGAGCTACTGCTCGGTCGGCCCGCTGCCAGGCACGTCGAGAAGCACCTGGTGAAGCACGACTTCGACTTGCACGCGCCGCACCTCCTCGACGTCGAGGTGCTCAGCGCGCTGCGCCGCGTCGTCGCCTCAGCGGAGGCCCCGCCGGCACGAGCGGACGCAGCAGTCGCCGATTTCGCCGACCTGCCGATCCAGCGCTACCCGCATGACGTCCTCGTGCCGCGGGTGTGGGAGCTACGGGACAACTTCTCCGCCTACGACGCAACCTACGTCGCGCTCGCCGAGGTGCTCGTCGAGGAGCGCGCGCCCCTGCTCACTGCCGATGCGCGACTCGCCCGAGCAGCCGAGGAGCACTCGGAGCTCACGGTGCTCCTCGTCGGCTGACTGTGGTCGAGCGCCCCCGCTTCGCGGGCGGCGCGCACGCCGCGATCCATCGCCTCGTGAGCTACGCTGCGGGTTCCCGCCCTCTTAGCTCAGCTGGTAGAGCACTTCCATGGTAAGGAAGGGGTCGCCGGTTCGAGTCCGGCAGAGGGCTCT
>JBDTMF010000109.1:0-14198 GCA_039934455.1 Solirubrobacteraceae bacterium
GCGGGCCCGGCAACGACGTCGTCTTCGCCGACGCCGAGGACCGCGTCGCGGCGAGCTGCGAGGACGTCAGGCGGTAGCGCGGGCCCGGCGCGCGGCGTCGCGCGCCTCGCGCAGGCTGCGCGCGACGCCCTTGCGGCCGAGCGAGTCCAGCTCGGCGTAGAGGCCGCGGATCTGGGCGAAGATCTCGTTCGCGACCTGCTGCTGCTGATCGGCCGTCGGGTCGGAGACGGCCTCCCAGCGCATCGGCTCGCCGTACTGGACGGTGACCTTGGGGAACTGCAGGCGCTTCCAGTTGCGGACCTTCGAGGAGCCGTGGATGGCGGCCGGGACGATGGTCGCGCCGGACTCCAGCGCGATCCGCCCGATGCCGCGCTTGGGCTGGTCGGAGAGCTTGCCGGTGCGCGAGCGGCCGCCCTCGCAGTACATGACGATCAGCCCGCCGCGCTCGAGGATCGAGTTCGCGGTCATGAAGGCCTCCTCGTCGCGGTAGCCGCGGCGGACGGGGAACACGCCGCCGTGTGAGTAGACGAACTGCATCGGCCGCGCGAACAGCTGCGACTTGGCCATGAAGCGCACGCGCCGCCGGATGAACGCGCCGACGAAGAAGTGGTCCATGAACGAGAAGTGGTTCGGGGCGATGATCACCGGTCCGTTGGGCACGTTCTCGGCGGCGATCCCGCGGGCGCGGAAGAACGTCCATGCGTACAGAGACGTGAGGATGCGGACGACCTCGTAGACCCAGTCGGGCTCGCGGGTGCGCGACCGCTCGTGAAAGCGGTCGAAGTACTCCTTGGGACGCGGGTCCTTGTAGACCTGCGCCTTCATGCTCGCGAGATCCTCGGTCATCTCCCCTCGGCGGCCATCCTACCCAGTCGTTCGGTGACTCAGCGTGGTAGGCCGCGCGGCCGGGGCTCCACTCACGCGTCGAGGCTGTCCCGTCCTCGACGCGCACCTGCGTATGGAGCCCCGGCCCGCGACGGTGCGGCCCACACCGGTGTCCGGACTCGGAGGAGGAGGTTCGAGAGCCGCCGGCGTGCGGGTCCTGACCGCTTGAGCGAGAATGCCCTGCGTCCCGCTCACGCAACATCGACCGGTGGGCGGAAGTTCCGGGCCCCCGGCTCGACCGGCGGGCGAGCCACTATTGTCGGCGGCTCAGCAATTTGCGGGAAAAGGAGCGGCGCGTGGCGAACGTGGAGGCCCACATCACGGGCACCGTGTGGAAGATCGAGGTCGAGGTGGGCGACACGGTCGAGGAGGGCGACACCGTGGTGATCCTCGAGTCGATGAAGATGGAAATGCCCGTCGAGGCCGAGGACGAGGGCCGCGTCTCCGAGATCCTCTGCCAGGAGGGCCAGTCCGTCTCCGAGGGCGATGCCCTCGTCGTCCTCGAGTGAGCGTCCAAGAGCTCGCCGAGGGCAAGCTCCGGCTGGACCATCCCGCGCCCGACGTGGCGCGGCTCACCATCCACAACCCCGAGAAGCGCAACGCGCTCGATCACGCGATCCTCGACGCGCTCGCGGCCACCGCACGGCAGCTCGAGGGCGTCCGCTGCCTGCTGCTGACCGCCGAGGGGCCCGTGTTCTCGGCCGGCTACGACATCGGCGGGCTGCCGCGCGACGAGTTCGCCCACCGCGCCGAGTCGCTCGTCGCCCACCCCTTCCACGACGCCGTCGACGCGCTCGACGCCTTTCAGTATCCCGCTGTCGCGGCACTCAACGGCCATACGATCGGCGGCGGGCTGGAGCTCGCGCTGACCTGCGACCTGCGGCTGGCCGCCGAGTCGGCCAAGCTCGGGATGCCGCCCGCGAAGCTCGGGCTCGTCTACTCCCACACGGGCCTGCGCAAGTTCATCGACGCCATCGGCGTGCCGCGGACCCGCCACCTCTTCTTCACCGCCCGCAACGTCAGCGCCGCCACGGCGTTGGAGTGGGGAATGGTCAACGAGGTCGTCCCGGACGCCGAGCTCGCCGAGCGCGCGGTCGCGTACGCGGCCGCGATCGCCGCCAACGCGCCGCTCTCGCTGACCGGCAACAAGCGGGTCATCCGCGAGCTGCTGGCCGCCGAGGGCCGCCTCGACCCCGAGGTCGAGGCCGAGCTGGTGGCGCTGCGCGAAGCCTGCTTCCGCACCGAGGACTTCTATGAAGGGGTCCGCGCGTTCTCCGAGAAGCGCTCACCGCAATGGCAGGGGCAGTAAGGGCCGCGATCCTCCTCGCCGCGCTCGGGCTCGCGGCGGCGCGCCCCGCGGAAGCGCCGGCGGCGGTGCCCCCGCTGCGCGACGCCGTCCAGCTCCCGGCCGAGTCCTTCGACTACGTGACGTGGGACCCGGTGCTCAAGCGCACTCCCAACCGCGGCTGGCGCCGCTGGGGCACCATCAAGCTGGTCGAGACGACCGAGATCGTGCTGCGCGGGTACCGCGACGCCCACCCCGACGCCCCGCGCGTGCTGGTCGGGGACCTCTCGCGCCGCCACGGCGGCTGGTTCGGGGCCCGCTACGGCGGCCTCGGCCACGCCAGCCACCGGACGGGGCTCGACGTCGACGTCTACTACCCCCGCCTCGACCGCCTGGAGCGCGCCGCGCGGCGGCCCGACCAGGTCGATCGCGTGCTCGCCCAGGAGCTCGTCGACCGCTTCGTCGACTTCGGGGCGGTCAAGGTCTTCGTCGGCTCCCACGTGCGGCTGAGCGGGCGGCGCAGCGTCGTCACCCCGCTCATCTACCACGACGATCACCTCCACAGCACGCTCCCCACGCCGCAGGCGGCCGGCGATCCCTACCCGTACGACCATGGCCATGGCCACCCGCGTCCGGGCGCGGACGAGAACGGCAAGTCGACGACCCACCTGACGGTCGCGGACCGCTGGGGCAACGTCGTCACCTACACGTTCACGATCGAGCAGATCGGCGGCAGCGGCATGGTCGTGCCGGGCCGCGGCTTCCTGCTCAACAACGAGCTGACCGACTTCAACTTCACCCCGGGCACGGCGAACTCGCCCGCCCCGGGCAAGCGGCCGCGCTCGAGCATGGCGCCCACGCTCGTGATCGACCACGGCCGGCCGGAGCTCGCGCTCGGCTCGCCGGGCGGCGCGACGATCATCACCACGGTCCTGCAGACGCTCGTCAACTACATCGACCTCCGGGAGAGCCTGCCCGACGCGGTGGCCGAGCCGCGGGCGTCCCAGCGCAACAGCGAGCCGACCCCGGCGGAGCCCGCGTTCATCGCCAAGGACGGCCCCGCGCTGGAGGCGCTCGGGCACTCCTTCAGCGTCGTGACGCCGAACCCGCCGGCCGAGATCGGCACGGTCGCGGCCATCCGCTTCCTGCGGCACGGCCGGCAGCAGGCGGTCGCGGAGCCGACCCTCCGCGGCGGCGGCTCGGCGATGGTGGTCCACCCCGGTTAGGGCCGCGCCAGACCCGTCCGGGTGGCTGCGTAGGTTGCGCGCAACCACACGGACGGGAGGCGCATGCTCGACGTTGAGGACCGGCTGGCGGAGCTCGAGGAGCTCGGCATCCAACGGCGCATGCGGATGGTGAGCGGTCCGCAGGGCCCGCGCGTGGTCCTCGACGGGCGGCCGATGCTGCTCCTGTGCTCGGACAACCACCTCGGGCTGGCCGACCACCCGCGCGTGCGCGAGGCGGCGGCGGACGCCGCCATGCGCTGGGGCGCCGGGGCGGGCGCGCCGCGGATGGCGTCGGGCACCATGACGCTGCACCGGCGGCTGGAGGAGCGCCTCGCGGACTTCCTCGGCACTGAGAGCGCGCTGCTGTTCGGCTCGGGCTACCTCGCCAACCTCGGGATCATCCCGGCGCTCGCCGAGCGCGGCGAGATCGTGTACGCCGACAGCCTCGGCCACGCGTCGGTCGCCGACGGCTGCCGGCTGGCGGGCGCCGGGACCTTCCTCTACGACCACGGCGACGTCGAGCACCTCGCGTGGGGGCTGCGCAACGCCGACGGCCGCGCGGCGCTGATCGTGACCGACGGCGTGTTCGCGCTCGACGGCGACCGCGCCCCGCTCGCGGAGATCGTCGCGCTCGCGCACCGCCACGACGTGCGCGTGATGGTCGGCGAGTCGCTCGGCATCGGCGCCGTCGGCCCGGGCGGCCGCGGCGCGGTCGCCGCCGCCGGCCTCGAGCGCGAGGTCGACCTGATCGTCGGCTCGCTCGCCACCGCGCTCGGCGCCTACGGCGCGTTCGCGGCCTGCGACCGCACGCTCGCCCGCTACCTGGCAGCCCACGTCCGCTCGCTGTCGGCCTCGGCCGCCCCGCCCCCGCCCGTCGTCGCCGCGGCGATGGCGGCGCTCGAGCTGCTGCGCGAGCAGCCGCGCCGGGTCGAGAAGCTGGAGGCCAACGCCCAGCTCCTGCGCACCGAGCTCGCCCGCGAGGGCTTCGAGGTCGCCGGCCCGGACGCGCACATCGTCTCGCTCGTGATCGGGGACGCCCGGCTGGCGCTGCGGGTCGCCGACGGCGCGCTCGAGCAGGGCGTCGACGTCGGCGCCGTGCTGCCGCCCGACGTGCCCGAGGGCACGGCGCGGCTGCGGCTGGCGGTCATGGCGTCGCACACCAAGTCGGAGCTGCGCGACGCCGCGCGGGCGCTCGGACGCGCCGCGTTGCGGGCGGGCTTCCGGCCCGGCGCGGGCGTCCCGTTGGCCGCCGCGCAGGCGCCCGCGCCGCCCGGCCGCGGGATCTTCGACGGCGCGTTGCCGCGAGCGGCCTAGCTCCCGGGGGTCCTGTGGGGTAAGACTCGCCCCATGGACCTCGACCTCCTCGTCATCGGCTCGGGACCGAGCGGCCAGAAGGCCGCCATCCAGGCCGCCAAGCTCAGCAAGCGCGTCGCCGTGGTGGAGCGCCGCCAGCGGCTCGGCGGCGTCTCGATCCACACGGGCACGATCCCCTCGAAGACGCTGCGCGTCGCCGTGCTCGACGAGCTGGCGCGGCGCCCGCTCGACGTGCCCGACCCGCTGAACCCGGAGGGCAAGGAGCGCCAGGCGATCGAGTTCCTGATGGACCGCACGGCGCGCGTGGTCGGCGCCGAGGCGCAGGTGGTGCGCGAGCAGTTCCGCCGTAACCGCGTCGGGCTGCTGTTCGGCGAGGCCTCGTTCGTCGACGAGCACACCGTCTGCATCAAGGACGAGGACGACGGCGTCAAGAACGTGACCGCCGACAACATCATCATCGCCACCGGTACGAGCCCGGCCCGGCCGAAGGACGTCGAGTTCGACGAGCAGACGATCATCGACTCCGACGGGCTGCTGCACATCCAGCAGCGCCTGCCGCGCAGCATGACCGTGGTCGGCGCCGGGGTCATCGGGGTCGAGTACGCGTCGATGTTCGGCCGCCTCGGGACGAAGGTGACCGTGGTCGACCAGCGCCCGCGCGTGCTGACGTTCCTCGACGGCGAGATCGGCGAGGCGCTGCAGTTCATCCTGCGCCGCAACAATGTGACGTTCCGCCTCAACGAGGCCGTCAAGAGCGTCGCCTCCGCGAACCACGGCACCCTCACCCACCTCGCGTCGGGCAAGTCGGTCGCGTCGGAGACCGTGCTCTACGCCACCGGCCGCCAGGGCGACACGAGCAGCCTCGGCCTCGACAAGATCGGCCTCAAGGCCGACAAGCGCGGCCGCATCTCGGTCGACGGGGAGTACCGCACGGAGGTACCCCACGTGTTCGGGGTCGGCGACTGCACCGGCGGCTTCGGCCTCGCCGCCACGGCCATGGAGCAGGGGCGCCTCGCGGCCCTGCACGCGTTCGGGCGCCCCGTCTCGACGATGCCCGAGCTGCTGCCGACCGGCGTCTACGCGATCCCCGAGCTCGGGATGGTCGGCCGCACCGAGGAGGACCTCACCGAGGCCGGCGTCCCCTACGTGACCGGGATCGCGCGCTGGTCCGAGCTGGCCCGCGGGCTGATGACCGGTGACGAGGACGGCATGCTCAAGCTGCTCGTCTCGAGCGACGACCGCGCGCTGCTCGGCGTCCACGTGCTCGGCACGGGCGCCGCCGACCTGGTGCACATCGGCCAGGCGGTGATGGGCGGCGGCGAGGGCGTGGACTTCCTCGTCCGCGCGGTCTTCAACTACCCCACCTTCGCCGAGGCCTACAAGGTGGCGGCGCTGGACGCGGTCAATCGGATGGCCTGATGCAGCGCTCCGCGGCCGCGGCGACGAGCTCCGCATTCGAGCCCGCGCGGCGCGCGTCGGGCAGCGCGTAGGTGTCCTCGAAGCCGATCCGGATGCTCCGCCAGCCAGAGCCCGATCTCGATCTCGATCCCGCGCTCGCGCAGCAGCGCCGCCAGCTCCTCCCAGCCCTCCTCGATGACGTTGACCGAGACGCAGTCGGGCAGCTCGGTCCAGCCGCGGACGCACTCGAGCCGGCGCTCGACGTCGCCGTCGGTGATCCAGAGGCCGGTCGAGAGCGAGATCTCGAGCTTCGGCGCGGCCTCGCGCAGCGCGGCCACCGCTGCGCCGCAGTGCTCGGGCTCCAGGCTCTCGAGCCCGTCCGAGCCGCGCGGGTGCACGTGCAGCGCGACGGCGCCGGCCGCGGCGACCTCGGCGGCATCGCGCGCAAGCTCGTCCGGGGTCAGCGGCAGCCGGTCATGGTCCCCGGGCGGCCGGGAGCCGTTGAGACAGGCCTGCAGGAACACGCCTCAACCGCCCCCGCCCGCGGCGTACTCGACGATCGACTTGTCCACCAGCCACTCGACCGGCGCCTTGTCGTCGGTGTAGACGGCGCCGCCGCGCAGCCGCGGCGCGAGCCGCGCCGCCGAGGCCGCGGCGAGCGGGCGCAGGTCGCCGGGGAGCGTGCGGGACGCCGCGACCAGGTTGGCGCGCGTGACCGGTGCCTGCGACGCCATCAGGATCGTATTGGTCGGCTCCATCGGGTCGCGCGCGACGTGGGTGAACGCGGTGCCCATGGTCGCGGAGAGGACCTTCTCGAGCGTGTCCGATCCCTCGGGGTGGCCGAGGTTCACGACCACGAGGCCCCCGGGCGCGAGGCGGTCGCAGGCGAGCTTGAAGAACTCGCGCGTCGAGAGGTAGAACGGGATGTAGGGCTGGCGGTAGGTGTCGAGGTAGATGACGTCGTAGCGAGCGTCGATCCGGCGCAGGAACGGGCGCGCGTCCTCGCCGTACTCGTGCAGCTGCGGCCGCGCCCGCAGCCCGAAGTAGCGGCGGCCGATGTCGAACAGCTCGCGGTCGATCTCGACGCCGTCGATGCGCGCGGCGGGGAAGTAGCGGGCGTAGGCGCGGGCGACGGTGCCGCCCGCGAAGCCCAGCATCGCCACCCGCCGCGGCGCGTCGCGGCGAACCGCGAACGGAGCGACGAGGAAGCCGTCCCAGTAGCCGCCGGTCAAGACGGTGTGCGGTCGGTAGAGCGAGTGGATCGCCTGGCCCTCGTTGAGCTCGAGCGTGCGCTCCCCGTTCGCGTGGTCGATCACCCGCGCGTACTGGTACTCGGTGTCGGTCTCGTGGATGACCCGGCCCTCGCCCGAGGCCTTGACCGTGCCGATGGGGAGCGCGAGCAGCGCCGCCACGCCGAGCGGCACGAGCACCCAGCGGCGCCCGAGCCCGAGCGTGGCGACGACGGCGAGCGCCAGCGCGAAGACGAGGAACGTGCGCTGGGTCCCGACCAGCGGGATCAGCAGCAGCGCCGAGAGGAACGTCCCGAGCAGCGAGCCGACGGTGGAGATCGCGTACATCCGCCCGGCCGTCTCGCCGGAGTCCTCGATCCGCTCGAGCTTGAGCCGGATCGCCCACGGCGAGACCGCGCCCAGCATCAGCACCGGGATCGCGACCAGCGCCAGCACGCCGAGCAACGAGCCGAAGCCGGCGCCGAGCGACACGTCGTCGAAGGCCTTGACGCTCAGCGACAGGAACGGCTGCGCGACGATCGGCACGAGCCCGAGGAGCACGCCGGCCACGAGCACGAGCAGGCACAGCGAGCGGAGGTCCGGGCGGCGGTCGGCCATCCGGCCGCCGAACCAGTAGCCGACCGACAGCGCCACCAGCACCACCGCGATCGTGTTCGCCCACACGATCGTGGAGGCGCCGAAGAACGGCGCCATCAGCCGTGCGGCGGCGATCTCCGCGCCGAGCGTCGACGTGCCCACCACGAAGACGAGCAGCTCGAGCGGCGGGAGCCTCCGGGTCGGCGACTCAGTCCTCGTAGAGGCTGAAGTCGGCCTTGCGGGCCCCGCAGACGGGGCAGAACCAGTCATTGGGGATGTTCTCGAACGGCGTCCCCGGGGGGATGCCGCCGTCGGGATCGCCGTCGTCGGGGTCGTAGATGAACCCGCAGGACTCGCAGATCCATTTCTGCGCGGTACTCGTCGTGGTCATGCCTTGATAGTAGGGTCGCTCGGCCATGAAGGTCGACCGGCCAGGCCCCGGCGAGGAGCTCAACCACGGTGCGGTGACGACGCCCCGCGAGGCCGCCACGGTGATCGTGCTGCGCGGTGGCGCCGAGACGCTCGAGGTGCTGCTCGTCAAGCGCAACCCCGAGCAGCGCTTCATGGGCGGCGCGTGGGTGTTCCCCGGCGGTGCCGTCGACCCGGACGAGGACCACCGCGTCGCGGGCGTGCGCGAGGTCCTGGAGGAGGCCGGCGTGGTCATCCCCGACGCCGGGTCGCTCGTCGAGTTCTCCCGCTGGATCACTCCGCGCCAGGTCAAGATCCGCTTCGACACGCGCTTCTACCTCGCCCCCGCGCCTGACGGCGCCGACCCGCGGCCCGACGGCGGCGAGACGGTCGACCTCGGCTGGTACACACCGGGGGGCGCGCTCGAGGCCTACGGACGCGAGGAGATCGTGCTGGTGTTCCCGACGATCAAGACGCTGGAGCAGCTCGCGCCGTTCGGGTCGGCCGCCGCGATCCTCGAGTGGGCGAGCGGCCGCGAGGTCGTGCCGATCGAGCCGCAGGTGGTCGTGGAGGGCGAGGTCGCCCGCGTCGTCCTGCCGGGCGAGCCCGGCTACGTGGCATGAGCGACGAGCTGCGCCGCGCGACGCTCGCCGTGCACGCCGGGCGCGGGACCCGCGCGGAGGGGGATCCGCTCAACCCGCCGCTGATCCCGGCGGCGCCGTTCCGCGGCGACCGCTACGCGCGGAACGAGGGCACGCCGGCGTGGGAGGCGTTCGAGGAGGCCGTCGGCGCGCTCGAAGGCGGTATCGCGGTCGCCTTCGCCTCCGGCATGGGCGCGATCGCGGTCGTGCTCGAGGAGCTGCCGCCGGGCGCCCGCATCGTCGTGCCCGCCGACGGCTACACCGGCACGCGCGCGCTGCTCGGCGCCCGCGAGGCGGCGGGCAAGGCGCAGGTGTCGCGGGTCGACATCGCCGACACCGGCGCGGTGCTCTCCGCCTGCGCCGGCGCCGACCTCCTGTGGGTCGAGATGCCGGCGAACCCGACGCTCGCGATCGCCGAGCTCGACGCGCTGTGCGAGGGCGCGCACCAGGCCGGCGCGCTCGTCGCGGTCGACTCCACGCTCGCCACTCCGCTGCTGCTGCGCCCGCTCGAGCACGGCGCGGACATCGTCGTCCACAGCGCGACCAAGTTCATCGGCGGCCACTCGGACCTGCTGATGGGCGTCGCGGTCACACACGACCAGGCGCTGGCCGAGCACCTGCGCGAGGGCCGGCGGCTGCTCGGCACCACGCCGGGCGCGCTCGAGATCTACCTCGCCCTGCGTGGCCTGCGCACGCTGTCGGTGCGGCTCGACCGCGGCCAGGCCAGCGCCCACACGCTCGCGGAGCGCCTCGCCGCGCACTCCCAGGTCACGCGCGTGCGCTACCCGGGCCTCCCCGACGACCCCGGCCACGAGCGAGCGGCCCGGCTGATGGACGGCTTCGGCGCCGTCTTCTCCTTCGAGGTCGCGGGCGGCGCCGCCCGGGCGGACCGGGTCTGCGCCCGCGTCGAGGTGCTGACCAACGCGACGAGCCTCGGCGGCGTCGAGACGCTGATCGAGCGCCGCGCCCGCTACCCGCTCGAGCTCGTCCCCGAGAGCCTCATGCGCGTCAGCGTCGGCTGCGAGGACGTCGAGGACCTGTGGCAGGACCTGGAGCGGGCGCTGGCGAGCTAGACCAGGTCCCGGCGCCGCAGCATCCACGCCGTCACGCCGAAGCCCAGCATCACCCAGCCGCACAGGACCAGCACCGCGATGCCCGGCGCGAGCAGGTCGGCGCTGTTGTCGCCGCCCGCGTTGACGCCGCTGATCCCGCTGGGCGCGCCCACGGTGGGCCCGAAGCGCCCGACGTCGGGCACCAGGGAGAGGAGCGCCGGCTCGAGCGCGAACGCGAACACGAGCAGCCCGACGATCGCGACGATCTGGTTGCGGACGATGCCGCCGACGCAGACGCCGAAGGCGCCCAGCAGCGCGGCGGCGACGAGATTGCGCCACAGGATGTCGGCGAGGTCGGTCGCGCCGAGCGTCGTCTCTCCGCGGGCCGACAGGATCACGGTGCCGAGCGCCATCAGCGCCACGGTCACGATCAGCGACAGCAGCGTGCCCGCCACCGCGTAGGAGACGAGCTTGGCGGCGAGCAGGCGCGCGCGGGCGGGCGCGGCGAGGACGGAGCTCGTGATCGTCCGGTGGCGCCACTCCCCCGCCATCGCGGTCACGCCGAGCAGCAGGATGAAGAGGCTCGAGAAGTCGAAGGTGAACAGCTGGCGCACGTCGGTCTTGCCGAAGTGGTCGGCGAGGATCGCGGTGAGTCCCACGACGACCAGCGAGAGCAGGACCGTGACGCCCACGAGCGTGACGAACGTCCGCGTGGTGCGGAGCTTGAGCAGCTCACCGCGCAGCAGCGGGCTCATGCCTCGCCGCCGGTGAGCGCGAAGAAGGCCGTCTCGAGCGAACGCGTCCGCGGGGCGAGGAGGCTCAGCGCGACCTCCGCCTCCAGGGCGATCGCGCCGACGTCGGCCGGGTCCGTCCCGAGCACGAGCAGCTTGTCCCCGTCGCGCTCGAGCTGGTGCCCGTGCTGCTCGAGCGCGCTCACCAGCCGCTCGGGATCCTGGGCGCGCACCTCGGTGACGGCGCCCTCGTCGCCGCCGAGCACCTCGGTCAGCGTGCCGCGGCCGCGCATCTCGCCGCCCGCGATGATCACGACGTCGTCGACCGACTGGGCGACCTCGGCGAGCAGGTGGCTCGAGACGAGCACCGCGCGGCCGTTGGCGGCCTGCTCGCGCAGCATCCGCCGCATCCAGCTGATGCCCGGCGGGTCCAGGCCGTTGGTCGGCTCGTCGAGGATCAGCACCTCCGGGTCGCCGAGCAGCGCGGCGGCGATCGCGAGCCGCTGGCGCATGCCCATCGAGTAGCCCTTGACGCGGCGGTCGGCGGCGTCGGTCAGCCCGACCGCGGCGAGAACCTCCTCGACGCGGCCCATCGGGTGCTCGCCGGTGACCGCCAGCACCCGCAGGTGGTTGCGCGCGCTGCGCCCGGGGTGGAAGGAGGCGTCCTCGAGCACCGCGCCGACCCGGGTGCTCGGGCGGTCGAGGTCCTCGTAGCGGCGGCCGCCGAACGTCGCGGTCCCGGCGGTCGGCCGGATCAGTCCGAGCAGGGCGCGCAGGGTGGTGGACTTGCCCGCGCCGTTCGGGCCGAGGAAGCCGGTCACGCGCCCCGGCGCGACATCGAAGCTCAGCCCGTTGACCGCGTTGACGGACCCGAAGCGCTTGTGCAGGTCCCGGATCTCGACGGCGGACATCGCGCCATGATGACCGCACCGCCCGCTGATCCTGGGATCCGGCGTTCAGCGGCCGACGGCGTAGCCCTGCATGCCGCGCGCGTTCGCCCCCGCCTTGAGCATGCCGCCCGGCTCGCGCGCGACCGCGCTCACCCGCCCGAGCGACCACGGCGGACGTACCTGGACGTCATGGCCGCGCCGGCGCAGCTCGGCCAGCGTCGCCTCCCCGGCGCGCTCCTCGATCTCGAGCTCGTTGAGGCGCAGCTCGCGCGGATGGAAGGAGCTCGGCAGGTGGTTGGTGTGGAACGAGGGGGCGTCGATCGCCGCCTGGAGGTCGCGGCCGAAGTGCAGGTGCCCCAGCAGGGCGCCCAGCGACCACTGGTCCTGCATGTCCCCGCCGGGCGTGCCGATCGCCATGTAGGGATCGCCGCCGCGCAGCACGAGCGTCGGCGTGAGCGTGGTGCGCGGCCGCTTGCGCGGCTCGAGCGAGTTCGGCAGCCCCTCGGTGAGCCAGAACATCTGCGCGCGCGTCCCGAGGCAGAACCCGAGGCCGGGGATGACCGGCGCGGCGTGCAGCCAGCCGCCGCTCGGCGTCGCCGATACGAGGTTGCCGTGGCGGTCGGCGACGTCGAGGTGGCAGGTGTCCCCGCGCGTCTCCTGCGCCAGCGCGAGCGTCGGCTCGCTGCCCACGGCGTCCGCGGCCGCCCGGGCGAGCGGGGGCAGCACCGGCTCGCGGCCGTCCGGCGAGCCCGGCCGCAGCACCTCGGAGGCGCGCTCACCGACGAGCGCCCGCCGCTCGTCCGCGTAGGCCGCGCTCAGCAGCGCCGCCAGCGGGACGTCGGCGAAGTCGGGGTCGCCGTAGTAGGCCTCGCGATCGGCGAACGCGAGCTTCGCGCACTCGATCACGGTGTGGATGAAGTCAGGGCCGGGGCCCATCGCCTCGAGGTCGAAGCCCGCGAGCATCCCGAGCTGCTGCAGCATCACCGGCCCCTGCCCCCAGGGCCCGGTCTTGCAGATCGTGTGGCCGTGGTAGTCGAGCGTCACCGGCGCCTCGAGCGTTGCGTACCAGCCCGCGAGGTCCCCGCCGCTCAGGAGGCCGCGGTGCCGGCGGCCGCTCGTGTCCATCACCTCGGTGTCGCGCACCCAGCCGTCGATCGCCTCGGCGACCCAGCCGCGGTAGAAGGCGTCGCGCGCGCCGTCGATCCGCCCCTCGCGTGTGCTCGCCGCGCGCCGGCTCTCGAGCGCGATCCGCCCGTAGGCGTCGGCCAGCGGCAGGTTGCGGAAGCGCTCGCCGGCGGCCGGCAGGTCGCCGCCGGGCAGGTAGATCTCCGCCGAGCTCGTCCACTCCGCGCGCAGCAGCTGCTCGACCCCCGCCACCGCCACCCGGATGCTCGGCACGAGCGGGTAGCCGTCGCGCGCGTAGCCGATCGCGAACTCCATGACGTCCGCGAGCTCCCACGTCCCGAACTCGCGCAGCATCAGCATCCAGGCGTCGAACGCGCCCGGCACGACCGCGGCGAGCGGGCCCGAGCCGGGGATCAGGTCGAGCCCGAGCTCGGCGAAGCGCGCCGGCGTCGCCGCGGCCGGCGCCGGCCCCTGGCCGCAGATGACGAGCACCTCGTCGCGCTCGGCGGAGTGGATGATCGCCGGCAGGTCGCCTCCCGGTCCGTTGAGGTGCGGCTCGACGACCTGCAGCACGAGCCCGGCCGCGACGGCCGCGTCGAACGCGTTGCCGCCCCGCTCGAGCACCGACATGCCAACGCCCGAGGCGAGCCAGTGCGTCGAGGCGACCATGCCGAACATGCCGCGCAGCTCCGGCCGTGTGGTGAACGTCACGCGGGGTCCAGCAGGTCGAGCGCCGCGCCCACGACCGACTCGGCGTCGACCGCGTGGTGCTCGTAGAGCTCCGCGAGGTCGCCGGACTGGCCGAAGCGCTGGACGCCGAGGCAGGCGATCGGCGAGCCGAGGAACGCGAGCGTGTGCGGATGGCCGTCGACGAGCGCGACGATCGGCACGCCGTGCGGGAGCAGCTCGGCGAGGAACTCCGGATCGCCCTCGCCCAGCCCGCTGCGCGCCTGGAAGGAGCGGAAGAGCAGGTCCGCGCTCGTGACGCAGACGATCTCGGCCTCGATGTCCGCCTCCTCGCGCAGGGTGTCGGCCGCCGCGACCGCCTCGGGGACGAGCGCGCCCATGACCGCGATCACCACGCGGGGCGCCTCCACGGCGCGCAGCCGGTAGCCGCCCCGCAGCACGTCCGCACGCGTGCCCGTGTGCAGCGACTGGTCGATCGGCCGGGTCGAGAGGCGGAAGTAGGCGGCCTCGCCGTCCTCGCGGCCGAGCCGCGACAGCGCATGGAGGAACGTCCACTCGAAGTCCTGGCCGAAGGCCGGCTCCCACGCGACGCAACCCGGCTGCTCGATGCCGATCGAGGGCGTGATCACCGACTGGTGCGCCCCGCCCTCGGGGCCGAGCGTGACGCCGCTGGGCGTGCCGACGAGGATCGACTGGCCGCCCGCGTAGATCCCGAACGACCACGGCTCGA
>JBDTMF010000110.1:0-14150 GCA_039934455.1 Solirubrobacteraceae bacterium
GATCGTCGGCGGGCTCGAGCGCGTCTACGAGATCGGCAAGGACTTCCGCAACGAGGGCGTCTCCTTCAAGCACAACCCCGAGTTCACGATGCTCGAGTGGTACGAGGCCTACGCCGACTACGAGGACGTCGCGCGCCATGCCGAGGAGCTCGTGCACTTCGTCGCCACCCAGCTCGGCCAGGACCGCTTCGCGCCGCCGTGGAAGCGCGAGACGCTCGGCGGCGCGATCGCCGACCGCACCGGGATCGACATCTACGGCCACCGCTCGCTCGAGGCGCTGCAGTCGGCGATGCGCGAGCGCGACCTCGAGGTCCCCGACGAGGAGACCTGGGCGCAGCTCGTCGACCACCTGCTCTCCAAGTACGTCGAGCCCACGCTGCAGGACCCGACCTTCCTGATGGACTACCCGGTGGAGCTGTCGCCGTTCGCCAAGCGCCACCGCAGCGAGGACGGGCTGGTCGAGCGCTGGGAGGTGTTCGTCGACGGGATGGAGTTCGCGAACGCGTTCACCGAGCTCAACGACCCCGACGAGCAGCGCCGCCGCTTCGAGGAGCAGGCCGCCGCCGCGGCGGCCGGGGACGCGGAGGCGCATCCCTTCGACGAGGCCTTCGTCCAGGCGCTCGAGCACGGGATGCCGCCGACCGGCGGGATCGGCATCGGGATCGACCGGCTGGTCATGGTGCTCACGGGCCGCCGTTCGATCCGCGAGGTCGTGCTGTTCCCCGCGATGCGCTAGCGAATGCGCGAGGGCGCCAAGCCCCGCATGCCGTCCTCCCGCCGTTGGTAGACTGCCTCATGGCCGTCAACTTCTGCCGCCCTCGTTCATCCACTTCGGCCGGCCTGCCGAATACGTGGGTGACACCACAACGTCCCAGTCCCTCCGACCCGTCCGGAACCTCTTCACGACCCAGCGCTAGGGCTCAGCGTACTTAGCAGGAAGGAAGCTCCCAACCACCATGTTCGAGCGATTTACAGAACGCGCACGCCAGGTGGTCGTTCTCGCCCAGGAGGAGGCGCGAACGCTCAAGCACAACTACATCGGCACCGAGCACATCCTGCTCGGACTCCTCCGCGAGGAGGAGGGTCTCGCCGCCCGAGTGCTCGAGAGCCTCGACATCACCGTTGAGCGTGTGCGCGCGCAGGTCGTGCGCATCGTCGGCTCCGGCGAGGAGGTCACCTCGGGCCAGATCCCGTTCACGCCCCGCGCCAAGAAGGTGCTCGAGCTGGCGCTCCGCGAGGCGCTGTCGCTGGGCCACAACTACATCGGGACCGAGCACATCCTGCTCGGCCTCGTGCGCGAGAACGAGGGCGTCGCCGCCCGCATCCTGCTCGACTTCGACGCGGACTCGGAGAAGATCCGCAACGAGGTCATCCGGATGCTGTCGGGCCCCGGCGGCCGCCGCTCGGGCTCCGGCTCGGGCCAGGGCGCCGCGTCCGGCACCGCCGCCGGTCCGGGTGAGGGCAAGAAGTCCTCGAAGCTGCTCGACCAGTTCGGGCGCAACCTGACCAAGCTGGCCGCCGACGGCAAGCTCGACCCGGTCGTCGGCCGCGAGGTCGAGATCGAGCGGATCATGCAGATCCTCTCGCGCCGCACCAAGAACAACCCCGTGCTCGTGGGCGAGCCCGGCGTCGGCAAGACTGCCGTCGTCGAGGGCCTCGCCCAGCGCATCACCAACGCCGACGTGCCGGAGCTGCTCAAGAACAAGCAGATCTACACGCTCGACCTCGCGGCGCTCGTCGCGGGCTCGAAGTACCGCGGCGAGTTCGAGGAGCGCCTGAAGAAGGTGATGAAGGAGATCACCCAGCGCGGGGACATCATCCTGTTCATCGACGAGCTCCACAACCTCGTCGGCGCCGGTGCCGCCGAGGGCGCGATCGACGCCGCCTCGATCCTCAAGCCGGCCCTCGCCCGCGGCGAGCTGCAGACCGTGGGCGCGACCACGCTCGACGAGTACCGCAAGTACCTCGAGCGCGATTCGGCGCTGGAGCGTCGCTTCCAGAAGATCACGGTCGACCAGCCCTCCGTGGAGGAGACCGTGCAGATCCTCAAGGGCCTGCGCGACCGCTACGAGGCGCACCACAAGATCAACATCACGGAAGAGGCGCTGGAGGCGGCCGCCGAGCTGGCGGACCGCTACATCTCCGACCGTTTCCTGCCCGACAAGGCGATCGACCTCGTCGACGAGGCCGCCTCGCGCATGCGCATCAAGTCGATGTCCTCCCCGCCCGTGTACCGGGAGCTCGAGGAGGAGATCGAGACGACGCGGCGCGAGAAGGAGGCCGCGATCGAGGCGCAGGAGTTCGAGAAGGCCGCGTCGCTGCGCGACAGCGAGCGCAAGCTCACGAACCGCAAGCGCGAGCTCGAGGACGCCTGGGAGTCGGGCGAGGGCGGAGAGCGCCCGTCGATCGGCGAGGAGGAGATCGCCGACATCGTCTCGATGTGGACCGGCATCCCGGTGTTCAAGCTCACCGAGGCCGAGACGCAGAAGCTCATGCGCATGGAGGACGAGCTGCACAAGCGCGTGATCGGCCAGCACCAGGCGATCGAGGTCGTCGCAAAGGCGATCCGGCGTTCGCGCGCGGGCCTCAAGGACCCGAAGCGCCCGACCGGCTCCTTCGTCTTCCTCGGCCCGTCCGGTGTGGGCAAGACCGAGCTGGCGCGCACGCTCGCGGAGTTCCTCTTCGGTGACGAGGAGGCGATGATCCGCATCGACATGTCGGAGTACATGGAGAAGCACGCGGTGTCGCGCCTCGTCGGCTCGCCGCCCGGCTACGTCGGCTACGACGAGGGCGGGCAGCTCACCGAGGCGGTGCGCCGCAAGCCGTACTCCGTGCTCCTGCTCGACGAGATCGAGAAGGCCCACCCGGACGTCTTCAACATCCTCCTGCAGATCCTCGAGGACGGTCGCCTGACCGACTCGCAGGGCCGCACGGTGGACTTCCGGCACGCGATCGTGATCATGACCTCGAACGTCGGGGCGTCGGAGATCGCGCGGAACACCCCGCTCGGCTTCTCCGTCGGCGACGACGATCACGGCATGACCTACGACGACATGAAGAACCGGGTCATGGGAGAGCTCAAGAAGGTCTTCCGCCCCGAGTTCCTCAACCGCATCGACGAGGTCATCGTCTTCCACAAGCTGCAGAAGGACGAGATCAAGCAGATCGTCGACCTCCTGCTGCGGCGGATCCGCCAGTCGCTGGCAGACCGCGACCTCCAGCTGGAGCTCACGGAGGGGGCCGAGGACTTCCTGGTCGAGAAGGGCTGGGACCCGTCGATGGGCGCCCGCCCGTTGCGCCGGGCGATCCAGCGCTACATCGAGGACCCGCTCGCCGACTTCGTGCTCCGCGCGGAGCTCGTCGAGGGCGGCACCGTGCTCGTGGAGCCGGCCGCCGAGGGTGACGAGAACCAGGACGTCAAGCTCTCGATCATCAAGCCCGAGCCCGCCCCGACCCCCGTCGGCGTCGGCGCGGAGAGCAAGGAGGGCGAGTCCGTGGAGGGCGCGGACGAGGGCGGAGTCCTCGACCAGCCCGCGGTGCCGCCGGCCGACACCGAGTAGCGCTCGCCTCACGGACAGGCATTGCCGAAAGGGCGCCCCACGGGGCGCCCTTTCGCGTGTTGAGGGGCGCTTGAGCCACAGGGCGTAGCCTTTGCGGTCCATGGCGACCCCCGTCGACGCGCTGCCGGTCCGTTCTCGCTCCGAGGATCGCGTCCGCGGCTTCGTGTTCGTGGGCGCGATGGTCATCGTCATGTGGGTCGTCGAGGTGCTCGACGCCGCCGGCGCCCACCTCGACGCCAATGGCATCCACCCGCGCGATCCGGGCACGCTGCCGGACATCGCGTTTGCGCCGTTCCTGCACTCCGGCTGGGGCCACCTGATCGGCAACACGATCCCGTTCCTCATCCTCGGCGGTGCGATCGCGCTCAGCGGGCTCGCGCGCACGGCCGCGGTGACGGTGCTCGTCGCGGCGATCGGCGGCCTCGGCACCTGGCTGATCGGGCCGGCCCACACGAACCACATCGGCGCCAGCGGGCTCGTGTTCGGCTTCGCCGCCTACCTGATCGCGCGCGGGCTCTTCAGCCGCAACCCGATCCACCTGGTCGCGGGCGTCGGCGTGATCGCCGTCTACGGCGCAACCCTGGCCTTCAGCCTCGTGCCGCACCCGGGGATCTCGTGGCAGGGCCACCTGTTCGGGGCCGTCGGCGGCATCGTGGCGGCGCGCGTGCTCAACCGGAAGCGGAGGCCTGCAGCGGTATGAACTACGGCCCGGACAACGCCTCGATGCACGTCCACACGTACCGCGAGGGGGTGGCCGCGAGGGTCGGCCACGACCTCATCATCGAGGTCACGCGCTGGGAGGCGACGGTCGAGGACGGCTCGATCGAGCTGACCGCGGATCCGGGCTCGCTCGAGGTGCGCGAGGGCCACCGCGGCGTCAAGCCGCTCACGGATAAGGACCGGCGGGACATCCGCAAGAACATCGACGCGAAGGTGCTCGGCAGCTCGCCCATCGCGTTCCGGAGTACGAGCGTCGCGGGCGACGCCGTCGCGGGCGACCTGACGATGGCGGGTGCGACCCGGCCCGTCAGCCTGCGGCTGGAGACGGCCGGCGGCCGCATCCGCGCGACGGTCCCGCTCGTCCAGAGCGAGTGGGGGATCAAGCCCTATCGCGGGCTGATGGGCGCGCTCAAGGTCCGGGACGACGTCGAGATCGTGCTCGACGCGCCGGCGCCCTAGCTCACGAGGCGATCGAGCCGGATCGGCAGGTCGCGCACGCGCGTGCCGGTCGCGTGGAAGACGGCGTTGGCGACCGCCGCGGCGGTGCCGACAATCCCGATCTCGCCGATGCCCTTCGAGCCCATCGGGTTGAGCTCGTCGTCGTGCTCCTCGACCCAGGCCGCGTCGATCTCCTGGATGTCTGCGCTGACCGGCACGTGGTACTGGGCGAGGTCGTGGTTGAGGTAGTCCCCGAACTCGCGGTCCATGACGCTCTCCTCGTGCAGCGCCATCGAGATGCCCATGGTCATGCCGCCGATGAACTGCGAGCGCGCGGTCTTCGGGTTGATCACGCGGCCGACGCCGAAGACGCCGAGCACCCGTGGGAGGCGGACCTCGCCGCTGGCGGTGTCGACGCGCACCTCGACGAACTGGGCGCCGAAGGCGTGGCGTGAGAGCTTCGAGAGCGCCTTGACCTCCTTGGCGGTGTCGGCGATCACCTCGCCCTCGCCCTGGTCCAAGAGCGCCTTGCAGGCCTTCACCACGGCCGAGCCCCACGACGCGGTGCCCATCGAGCCGCCGGCGAGCGCCGCCTGGCCGAAGCGGCTGTCGCCGATCTCCATCCGCACCCGCTCGGCGTCGACGCCGAGCGCGTCGGCGGCGATCTGGGTGAGCGCCGTGCGCGCTCCGGTCCCGATGTCCGCGGCGGCGATCTGCACGGTGAAACCGCCGTCCGCGTCGATCCGCGCGGTCGCCTGCGAGGGCGAGCGGTAGGTCGGGTAGGTCGAGGCGGCGACGCCGGTGCCGACGAGCCAGCGGCCGTCGCGGCGCGCGCCGGGGGTCGGGTCGCGGCCGGTCCAGCCGAAGCGCTCGGCGCCCTCGCGCAGGCAGGCGACGAGGCTGCGCGAGCTGAACGGGATGCCCTTCTCGGGATCTTCGGCCGGCTCGTTGGCGATCCGCAGCTCGATCGGGTCGATCTCGCAGGCGACCGCCAGCTCGTCCATCGCCGACTCGAGTGCGAACATGCCCGGGCACTCGCCGGGGGCGCGCATCCATGACGGCGTCGGGACGTCGAGCGCGACGAGGCGGTGCGTGGTCAGGCGGTCGGGCGCCGCGTACATGTGGCGCGTGGCGATCGTCGTCTGCTCCGCGAATTCGCGGATGGTCGAGGTCTGCTCGAAGGCGTCATGCCCGATCGCGCGCAGCCGGCCGTCGCGCGCGGCGCCGAGGCGCATTCGCTGGATCGTCGGCGTGCGGTACCCGACCATCGAGAACAGCTGCCGGCGGGTGAGCGCGATCTTGACCGGGCGCTCGACGATCCGCGCGGCGATCGCGGCGAGGACGGCTTGGGGCCGCGGCGTGCCCTTGGAGCCGAAGCCGCCGCCGACGTGGTGGGAGATCACCCGCACCCGCTCGGGGTCGAGCTCGAACAGTTCGGCGATGTCGTTGTGCGCGCGCCAGGTGCCCTGGATCGCGTCGTACAGCGTCAGGCCGCCGTCCTCCCAGAGCGCGAGGCTCGCGTGCGGCTCCATCGGGTTGTTGTGGATCGGCTGGGTCGTGTAGGTCGCGTCGACCACGACGTCCGCGGCGGCCAGCCCGGCGTCGAGGTCGCCGTGCGCGACGTCGGTCGGGAAGCTCGGGTTGACCTTCTCGGGCTTGTAGAAGCGTGGGTGGCCGGGGCGGAGCTCGACGTCGTGCGGCGCGGCATCGTAGTCGAGCGCGACCGCGGCGGCAGCCTCCTGCGCGGTCTGGAGCGACTCGGCGACCACTCCGGCGACGATCTGGCCGCGGTAGGCGACCTTCGGCGACTGGAAGAGCATCAGCTCGCCGTCGCCGACCTCGGCGAGGCGGGGGGCGTTCTCGTGCGAGATGACCGCGAGGACGCCGCGGAGGGCAAGCGCCCGCGACGCGTCGATCCGCGTGATCTCGCCGGTGGCGACGGTGGACGTGACCGCCACGGCGTAGGCGACGCCCTCGATCGGCTGCTCGTAGGCGTACCGCGCCTCGCCGGTGACCTTCTCGCGGCCCTCGATGCGGCTGAGGGGCGCGCCGACCGCGGGGGTGAGGGTGGTGCCGGTCACGCGCACAGCTCGCTGAGGAGGCTGACGAGGACGTTGCGCGTGAGCGGCACCTTGTAGGCGTTGTCGCGCAGCGGCTGCGCGTGGGCCAGCTCCGCCCCGGCCGCCGCCGTGAAGCTCTGCTCCGACGCCGCCGCGCCCTTGAGGGCCGCCTCCGCCTCGGTCGCCCGCCACGGGACGTGCGCCACGCCGCCGAGGGCGATCCTGCACTCGTCGATCACGCCGTCGCGCAGGCTGACCGCCGCCGCGACCGAGACGATCGCGAACGAGTAGGACGCGCGCTCGCGGACCTTGCGGTAGGCCGAGCGCACGGCCGCGGCGTCCGGGGAGGGGAGCTCGATCGCTGTGATCAGGTCGCCGGGCGCGAGGTTCGTGTCCCGTTCGGGGTGCTCGCCGGGCAGGCGGTGCAGGCCGGGCATGGGGACGGCGCCCTTGCCGTGGACGTGCACCGTCGCGCCGAGCGCGGTCAGCGCGACCGCCATGTCGGACGGGTGGGTGGCGACGCAGTGCTCGGACTGCCCGAGGATCGCGAGGTTGTGGTGCTCGCCCTCGCGGGCCGGGCAGCCGGAGCCCGGGCGGCGCTTGTTGCAGGGCTTGGTGACGTCCTGGAAGTACGAGCAGCGCGTGCGCTGGAGCAGGTTGCCGCCGACGGTGGCGAGGTTGCGCAGCTGGCCCGACGCGCCGGCCAGCAGCGCCTGGGAGAGCACGGGGTAGCGCTCGCGTACGACGGGGTGGAGGGCGAGGTCGGCGTTGCTCACGGCCGCGCCGATCCGCAGGCCGCCGCCGGACAGCTCCTCGATCGCGTCGTGCGGGAGGCCGGCGACGTCGACGAGCCGGTCCGGCGTCTCGACACCGAGCTTCATCAGGTCGACGAGGTTCGTGCCGCCGGCGAGGTACGTCGCCCCGTGGGCGCCCGCCGCCGCGGCGCCGGCCGCATCGGCCGCGCGCTCGTAGGCGAACGCCTTCACGACGCGACGTCGGCGATCGCGGCGACGATGTTCGGATACGCGCCGCAGCGGCACAGGTTGCCGCTCATGCGCTCGCGGATCTCGGCGGCGTCGAGCGTGACGCCCTCGGCCTCCGCCTCGGCGAGCATGCCCGCCGCCGAGCAGAGCTGCCCCGGGGTGCAGTAGCCGCACTGGAACGCGTCGTGCTCGACGAACGCGGCCTGCAGCGGATGCAGGTCGTCGCCCGCGGCGAGGCCCTCGACGGTCACGATCTCGGCGCCGTCGTGCGCGACCGCGAGCGCAAGGCAGGCGTTGGCGCGGCGGCCGTCGAGCAGCACCGTGCAGGCGCCGCACTGGCCGTGGTCGCAGCCCTTCTTCGCGCCGGTCAGCCCAAGGTTCTCGCGCAGGAGATCGAGCAGCGTGGTCCGCACGTCGATCTCGAGGCGGTGCTCCTCGCCGTTGATCCGCAGCGCGATCTCAGCCATTCGCCCCACGCTACCCGGCCGCGGCGCAACGCCTAACCACGCTGGCGCGAACGCACGAGCGCGTTGATGCCGTCGAGCACGCGCTCGAGGCCGAAGATGAACTCGTCGTCGGGGTCGTCATCCCGGGCGACGGCGCCCGAGCCGAGGGCGGCATGGAGGGCCGGGAAGCGCTCGGGGTCGGTCAGGCTCGCGATCTGCCGGCCCCAGGTCGGCATGATCGGCCCGGATGCCGTCTCGAGGTCCGCGGCCAGCGTGGCCTCGTTGCGGACGTAGCCGCTGACCAGCAGGATCACCGAAAGCTTCTCGGGCTCGGTCAGGCCGGTGCCCGCGAGCGAGCGCAGTCCGTCCTCCAGCCACGCGATCTGGTTCGGAGTGACCGGGGGGCCGCTGATCGGCACGCGCAGGACCCACGGGTGGCGCCGCAGCGCGTCGTGGTAGGTCCAGGCCCAGCGCGAGAGCCCGGCGCGCCAGTCCTCGCCGTCGGCCGGGGGGCCGACCGGCGTGTCGAACGCGGCGTCGACCATCAGCGCCAGCAGCTCGTCCTTGGCCCCGACGTAGCGATAGAGCGACATCGTGGAGGAGCCGAGCTCGGTGGCGACGCGGCTCATCGAGACGGCCTCCAGACCTTCGGACGCGGCCACGTTCACGGCGGCGCTCACGATGCGCTCGAGGTCGAGGCCGGGCTTCGGCCCCTTGCGCGGGCGCCGTCGCAGGCCCCAGACCGCCTCGATGCTCGCCGGCAGCCCGGTCTCGGTGTCGTCGTCGTCCATGTCCCCTCGCAGCCTAATCGCGTATGCCCTACGCTGTAATGCGTATGGTAAACGCAGAAGAAGTCGATGACATGACGGAACCGGCGATCGAGGCGATCGGGATCGCGAAGTCCTACGGCGCGCTGCGGGTGCTCGACGGCGTCGACCTGCGGGTCGCGCGCGGCACGGTGTTCTCGCTGCTCGGCCCCAACGGCGCGGGCAAGACGACGATGGTGCGGATCCTCTCCACGCTCCTGAGGCCGGACGCCGGCCGTGCCCGCGTGGCGGGCCTCGACGTCGTCGGGGACCTGCGCGCGGTCCGGCGCACGATCAGCCTCACGGGCCAGTACGCGGCGGTCGACGAGCTCCAGACCGGCGCCGAGAACCTGCGCAGTGGGACGTGACCACCGGGCTCGTGGCCGCGGGCGTGACCGTGTTCCTGACCACGCAGTACCTCGACGAGGCCGACCGCCTCGCCGACCGCGTCGCCGTCCTCGACGGCGGCCGCGTCGTCGCGGACGGCACACCCGCGGAGCTCAAGCGGCAGACCGCCGACCAGCGCCTCGACCTCGTGCTCGCCGACGCCGGCGCGTTCGAGGACGTCGCGCGCGCCCTGGGCGGCCGCGTGATCTCGTCCGACACCTCCGAGCGCCGCCTCGGCGTGGCGACCGACGGCAGCGCGGCGGACGTGCGCGCGCTGCTCGACGAGGTCGATCCCGGCGGCACCGCGGTCGAGCGCTTCTCCGTCCACACCGCGACGCTCGACGACGTCTTCCTCGCCCTCACCGGCCGCACCACCACCCGACCCGAGCCGGAGACCGCCGATGTCTGACACCGCCCTCACCATGGCCGCGCGCTGCACCCGCCTGTCGGCGCACAACATCGACGCGCTGGTGACGTCCCTGATGCTGATGTTCGTCCACCTGTTCGGAGGGGCGATCGACACCGGCGGCGAGTACGTCACCTACGTCGTCCCCGGCGTGATCCTGCTGTGCGCGGGCTTCGGCTCGGCGACGACGGCCGTGACGGTCAGCCAGGACCTCGCGGGCGGCATCATCGACCGCTTCCGCTCGATGGACGTCGGCGGCCCGGTGATCCTCGCCGGGCACGTGGTCGCGAGCGCGCTGCGCAACGCCGCCTCGACGGTGATCGTGTTCGGCGTCGCGTTCCTGATCGGCTTCCGGCCGCACGCCGGCGCGCTCGACTGGCTCGCCGCCGTCGGGATCCTGGTCGCGTTCGTGCTCGCCATCTCGTGGCTGGCCGCGGCGATCGGCCAGATCGCGAAGTCCCGGGAGGCCGCCAACGGCTTCACGTTCGTGATCATGTTCCTGCCCTACGCGAGCAGCGCGTTCGTCCCGGTCGACACGATGCCGTCGGCGATCCAGGGCTTCGCGCGGCACCAGCCGATCACGCCCGTGATCGAGACGCTGCGCGGCCTGCTCCTCGGCACGCCGGTCGGCTCGAGCCCGTGGACCGCGCTGGCCTGGTGCGGCGGCATCCTCGCCGTCTCGATGGCCGCCTCCGGCGTGCTGTTCCGGCGCCGGACCAGCTGACCGCTACGAGCGCCCGATGGCCGTCGTCAGGGCGGCCCGGGCGCCCGGCTCGGCGTCCATCGCCGCCAGCGCGAGGTCGGCGAACATCGCGCCCTTGGCGAGGTCGCCGATGTCGTAGGACGTGCCGTCGCGGCGATCGAGCACGGTGAGGACGCCGACGGTCTCGCCGTCCGGGATCAGCGGCACGACCAGCATCGTGTAGGGCACGTAGCCGGTCCGGCGCGCGGTCGCGGCCGCGAAGTCGGGGTCGGCGCGGCAGTCCTGGACGACCTCGCCGACGCCGGTCGCGAGCACGCGGCCGGCGATGCCCTGGCCGGCCTGCAGGCGCATGCCGACGACCTCGTCGGCGCCGGCGCCCCACGCCGCCTGGTAGTCGAGCCCGCCGTCCGAGCGGCGCAGCGCCACCGACGTCGCCGCGGCGTCGAACACCCCGGCGGCCGTCTTGACGATCGCGGAGAGCACGCGCGCGGTCGCCTCGCCGACGGCGGCGGACACGCCGATGTCGCGCCCGCGCTCGGTCGGCAGGTGGCCGCCGAGCCCGTCGGCCCAGGCCTGCATCGAGGGCAGGCGGCGCTCCGGATCGACTGCCAGCGCGGCGTCGATCGTCGAGAGCAGGGTCTCGCTCGTGCCCTCGGGAGGCCGCACGCTCGCGTAGCGCGCGGGGACGCTCGTGAGCAGGGTCCAGGCCGTCATCGCCAGCCCGTAGACGTCGGTGCGCGGGGAGATCGGGCCGCCGGTGAACGCCTCGGGCGCCATGTAGCCGGGGGTCCCGATGCCCTCGGTCGCGCTCTCGGCGGCGAGATCTCGCGCGATCCCGAAGTCGACGAGGACGACGCCGCGCTCGGGCGAGAGCATCAGGTTCTGCGGCTTGACGTCGCGGTGGATCGTCTGCTGCTCGTGCACGTAGCGCAGCGCCTCGGCCGCCTCCAGCGTGTGCTTGACGACCTGGTCCTCGGTCAGCCCCGGCGTCCCCTCGCGGCGCAGCACGTGCGCGAGATCCTCGCCGTCGACCCACTCCATCATCAGGTAGCGGCCGCTCGGATCGTCGACCGTGCCGAGCACCTTGACCACGCGCGGGTGGTCGAGGCGTGAGAGCAGTCGCCCCTCGATCTCGAAGCGTGCGGCGTGCTTCTCGTCGAGCAGCCGTTTGGCCGCGACGGCGCGGCCGTCAGGCGCGGTGGCGCGGTAGACGCTGCCCATCGCGCCCTGTGCCGCCGGTTCCCCGAGCCGATAGCCGCCGACAAGCTCCGTGCCCGGCGCTGGTGGGTCCACGGCGCCGACGGTAGCGCTTAAGTGAAGCAGCGGGCGCGATCCTTCGCGCCCGCACCGCGGCATGGTGCGCCCGTCGCCTTGCCCGGACCTTGGCGAAAGCTTGGCGGGCCGGTAGCGTGGCGATCGCATTGGCTCGGCATATCCGATGGGAGATCCGCCTCTGCGGACGCGTCGCGGTCAGCAACCAGGACGGGCTGGCGGGCGGCGCCCTGCCGGGTCGCCAGGGACAGCTGCTGCTGGCCTACCTCGTCTGCCATCGGACCCGCGCCTGCCCGCGCTACGAGCTCGAGGACGTGCTGTGGCCGGAGCGCGCCCCGGCGGCGTCGGACTCCGCGCTCAGCTCGCTGCTCTCCAAGCTCCGGCGCGCGCTCGGCCCCGACGCGCTCAGCGGCCGCGCGGAGCTCCGGCTCGCGCTGCCCGAGCCGTTGTTGGTCGACACCGAGGCGCTCGCCGACGCGCTCGAGCTGGCGGTGCAGGCGCTCGACGACCGCCGCTGGGCCGATGCGGCCGCGCAGGCGCGGGCGGCGCTGGCGCTCGCCACCGAGCCCTTCCTGGCCGAATGCGACGGCCCGTGGGTGCTCGAGCGCCGGCGCGAGGTCGAGGGCCTGCGGCTGCGCGCGCTCGAGGCGCTGGGGGAGGCGGGGCTGCGGATCGGCGGCCGTGAGCTCGACGCCGCCGAGCACGCTGCCCGCACCGCGATCGCGCTCGCGCCCTTCCGCGAGTCGGCGCACCGTCTGCTGATGGAGATTCACGAGGCGAGCGGCAACGCGGCGGAGGCCCTGCGCTCGTTCGACGAGCTGCGTCAGCTGCTGCGCCACGAGCTCGGTACCGTGCCCGGGCCCCAGCTGATGGCGCTCCACGAGCGGCTGCTGCGCGGCGACGCCCCCGAGCGGGAGGCGCCGCCCGCGCTCGCGCCCGAGCCCGCGCCGCTGCCCGTGCCGCTCGCCACCGCCGTCGCACGCGCTGCGTTCGTGGGCCGCGCGGACCACCTTGCCGCGCTCCAGACGGCGTGGGAGTCGGCCCTGGAAGACGACCGCCGCCTCGTGCTGGTCGCAGGCGAGCCGGGGATCGGCAAGTCGCGGCTGGCCGCCGAGTTCACGCGCGCCGCGCATGCCGACGGCGCGGTCGTGCTCTACGGCCGCTTCGACGAGACCGGCCCGGGCGCTTACCAGCCGGTGATGGAGATGCTGCGCGGCTGGTCCGGCGGCGCCCCGCTGACCGGGCCCGCGCAACGGCTCGGCCCGCGCGCGGCCGATCTCGCCGCGCTGCTGCCGGAGCTCGGGGCCCCGAACACGCCGACGGCCGTGCCGGCGACCGGCTTCAACGAAGCCGGGACGGAGCGCCAGCGGCTGTTCGACGCGCTCGCCGCGCTGCTCGCCGAGCTCGCCGCCGGAGCGCCGCTGCTGCTCGTCTTCGACGACCTGCACTGGGCCGACAGCCCGACCGTGCAGCTGTTGCGCCATCTCGTGCGCGCGCCGCAGCCCCGCCGCACGATGTTCCTCGGCACCTATCGCGACGCCGAGCTCGACGCCGGGCACCCGCTGCCGGAGCTGATCGATTCGCTGCGGCGCGAGGACATCCTCACCCATGTGCAACTCGAGGGCCTCGAGGCCGGCGAGGTCGGCGAGCTGATGCAGGCCCACGGCGCCGAGGTGCCGTCCTCCGATCTCGTCACGGCGGTCCACGGCGAGACCGAGGGCAACCCGTTCTTCGTCGAGGAGATCCTGCGCCACCTGCGCGAGACCCAGGGTGGCCTCGAGGGGGAGGTCGACCTCGAGGAGGCCGGGGTGCCGGAGGGCGTGCGCGCGGTCACCTCGCGGCGCATCCGGCGGCTGCCGTCCTCGGCGCGCGACGCGGTCGAGGTCGCATCCGTGATCGGGCGCGAGTTCGACTTCGGGCTGCTCGAGGCGCTCGGCCCGCTGACCGGCGACGACCTCGTCGCGGCGCTCGACGAGGCGGTGCGCGCCCGCGTGCTGCGCGAGGTTGACGGCCGCGTGGGGCGCTACGCCTTCGCCCACGCGCTCGTGCGCGCGACGCTCTACGACGGTCTCTCCGGCCTGCGCCGGGCGCGGCTCCACTCACGCGTCGGCGAGACGATCCTCGCCCTCCACCAGGACGACCTCGACCCGTGGCTGCCGCAGCTCGCGCGGCACTTCGCCCGCGCCGCCGCGGTCGACGGCCCGGCGCGCGCGATCGACTTTGCGCTCGCCGCCGGCCGCCGCGCGGACCGCCTGCTGGCCTGGGAGGAGGCGGCCGCGCACTACCGCGGCGCCATGCGCGCGCGGCAGGCCACCAGCGGCGCCGATCGCACCGGGGGCGAGCTGCTGCTGGCGCTCGGCGCGTCGGAG
>JBDTMF010000111.1:0-14086 GCA_039934455.1 Solirubrobacteraceae bacterium
CGGCCTCGGTGGCACCCTTGGCGTCCGTGCCGCGGCCGAGCAGATCGACGACGCCGGCGTTGCCGATGGCGGAAAGGAGACTCATGATCTCCTCCTCCGGCGTCAGCGCGCGCGACCGGGCCGCACGGCCGATGGCCTTCGCGTCCCTCCGTGGATCGCGGCGCGGGACTGTCACCCTGGGGCTATTCACCCGCGTCCGGGAGGGCTTGTCAAGCGGCGGCTGGGCGCTCGTCGCCTGACATGATCGGGCGGTGCCCTCCCGCAAGACGACGCAGGCCGCGGCCGAGGCGGCCTCGGTCGACGAGGCCCGTGCCGCGGTCGAGGCGACCGGCGCCGGCCCCGCCGCGCGCGGCCCGGGCGGCACCGACCCGCTCATCGGCGACCTGCGCCGCGCCGGGCTGCTGCCGCTGCTGGTGCTGCACTTCGTCGCCCAGGAGCCGTCTTACGGAAACCAGCTGATGGACCGCATCGGGGCGCTCACCGCAGGAGCGCTCGCCGTCAACCCGAACACGATGTACCCGCTGCTGCGCTCGCTCGAGGCCGCGGGTCACGTCGCCGGGGAGTGGGAGCACCCGGAGCGCCGGTCGCGGCGCTTCTACCGGCTCACCGACTCCGGCCGCGTCGAGCTCGAGCGCCTGGGCGGTGAGCTGCGGCCGCGCCTGGACCGCATCGCGGCCTCCATCGACGCCATCCGCGCGGAGGTGCTCTGACCTGGACTGGTGGGTCTTCGCAGAGGGGACCGGGTTCGAGGCGCGCGAGTATCTCGCGCGCTTCCTCGAAGAGGGCGCGGCGGCCGCCGCGGCCGGCTTCGGCGCGCCCGAGGCACCGGTCGTCGCGGACTTCAGCCTCGCGTCCGTGCCCGAGGCGCTGGCCGCGATCGGCGCGCGCGTGGAGCTGGTCGAGGTGGAGCCGCCCGCCGACGTGCCCGGCTGGGTGCAGACCGTCCTCGACCAGAACGGCGCCGGCTTCCGCGACTTCGCCGAGGCCTCGCGGCCGCTCGTCCTGCACGCCGCCTACTACCTCGGGGCGAGCTTCGTGACGAGCTACCCGGTGCTGCGCTGGGACATCGGGCGCGAGGACCGGCCGGAGGTGTACCAGCCCGTGGTCACCGGCTTCGGCACGGGCGAGGACATGCCGGTGCTGGCGGTGGCGGAGGCCGCTCTGCAAGCCGGCGACCCGGGCGCGGCGGTGCGCGAGTGGCGCCACGCGGTGTGGGTGGGCTAGGCGGTGCCGCGGGTCCGCGCCGCCGTCAGCGTGCCCGGCCTGGCGTCCGAGGCGGAGGCGCTGTGGTACGACCCGGGGCGCTGGCCGGCCTGGGTCGACGGCTTCGGCCACGTGTACAAGCTCGAGGGGGAGTGGCCGGCGCCGGGCGCGCGCGCCGTGTGGGACTCGCGGCCGGGGGGCCGCGGGCGCGTGGTCGAGCGCGTGAGCGCGTACGAGGCGCGATCCGGGCAGACGCTCGCGGTCGAGGACGAGCAGCTCAAGGGCTCGCAGACCGTGACCTTCGAGCCGGGCCCGGACGGCGTCGAGCTCGCCCTCGAGCTCGAGTACGAGATCAAGAACGCCAACCTCTTCACGCCTCTGACCGATGCGCTGTTCATCCGCCGCGCGCTGCGCGAGTCGCTTCAGCGCAGCCTCGACGCGTTCGCGCGCGAGCTGCGCGGCGACCGCGAGCCGCTCGCCTGAGGTCTGCGGCTTCGTACGGATCTTGAGGCGCCGCTCATGTGCCGATGCATCATGTGACTCGATGCGCCATCTCTCTCTGACCCTCCGCGCCCTCGTGCTGCTGCCGCTGCTGGCGGTCGGCGTGGACCAGACCCGCGCCGCCCTCCTCTGCGGCCCGCGGGCCGAGAGCTGCCTGGAGGCCGCGGGCTCAGGCTGGAGCACGATCGGCGTCCTCGCGCTCGGCCTCTACGGCATCGGGATGGCGCTGCTCGTCGCCCGCGTCGCCGGCGCCGCGCCCGGCTTCCGGCGCTTGTGGGCGCTCGGCACCGGGGCCGTCTGGCTCTCCTGCGGGGCGCAGGCCGCGCTCGCCGCCGGCGTCGGCGCCGGCTCCGCGCTCGGCGGCGGCTGGCTCGGGCTGCTCGCGCTTGGCGTCCTCGCCGGCGCCGTGCTGGCCCTCGCCCTGCGGGCCGCGCCCGCCGCCCGCGCGCTCGTGCGCTCCCTGCGCACCGCCGCTCCCCGTCTTCAGCAGGTCGCCGCGATCGCCTCGCGGCCCCTCCTGCGCTCGTCGATGGGTGCGAGCGCCGCCCGGCTGCGCCTCATGCGCGGCCGCGCGCCGCCGGTCGCCGCGTAGCTCCCCGCGCGGCACCACCCATCCCACTCTTCGAAAGGCTCCTCATGTCCCATGCTCCCCGGCGGCTGCTCGCCGCCCTCGGCGCGTCCGCGGTGCTCGTCGCCGCCGGCGTCGCCGTCTCCGTCTCCGGCGGCACCAAACCGGCCCCACCGGCCCCGGCGGTCAGCGCGACGTTCCGCGGCATCCCCGAACACGCCGGCGTGCTCGGCGACCCGAAGGCGCCGCTGACGCTGACCGAGTACGTCGACCTCCAATGCCCGATCTGCGCCGAGGCGTCGAAGCAGACGCTGCCGTGGCTGGTCGCGCACTACGTCCGCCCGGGCAGGGCCAAGCTCGAGCTGCGCACGCTGCACTTCATCGGCCCGGACTCCGAGCGCGCCGCCCACGTGGCCGCGGGAGCCGAGCGCCAGGGCCGGCTGTGGCCGTTCGTGGAGGCGTTCTACGCCGCCCAGGGCCAGGAGAACTCGGGCTACGCGACCGACGGCTTCCTGCGCTCGGTCTCGCAGGCCGCCGGCGTGGATGCCGGCCAGGCTCTGAGCGCGGCGGACGGCACGTTCGCGCTGCGGCGCCTGGAGCGCGCCGACGCCGACGCCACGCGGATCGGCGTGAACGCGACGCCGACCTTCACGGTCGCGAAGGCGGGCGGTCAGCCGCGCGTGATCGGCTCGGGCGTGCTCAGCCACGCGAAGCTCAAGGCGGCGCTGAAGTGAGCCGCGTCGCTGCTCCGGCGGCTCGTCTCGCGGCGGCGCGGCGCGCTTCCGTGGCGGTCGCGCTGGCCGGCCTCGGCATCGCGGGCTACCTGACGGTGGCCCACTACGCCGGGGCCGCGCCGGTGTGCGCGATCGCTCACGGCTGCGCCACGGTGCAGAAGTCGGCCTACGCGGACCTCGGCGGGGTGCCGGTGGCGCTGCTCGGCCTGCTCGGCTACGTCGCGATCATCGGCTCGCTCGCCGGTGACGGCGAGCGGGCCCGGACGGTGACCGCGGTGCTCGCGTTCTCGGGCTTCGGCCTCTCCGCCTGGCTGACCTGGATCGAGGTGGGCGAGCTGCACGCGATCTGCATCTGGTGCGTCGGCTCGGCCCTCTGCATGACCGCGCTGGCCGGGCTCTCAGCGGCGCGCCTGGCGTGAGAGGATGCGGCCATGTTCGTCTTCAAAGCAGCTGTCGTGGGGGCCGGGGTCATGGGCGGGGAGATCGCCCAGGTCATCGCCACCGCCGACATCCCCGTCCTCCTCAAGGACGTCAAACAGGAATTCGTGGACAAGGGCCTCGAGCACGCACGCGAGGTCACCCAGGGTCAGGCCGCCAAGCTGGTCAAGCGGGAGAAGCTGACCCAGGAGCAGGCCGACGCCCAGGTCGAGCACACGCTCGGGCTGATCACCGGCACCACCGGCTACGACGCCTTCGGCGACGTCGACTTCGTCATCGAGGCGGTGCCGGAGAAGATGGCGATCAAGCATCAGGTCTTCGCGGACCTCGATGCCGCTACGCCCGGTCACGCGATCCTCGCCTCCAACACCTCGGGCCTCTCGATCACCGAGATCGGCGACATCACCAACCGGCCGGACAAGGTCGTCGGCTTCCACTTCTTCTGGCCGGCCTCCTATATGCGGCTGATCGAGGTCATCGAGGGCGAGGAGACCTCGCCGGAGACGGTGCAGGCCGCCGCCAACTTCGCCCAGGCCATCCGCAAGATGCCGGTGCGCTGCGCGGAGTGCCCGGGCTTCGTGGTCAACCGGATCCTCGCCTCGACGGCGTCGGAGATCTGGCGCTATCAGGACGAGACCGGCACCGACGTCGAGGAGATCGACAGGGCGCTCGTCGAATCGAAGCTCGTGCCGATGGGGCCGTTCCTGCTCGCCGACAACTCTGGCCTCGACACGGCGCTGAAGGTCGCCCAGGACATGCGGGACGCCTACGGCGACCGCTTCTACGTCCACAAGGGCATGGCAGAGCTCGTCGAGCAGGGAAACCTCGGCCGGAAGAGCGGAAAGGGCTTCTATGAGTACTCCTGAGACCGCTCCCGCCGTCAGCGAGAAGCTCGCCGACCGTTTCCAGCTCAAGGCGTTCGTCGAGTCATGCCTGGTGCTCGAGGAGGGCATCGCGGGCGTCCGCGACATCGACCTGGGGATGATGATGGGCACGGGCATGATCCCGGGCCCGTTCGCGCGCGCCGACTTCCGCGGGCTCGACGACGTGCTCGCCGCGCTCGAGCAGGCCGAGGACGAGTGGGGCGAGCACTTCGAGCCGCCGCTGATCCTGCGCCGGCTCGTCGCCCAGGGTCGCCTCGGCGCCAAGAGCGGGCAGGGCTTCTACCCCTACCCGCAGCCAGACGAGGGCTACGAGAACGCGGGCGTCAAGCTCGACACCCGCGGCGAGTACGCCATCGTCTGGCTCGACAACCCGCCCGCCAACTCGATCTCCCCCGACGTGATCGCGCAGCTCGGGAAGGCGTGGGCGGCGATCGAGGCGAACCCGGACGTCAGGGCGATGATCCTCGCCTCGCCCAACCCGGCGCTGTTCTGCGCGGGCGCGGACATCAAGGCGTTCACGAGGATGGACGAGGCGTCGGGTCGCGAGCTGCTCGACGGCGCGCACGACCTGCTGCGCTCCTGGGAGCAGTCGCGCACGATGACCGTCGCCGCGGTCAACGGCCTCGCCTTCGGCGGCGGCTGCGAGCTGGCGATGGCCTGCGACGTCCGCATCGCGGGCTTTTCGGCCACCTTCGGCCAGCCCGAGATCAACCTCGGCATCATCCCCGGCTTCGGCGGGACGCAGCGGCTGCCGCGGCTCGTCGGGCCGTCGAAGGCGCTGGAGATGAACACCACGGGCGAGGCGGTCTCGGCCGAGGACGCCTACGAGCACGGACTCGTCAACCGCGTCGTGCAGGATCACGAGCTGTTCGACGCGGCGGTCCGGTGGGCGCGCAAGTTCGCCGGCCAGGCGCCGCTCGCGCTCGAGCTGATCAAGCAGGTCTCCCATAAGGGCGACTTCGACGAGGGCATCGCGGCCGAGAAGCAGGGCTTCGCGAAGGCGTTCGCCTCCGAGGACGCCCGCGAGGGCATCGGCGCGTTCCTCGGGAAGCGCACGCCGGAGTTCAAGGGCAAGTGAGTGCCGCCGCGCTGGCCGAGCTGATCCGCTCGGCCGGCACGGTGGTGGCGCTGACGGGCGCCGGGATCTCCGTGCCGTCGGGGATCCCGGACTTCCGCTCGCCCGGGACGGGGCTGTGGGAGAACGTCAACCCGATGGAGGTCGCGCACATCGACGTCTTCCGCCGCGACCCGGCGCGCTTCTGGACGTTCTACGGCACGCGCTTCACGTCACTGCGCGAGAAGCGCCCGAACGGCGCGCACCGCGCGCTGGCCGAGCTCGAGCGGCGCGGGGCGCTCGAGGCCGTGGTCACGCAGAACATCGACGGGCTGCACGCGCAGGCCGGCACGCGGGAGCTGATCGAGGTCCACGGCTCGATCTCGCACTCCTCATGTCTCGAATGCCTGCGGCAGTACGAGCTCGAGGACGTGCGGGCGCGGCTGGCGGCCGACCCCGACGGCGTGCCCCGCTGCGACTGCGGGGAGCCGCTCAAGCCCGACGTGGTGCTGTTCGGCGAGTTCCTGCCGGAGGCGGCGATGGACCGCGCGACGGAGCTGGCCGAGGGGGCCGACGTCCTGCTCTGCGTCGGCTCCTCGCTCGAGGTCTACCCGGTCGCCGGGCTGCCGTCGATCACGCTGCGGGCGGGCGGCGCGGTGGCGATCGTCACCCAGAGCGCGACGCAGTACGACGACCGCGCGACGCTGCGGCTGACCGGGGATGTGGTGGCGGAGCTGGAAGCGGTGGTCGCGGCGCTCTAGTTCAGTGGCCGGCGGCCCAGCCGCCGACGACGAACGAGAGGATCACGACCACCACGCAGATGATGACGAGGCCCATGGAGAGCAGGTTACGCCGCTGGGCCCGACCGCAAACTAAGCGTGGCCGAGCAGGACTCCGACCATGGCGATCACGACGCCACCAAGGGTGACCTGGATCAGTGAGGTGCGCATCGAGACGTGGAGGAAGCGCTTGCGGACCCACGCGATCGCGACGAGCTCGATCGAGACGACGACGTAGGCAACCTTCAGCGCGGTCGAGAGCTCGGAGATCAGGAACGGGAGGGCGTGGGCGGTGCCGCCGACGAACGTCGCGGAGCCCGTGATCAGGCCGCGCGCGGCCGAGCCGCCGCGGCCGGTGATCGAGCCGTCGTCGGACAGCGCCTCCGAGAGCCCCATGGAGATGGCGGCGCCGAGGGCGGCGGCGATGCCGACGAGCAGCGCGGCGCGGGAGCCACTCACGTAGGCGGCGGCGAAGATCGGTGCGAGCGTGGAGAGCGTGCCGTCGATCAGCCCGATCAGGCCGGGCTGGATGACCTGCAGCACGCGCGAGCGGTCGTCCGCGTCGCGCCAGTTGGAGAGGCCGATGTCGGAAAGCATCGTCACGTATACTATCGCAAGTCGTTTGTAATAACGAACCTAGTGTTACAGTTAGGGCACCCGAATATGACCGCCCATGACGAGATCCGCTCCTCACTCCGCGCCCAGGGCCTTCGTGTGACGCCCCAGCGCCTCGCGATCCACGGGGCCCTGAGCGCGCTCGGCCGCCACGCGACCGCCGAGGAGGTGCTGGCGCGAGTGCACGGGACCGTGCCCGGCGTCTCGCTGCCGACGGTCTACGCCGGCCTCGAGCTGCTCGCCGACCTCGGGCTCGCCTCACGCGTCCACGCGGGCCGCGCGGTCCGCTACGACCCGCGCTCCGCGCCGCACCACCACTTCGTCTGCGAGGCCTGCGGCGCGGTCGCCGACCTCGATACCGAGGTCGATCTCGCGCCGGTGCTGGCGGGGCTGCGCGCGGGCGGCGCCGAGCCGGCGGGCAGCGAGCTGCTCGTGCGCGGGCGGTGCGCGGACTGCGCGGCGGCGGGCACAGCCGCTGCGGACCTCACACCACCAGCGCCAGCACCATCCCGTCCCACCCCTTGACGCCGACGGTCTGAACCGGCGCAGCCAGCAGCCGCGGCTCAGCCGCGACCGCGTCGACGAGCCGCCGCACGCCCACCACCCGCGGGTCGTCACTCTCGGGGTCGACCACCGCGCCCCCGCGCACGACGTTGTCGGCGACGATCAGGGTGCCTGGGCGCGAGCGCTCGAGCGCGAGTGCGAGGTAGTCCGCGCTGCGCTCCTTGTCGGCGTCGATGAAGACGAGGTCGAACGTGCCCGAGACGCCCGGCAGCGTCTCGAGCGCCCGGCCCTCCACGATCTCGACCAGCTGGGAGAGACCGGCGCGCGAGAGGTTCGCGCGGGCGACGTTCGCGTGGTGCGGGTCGGCCTCGAGCGTCACCAGGCGCCCGTCCGGCGGCAGCGCCCGCGCCAGCCAGATCGTGCTGTAGCCGCCGAGCGTCCCGATCTCGAGGATCGCCCGCGCGCCGCACAGCCGCGCCAGCAGCTCGAGCAGCCGGCCCTGCGCCGGCGACACGTCGGCGGGCGGCAGGCCCGCCGCGGCGCTCGCCTCCAGCGCCGCCGTGAGCACCCCCGCGCCGGGCGCCAGCCGCGCGACGAGGTACTCGTCGACCGCCGCCCAGCCGTCCGGCGCCCCGCCGCGCGCCGCCACGGAGCGGTGCGCTCCGGCGTCGCCGCCCGTCGCCACTACAGGCTCGCCGTCCGCGCTCGCAGGGTCGCCTCCAGACGACCGAGGGCGGCCTCGACCGCCTCGGTCTGCTCGGGCTGCAGGCCGCCCTCGAGCGCCGCCCGTGCCGCGAGGTCGACCGCCTCACGATGGCCGTGCAGCTCGTCGAGGCGCCGGGCGACCGCCTCGGTGCCGCGCCACCCCTCGAGCTCTGCGACCGCCGCGTCGAGCGCGGCGCCGAGCTGGAGCGCCGCCTCGCGGCCGCGGCCCTGCTCGAGGTCGACGCGGGCTCGCAGCGCGAGCACCTCGCACGCCAGCGCGACGTCGCGGCCCGAGAGCAGGGCGGCGAGCCGCTGCTGCGGGTGCAGGAGCATCGAGCGCGACGGCTTCGGGGCCGGGAGCTCGCGCGCCTCCTCCCAGTCGCCCTCCGCCACCTGCTCGCCCGAGCCGTAGCCGATGCGGGTGGCGAGCGCGTGGTCGGGGCCGACCTCGGTGACGTACGCGTCCATCGCCGCGAGCCGGTGGCCGTGGATCGTGCGGTTGAGCAGCGCGAGCGCCTCGCCGACCGTCGCGTCGCGGTCCCGGACGGCGGCGTCGAGCCAGGCCGCGGCGCCGTCCGCGGGCAGGGGGTCGGTGGTGATCACCGTGGCGCGCGTGACCTCGACGTCGCCTGGCTCGCTGCCGGGCTCGGCGGCGCGGGGGCGGCGCCGGCCGAGCCGCCGCCGCCGGGGTGCCTCGAGGTCGCCGATCACGACCACGTGACGCGCGTCGTCGCCGGCGTAGCGCCGGATCACGTAGCGACCAGCCTGTGGCCCGATCCGCCCGGCGAACTCCCACTGCACGAAGGCGAAGCGGCGGCTCGCGGCCGCTCCCCTCTACTCGCCGACGTGCGCCCCGGAGGCGCGTTCGGTGACCTTCAGCGCATGCTTCGAGGGCTGCAGAGGCACCGTCGGGTTGTCGATCTGCTCCAGGCGGTCGAGCAGCTTGATCCACTGCTTGGGCTCGAGCACCGCGTTGACCTGCTTGGCGGCCGCGGAGTTCGTGCCGTAGAGCGGCTTCCAGCCGACGTGGATGTGGTCGGCGTGGTCCGGGAGCGCGAGGGTGTTGGGGGCGCCGTCGAAGGTCATCAGCGTGATGATCTGGTCCGGCGTCATCGTGCCCTGGAGCGTCAGCAGGCGGCGTACCACGAGCTCGGTGATCGAGCCCTTGCCCTGGTTGCCGAGGATCGGGATGCCGTTGATCTTCGCGATATCGACGGCGTTGCCGGAGGAGTGCTGGGACACGTTGCCCGACGAGGTGTAGAAGCCGTGCCCACACTCCATCGCGGTCACCGTGGGGCGGAAGCCCGAGGCGGCGAGGAACTCGAGCGTGGCCAGCACGCGGCGGTCGATCTGGCCCGTCTGGACGTCATGGCGGCCGCAGCTGTAGATCTCGATGCGCGGGTTCGCGAGCACGTGCTGGACCAGTGCCTCCTTGCTCATGAGCAGGATCTGGCCGATCGACGGGGTCTTCGCGTCCGGGCCGAAGAACGGGTTCTTGCCGGCGGCGCGGTAGATCGCGGTCGACTCCAGGAGCTTCCAGCCGTCAAGGATCGGCTTCGGGTCGATGCGCGGGGCGCCGCGCCCGGCCGGGCGGATCTCGAACAGCATGTGCGGGGCCTCGCTGCTCGACACCCGGCCGATGCGGCCGAGCATGGTGCCGGCGACGATGCGCGAACCCGGGCGCAGCTTCTTGATCCGGACGTCCTTGCGGTTGAGGCCGAAGACCTTGGTGAAGTAGGCCTTGAAGCCCGAGCCGCCGTCGATCTTGCCGCTCTTCTCGAACAGCTGCTGGTCGCCGCCGGCGCGGCCGGCCCTGGGCCGATCCGGGTGCGCGAACAGGCGCTGCTTGGTGGCGGCGAGGCGCGTCGCCTTGGGGCTGCTCCTGCGGCGGGCGGGCTTGCGGGCGGCGGGCGCCTTGGCGGTGCGCTTGGTCGCGCGGACCGTCGTCGCCGAGGCGGGCGCGGTCGGCTTGGCGTCCTTGGCCGGCAGCTTGAGCTCCTGCGCGATGGCCTTGCGCGTCGTCGTGCGCTCGCGCGGGGCCGGGTAGGTCTTGGCGACCTTGGCCAGGCGGCCGTAGGTGTAGGTGTTGCCGTAGACGTCCTGGAACTGGACGAAGCGGCCGAGGCGCCTGCTGTTGCCGACGCGGATGACCTTGCCATCGTTGACGGCGATCACGGGCGCGCCGCGGCGGGCGAAGACCTTGATCCCACGGCGGTGCTTGGAACCCTCGACCACGAGTGCACGGTTACCCTGCTTGCGCGAGCGCTTCGCGAGCTTCTTCGCGTCCTGCTCGGTGAGATCGTCGGCGTAGGTGGCCTTCGCCGCGACGGGGAAGTGCCCCTGGGTGAGGCCGGTGAGCGAGCCGACGAAGTTGGAGGGCAGGCCGCCGATCAGGCGGGCGCGCATGAGGACGGAGTCGACGTACCAGTCGGCGTGGTTGTAGGCGAAGATCGCCTTGCGCACGTCCTGCTCGGCCCCGGCGGCCTTGAGGTAGCGGGCGGCGGCGAAGATCGCGTCGGCCGGGTTGTACGGGTCCTTGAGGCTGTCCTTGTTCGCATCGACGCCGTACTTCTCCCAGGTGTCGGGCATGAACTGCATCCATCCGAGTGCGCCGGCGGAGGAGACGTTGAGGTTGCGGCCGTAGTCGGTCTCGATCTCGTTGATCGCCGCGAGGACCTCCCAGCGGACGCCGTACTCGATGCCGGCGGCCTGGTAGAGGGGGAGCAGGAAGGGCGGGATGCGGAACTTGTCGATGAAGAAGTTCGGCACGCCGATCGGAGCCGCGCCCGGCATCGCGAGCGAGAAGGTCGGGTTGTCGAGCGTCGGGGCGCCGCCGACGCCACGGCCCGGCTTTGCCTTGCGGCGGGCCTTTTTGCGCGCCGGCTTCTCGACCTGGCCGGTGATCTTCTTGGCGTTGACGTTGCCGGCGCGGAACTTCTTGTTGCCGAGGTCCCCGCGTGCGCGCGTGGAGCTGTCGGGGGTCGAGCCGCCCTGGGTCCGGTTGGGCGCGCCGGGCTTCTCGTTGCCGTCCGGGGTGGGTGTGGAGGTGGGGCTGGGGGCGCCGGGGACGGCGGGCACCGTCGGAACGGGGAGGGCCGGCGTCGCGCTCGGCGTGGGGACCGTGACGACGCCGTTGTCGATCACCTGCGCGATCGCGCCGGTGATGCCGGGAATGTGGACCTGGCTCACCGGGGTGCCCGGGGGTACGTCGACCTGTGCCTGGATGTGCTGGCCCGTGACGAGGACGACCGTGACGGAATGCAGCTCGGCGGCCGCGGGGATCGCGAGCACGCCAAGGCCGGCCGTAGCGGCGATCAGCGCGATGATGCCCTTCCGTCTTTTCATATTGAGTACGCGTCCCCCCGCGCGCCTCGCGGCGCTTCCGACGCGCGCGAAAATCCACCACCGATGCCCCGGGACTGGCGCCGCACGCTACTGAGTGGCATATGCCTTTGCAATTAGAGAACGGTTAACCGCCCGATACCTTGCGGCGTAATGTCCGAAAGAACAGGACTTGAACCTTAAGCTCCAGTGAAGCCGCGTACCTGAGGCTCGACTCGAGCTTTAGACAAATGTCAGAACGAGAGGATCGTATGAACGACAGCGAGGGCCTGCGGGACAAGCTGACGCGCCAGAGCGAGGACGCGCTCGGGAAGATCGCCCAGGACCTGCTCGAGAACCAGTTCGTCAACAGCGCGATCTCACGCGCGTTCGAAGCGCGCGAGAAGGCGGTGCAGGCGCAGGAGGCGGCGATGGGGGCGCTCAACATCCCCTCGGCGGCCGACATCGAGCGGTTGACGCGGCGCCTGCGCTCGGTCTCGCAGCGGCTCGAGGGGATCGAGGACGGCGTCGACCGGCTCGACCAGCGTCTCGAGGCGCTCAACCGGCCGGCGCTGAGCGGGGCCGAGGAGCGGCTCTCGGGCATCGAGTCCCAGCTCGCCAAGCTCTCCGCGGAGCTGGGCTCGCTCGCCTCCGGGCTCGGCTCACCGCCCGCGCACGTTCCGCGCGAGCAGGAGCGCCTCGCGCTCGACGCGTCGTCCGGCCGCCCGGCTCCGGCCGCCAAGGCGAAGCCCAGGCCCAAGCCCAAGCCGAAGCGGGCACCCGCGACGCGCAAGCAGGGCTAGGCTCCTAGAGTCCGGCCAGGCCCGCCTCGCCCAGCGCCAGCTCCCCGCGCGCGAGCGCCTCTTCCCCGATGCGGCGGGGCTCGTCGCCGGTGAGCTCGTCGGAGACCAGCAGCACGCAGCCGGCGGCGGCGCCGCGCAGCCGGGCGACGGTGAAGAGCGCCGCCGCCTCCATCTCGATGGCGACGGCCCCGGCGGCGGCCCAGCGCTCCGCGCGCCCCGGGTCGGGGTCGTAGAAGAGGTCGGAGGAGACGACGAGGACAGGGTCGCCGGCGGCACGCGCCAGCGCTGCGACCACACCGGGATCCGCGGCGGCGCGCTCACCGGCGCCGAGCGCGCGACTCGCCCCGTCCTCGCACAGCGCCTCGCCGGCCACGAGCAGGTCGCCGAGCCGCGGGCCCTCCACGAGCGCGCCGCAGGTCCCGACCCGCACGAGCCGTCGCGCCCCCAGCCCGATCAGCTCCTCGGCCACGATCGCCACCGTCGGCCCGCCCATCCCGGTGCTCTGGATCGTCAGCGCCACGCCGTCGGCGGCCGTGCCCGTGTACCCCCACAACCCACGGTTCGTGTTGAGCACCTGCATCGGCGCCGCGAGCAGGTGCTGGGCGAGGCGCAACGCGCGGCCCGGGTCGCCGGGCAGCAGCGCGCGCTCGGCGACGGGCGCGTTCGGCCGGAGATGGATGGGCGCGGGGGCCATGACGTCGGGCATAGAACTAGACTTGCGCGCGTCATGGCGAAAAAGGACAAGAAGAAGTCGAAGAAGGACACCAAGCCGGCCGACGCGGTCGGCGCAGTCCGCACCGCCGTCGAGCGCACCTTCCAGGCGACGGCCGACGGCGCGCAGTCGACTCGGACGCGCGCGCAAGACCTCGTCGACGAGCTCGCCGGCGCCGCCGGCCGCGTCCGCGAGATGATCGAGGACATCAACGTCCTCGAGGATCTCAAGCGCCTGCGCACCGAGGTCGAGACGCTCACCCGCCGCGTCGCCGAGCTCGAGGCCAAGCCGGCTCCGGCGCGCAAGCCCTCCACCCGCAGCCGCACTCGCAGCTCGACGACGGCCAGGAAGACGGCCGCGTCGTCCACCGCGAAGGCGGCGGGCACCGCCCGCTCGACCGCCGCCAAGCGCTCCGCGGCGAGCTCGCGGCCCGCGGCCGCCAAGTCGCGGTCGACGGCCGCCAAGCCACGGTCCACGGCCGCCAAGCCGCGCTCGACCGCGGCCAAGAAGCCCGCCTCCTCCTGATGGCCTCGCCGCAGTTCGACTCCGACCGGGAGTTCGTCGAGGTGATGGATCAGATCTTCGCGATGATGAGCGACGACCCGGAGATGGGCCCGGCGCTGCGCGACGCCGACACCCCGCAGCGCTTCGAGTTCGACGACCTCGACCTGATCGTCAACATCCGCGCCGGCGAGGGCGACGAGGGCAACCTCTACTGGGAGTGGTCCGACGACGTCGCGTGGGAGCCGAAGGTGCGGATGAAGATGTCCTCCGAGACCGCGAACAAGTACTTCCAGGGCAAGGAGAACGTCGCCGTAGCGATCGCGCGCCGGCGCATCAAGACCGGCGGGGACGTCAAGGCGGCGCTCAGCCTGGTCCCGATCACGAAGCCGATCTACGCCCGCTACCGGGCGCTCGTGGAGAGCGATTACCCGCACCTCAAGGTGTGACCGCCGCGCGCGTTTGACACGTGCGGGGGCGAGGAGTAGACCTCAGGGACCTACCAAGGCAATAGGCCGGGAAGTGAGGGGGAAGCCCCTCGCAAGGCGTCGCCACTTCGACGAACGCCGCCGGCCGAGGCAGCGGGCCGCATTGCCCGCAATGCGGCGGGACCACGACCGCGGTCCCGCCGCTTTTTCTCTCTCTTCGGCCGGATAGCGTGGGCCGGACCATGAGCCTGGCCGACGCCGCCCGCGAGCTCGACCTGTCGCCCGCCACGCTGCGCCGATGGGTGGCCGACGGCCTCGTGCCCGTGTCCGACGGCG
>JBDTMF010000112.1:0-14017 GCA_039934455.1 Solirubrobacteraceae bacterium
CGGTCGTGGTCGAGCCAGCCCATGTCGGGCGCGCGGCCCTGGTTGCGCTCGGAGTCGACGCGCACCTTGTGCGCGCCTGAGCCCATGACGAGCATCCCGCCCTCGCCCGTCGTGATCTGCTTGTTGGCGTAGAAGCCGAACGCGGCCGGGTGGCCGCGGCCGCCGACCGGCACGCCGTCGCGGTGGAAGGCGCCGAGCGCCTCGCAGGCGTCCTCGACGATCGGCAGCCCGTGCGCCTCGAGCGCGGGCAGGTCGGCCGGGTAGCCGAAGATGTGGACCGGCAGCAGCGCGCGCGTGCGCTCGGTGATCGCGGCGGCCGCCGCCTGCGGGTCGAGGTTGAGCGTCACCGGGTCGATGTCGGCGAACACGGGGCGCGCGCGCTCGTAGAGCACCACGTTGGCCGAGGCGACGAACGAGAACGGCGACGTCACGACCTCGTCGCCCTCCTCGACCCCGACGGCGCGCAGCGCGAGGTGCAGGCCGGCCGTGCCGGAGGAGACCGCGCTGGCGTGGACGCCGTCGACGCGGGCGGCGAACGCCTGCTCGAACGCCGGCACCTGCGGGCCGATCGAGAGCTGGCCGGAGCGCAGCACCTCGAGCACGGCCTGCTCCTCCGCCTCGCCCAGGACTGGCCGGGCGAGCGGGATCTCGTCGATGATCGTCACGCTGGGCGGCGCTCCGCGCTGCCCCTGCGATGGCCCTCGCGGCCGGGCAGCATCCCTGCCTCGAGCGAGTCGACGAGCGCGTCCCAGCTCGCCTCGATCACGTTCTCGTGGACGCCGATGGCCCCCCAGCTGTCGTGGCCGTCGGAGGCGTCGAGCAGCACGCGCGTCACCGCGCCGGTCGCCTTCCACTCGTCCAGGATGCGGACCTTGTAGTTGACGAGCTTGATGTCGCGCAGGTGCGGATAGGTCTCGGAGATCGCCTCGCGCAGCGCGGTGTCGAGCGCGTTCACCGGCCCGTTGCCCTCTGCGGTGCGGACGTAGCGTTCTCCATCGACCCAGATTTTGATGGTCGCCTCGGTCTGGACCTTGCCGTCCTCGCGCTTCTCGGCCATCACGCGCCACGATTCGAGCTGGAACAGCGGCTGGTACTCGCCCGTCTCGCGCCGGATCAGCAGGTCGAAGGAGCCGTCGGCCGCCTCGAACTGGAACCCGCGGTGCTCGAGCTCCTTGACGCGCTCGACCACGCGCGAGGCGGCGGCGTCGTCGAGCTCGATGCCGGCGAGCGCGGCGCGCGAGAGCACGGTGCCGCGGCCCGAGAGCTCGGAGATCAGCATGTCGCGCGAGTTGCCGACCGCGGCCGGGTCGATGTGCTCGAAGGTCACCGGGTCGGCGTTGACGCCGGCGACATGCATACCGCCCTTGTGCGCGAAGGCGTTCTTGCCCACGTAGGGCTGGTCGGGGTCGGGCACGAAGTTCAGGAGCTCGTCGAGGAAGTGCGCCGCCTCGGTGAGCCCGGTCAGCGAGGGCAGGCACTCGTAGCCCATCTTGAGCTGGAGGTTCGGGACGATCGAGACGAGATTGGCGTTGCCGCAGCGCTCGCCGTAGCCGTTCATCGTGCCCTGCACCATCGTCGCGCCCGCGCGCACCCCGGCGAGCGAGTTGGCGACGCCGACCCCGGCGTCGTCGTGGCAGTGGACGCCGACCGCGCCGTCGAGGTCGGCGACGACCGCCGCCGTGGCGGCCTCCAGCGCGTGCGGGAGCGTCGCTCCGTTGGTGTCGCACAGGGTCACGTATGCGGCGCCCGCCCCCGCGGCCGCGCGCAGGCAGCTCAGGGCATAGGCCCGGTCGTCGCCCCAGCCGTCGAAGAAGTGCTCGGCGTCGTAGACGACGGTCTTGCCCTCCCCCACGAGGAAGGCGACCGAGTCCTCGATCATGCGCAGGTTCTCGTCGCGGTCCACGCGCACGACCTTCTCGAGGTGCAGCCCCCACGTCTTGCCGACGAGCGTGCAGACCGGCGCGAAGGACTCGGCCAGCCCGCGCAGCCCAGGGTCCTCGGAGGCGGCGGTGTCGCGCCGGCGCGTCATCCCGAAGGCGGCGACCTGGCCGCGCAGCCCCTCGCGCTCGAGCAGCGCGAACAGCTCGGCCTCCTTGGGGTTCGAGGCCGGGAAGCCCGCCTCGATCATGTGCACGCCGAGGTCGTCGAGCAGGTGCGCGACGCGCAGCTTCTCCTCCACCGACAGCGACATCCCCTCCCCCTGCATGCCATCACGCAGGGTGGTGTCGTAGACGACGATCGAGACCTGGGTCACGGTGCGGGCGCGGGCGCGGGCACCACGTCGAGCCACTCGGCGTAGCGCTCGGAGCGCCCGTGCAGCGCGTCCTCGAACTCGCGCTGCACGACACGCGTCATCTCGCCCGGCCGGCCGGTGCCGACCGCGTGGTCGTCGACCTCGCGGATGGGGGTCAGCTCGGCGGCGGTGCCGGTCATGAAGATCTCGTCGGCGATATAGAGCTCACCGCGGGCGATGTTGCGCTCGACGACCTCGTAGCCCAGGTCCTTGGCGATCTGGATCGCCGACAGGCGGTTGATCCCGCCGAGGATCGAGGCATCGTAACCGGGGGTGGCGATGACGCCGTCGCGGATCACGAACAGGTTCTCGCCCGTGCCCTCACAGACGTTGCCGTGCGAGTCGAGCAGGATGCCCTCCTCGTAGCCGGCCTTCTCGGACTCGATCTTGGCGAGCACGGAGTTGAGGTACTGGCCGGTGGCCTTCGCGACCGGGATCTGCGCGTCGTGTGGGATCTTCCGCCACGAGGAGACCTTCGCGCGGATGCCGTTCTGCTTGCCCTCGTCGCCGAGGTAGGCGCCCCACTCCCAGACCGCGATGCAGACGTCGACCGGGCAGTCGAGCGGGTACAGGCCCATCGGGCCGGCGCCGCGGTAGACGAGCGGGCGGATGTAGCAGGACTTCAGGCCCGAGCGCGCGATCACCTCGTGCGTCGCGGCGCGGATCTCCTCCTTGGAGAAGGGGATGTCCATGTAGTACATCCGGGCCGAGTTGAAGAGCCGGTCGATGTGGTCCGAGTGGCGGAAGATCGCGGTGCCGCGCGGGGTCTCGTAGGCGCGCACGCCCTCGAAGACGCCGGTGCCGTAGTGCAGCGCGTGCGTGAGTACGTGCACCTTCGCGTCCTCGTGGGCGACCAGTTCGCCGTTCATCCAGATGAGGCCCGCTTCGGTCACGTGATCTCCTTCAGGACCGCCGCGGTGGCCTCGACGGTCGTCGCGTCTCCACCCAGGTCTGCGGTTCTCAAGCCGCCTTCGAGGGCCTTGTCGACTGCCGATTCTAGGGCAGACGCGGCCTTCTCCCGGGCGAGTCCGTGGCGCAGCATCATCGCCGCCGACAGGATCATCGCCAGCGGGTTCGCCATGCCGGTTCCTGCGATGTCCGGCGCGGACCCGTGGACCGGCTCGAACAGGCCAGGTGGGTCACCTGTGCCCGCCGACGAAGTCGGCTGGGTGTCGCCGCCCAGGCTCGCGCTGGGGAGCATCCCGAGCGAGCCGGTGAGCATCGCGGCCTCGTCGCTGAGGATGTCGCCGAACATGTTCTCGGTGAGGATCACGTCGAAGTGGCGCGGGGCCGCGACGAGCTTCATCGCGGCCGAGTCGACGAGCTGGTGCTCGAGCTCGACGTTCGGGAACTCCTCGCTGTGCACACGGGTGACGACCTCGCGCCACAGCCGGCTCGTCTCCAGCACGTTCATCTTGTCCACGCTGGTCACGCGCGAGCGCGCGGCCTGGAACGCGGTGCGGGTGATGCGCTCGATCTCCTCGGTCGAGTACTCGCACAGATCGGAGGCGTGGTCGGCGGTGCGGGTCTTCTCGCCGAAGTAGATGCCGCCCGTGAGCTCTCGGACGACGAGCAGGTCGGTGCCCTCGATCAGCTCGCGCTTGAGCGGGCTGGCGTCCAGCAGCGCCGAGAACGGGCGGACGGGGCGCAGGTTGGCGTAGAGGCCGAGGGCCATGCGCAGCCCCAGCAGGCCCTGCTCCGGGCGCGGCGCCCTGGGGTCGGTGGAGTCCCACTTCGGGCCCCCGACCGCGGCGAGCAGGACGGCGTCGGCGTCCCGGCAGGCGGCGAGCGTCTCGTCGGGCAGCGCGGTCCCGGTCGCGTCGATCGCCGCGCCGCCGAACGAGTGCTCCTCGTACTCGAGGTCGTCGGCGACGGCTGCGAGCACCTCGAGCGCCGAGGCGAGCACCTCCGGGCCGATCCCGTCGCCGGGCAGGGTCACGATCTTGGGCATCGCGGGAGGGTAGTCAGTCCCGTTCGAGCTCGGCGCGAGTCACGACGCCGAGCTCGAGCGCGCGGCGAGCCAGCTCGGCGCGCTTCTGGTTCTGCGGGAGCGCCTCGACGCCGAGCGCGTCGAAGATCGCGCGCAGGTGCGTCTTGACCGTGTCGGTGCTGATCACGAGCGCCGCGGCGATCTGCCGGGTCGACGCGGGCGCGGCGTAGCCCGAGGCGGCGAACGGCCGGCACACCTCGACCAGCACCCGGCGCTGGGCCGGGGTCAGCTCCGGCATATCGGCGTCCTCGGCGGGGAGCGTCTGGACCGAGTCGCCGCCAGACGGCGCGCGGAACACGATCAGCGTGCGCCCGACGCGCAGCACGTCGCCGTCGCGCAGCCGCCGGCGCCCGCTCAGGCGCTCGCCGTTGACGAACGAGCCGTTCCGGGAGCCGCCGTCATCGACCGCGCTCCACTCGTCGTGCAGGCGCTCGAGCAGCGCGTGGACGCGCGAGGCCTCGCGGTCCCACGGCAGCGCGACATCGCAGGCCTCCCCCCGGCCGACCGTCAGCCGGGCCTCCTGCGCCGGCAGCGCGACGATCCGCTCGGCGCCGTCGCCGTCGGCGAGGAGCAGGAAGGGCCGGCCGAGGCGCTCCGCCTCGATCCGAGCCTTCAGCTCGACCGGCGAGGCGCGATACAGCGCGTCGGGCAGCTCCATCGCGAATGCACTCTAAGGGTGAGGATGATCACCCCGTTGGGCGCTGTCCGGGGAGCCCGCCGACCCCGATCGTCATGGCATCAGCTCATCGACGATCCAGGAGGTTGCTTTGCCTTCCATCCTCAAGCGCCGGCCGTCCAGCACGATGGCCGTCGCGTTCCTCGCACTGTTCCTCGCCGTGTCCGGCACGGCGACGGCGGCGCGCCTCATCACCGGCCGGCAGATCGCCCGCGAGGCGATCACCGGCAAGCACGTCAAGGACCACTCCCTCTCTGCGCGGGACTTCAGCGGCAGCGTCGCCGGCACGCCGGGGGTGACCGGCCAGCAGGGTCCCGCCGGTCCGCAGGGCCTCAAGGGCGCGACCGGCGCCAAGGGCGACGCGGGGCGTGACGGCCGCGACGGCAAGGACGGCAGCGCGGCCGCGAAGGGCGACAAGGGCGACAAGGGCGACAAGGGCGAGAAGGGCGACCCCGGTCCCAAGGGCGACAAGGGCGACAAGGGCGACAAGGGCGACAAGGGCGATACCGGCGCCGACGGCGCGAAGGGTGACAAGGGCGACAAGGGCGAGCAGGGCCTGAACGGGCTCGGCTGGCAGGGCGACAAGGGCGAGAAGGGCGACAAGGGCGAGAAGGGCGACACCGGCGCCCAGGGCCCGGCCGGCTTCAATGGCGTGGACCGCGTCGCGGTGCAGCGCACGATCCCGAACGGGTCGACCGGGACCAACGCCAGCTCCTCGTGCGCGCCCGGCCAGAAGGTCGTCGGCGGCGGCGCCGGCGTGATCGATCCCGGGTTCGCGGGCTTCCTGACGACGTACTCGTCGTTCCCGGACACGAACGGCAGCTGGACCGTGCGCCTCGGCAACACGGGCCAGAACTTCCCCATCGCGGTGAACGTCTACGCGCTGTGCGTGGCGGCCTGACGCAGACAACCCCATTCCGCCGCCGGCGCCTCCGGGCGCCGGCGGCGGTCGTGGTCCTCACTCGAAAGGAGCCTCATGAGCCATCACCGCAGGATGTTCGGGGCCGGCGCGCTCGTCGTCGCGTCTCTCGCCGCGCTCGCGGGCGGCCACGCCGGTGGCGAGCCGCGGAGCGTCACCCCGGTGAGGGCCGAGATGCTCACCGTCGCGCGCGACCTTCCACCGATCCCCGCGCCTGCACTCGGTGGCGCGCCCCCAGCGCTCGCGAAGCCAGCCGCGCAGGCGCGCCGCCCGAAGCGGCACCGCAACCACGCTGCCCCATCCCCGCGCGCGCCAGACCATCCCGCCGACCCGAAGCCGAGCTCGCCGGCCCCGGCCCCGGCCCCGGCCCCGGCGCCGCGACCGAACCGAGGCCCCGGCCCCGCCCAGAGCCGGGGCGGCGGCCGCAGCACCGGCGACCACAGCGGCGGCTCCGCCGGCAGCGGCCCCGTCACGCCTGCCGCCACCCCCGTCCCCGGGCAGCTCACGCCCCCGCCCGTCGAGCCCCCGGTCGAGGAGGACCCCGCGCCCGACGAGCAGCCCGCGCCGGACGAGGAAGCGGGATGAGGGCCCTTCCAGTCGCACCGCTCAAGTGATACGCAGTACTCCCCACCAATCGCCGAGGAGGCGTGATGACCATCAGCGGCCGGGACTTCGACACCCAGGTGCCCCCGTGGGACGACCAGGAGCTGCTCGAGGAGCAGGACGCCATCGACCGCATGGAGGCGCTCGTCGCGGAGGCGCAGGCAGCGGGCTGCAAGGAGGCGACCCGCCTCGCGGTGATCGCGATCGGCAACTACGTCTGGCAGTCGCAGGACTGGCCCGCCTTCCTCGACCGCGCCAACGCGTTGCTCAACGAGCTCGAGAACACGCTCTCGCGCCGCTGGGGATGACGTGCCGGCGAAGGCCGTCACCGACGCCCTCGGCGACTCGATCGACCTCGAGGAGCTGAAGGGCGACTACGGGGCGGCCGTGGCGGCCGCCGCCGCGGCCCTGGCCGCGGCGCGGGCGGGCGCCGACCCGGCGGCACGCGCGGACGCGGCGATCTGGGCGGGCCTCGTCGCCGCCCTGCGCTCCGAGCCGGCGGCGGCGGACTCGTGCCTCGAGGAAGCGCTGGCCGCCGTCCCCGATCACCCGCTCGGACCAGCGCTCCGGCACCTCTCGTTCGGCGCGCGGCGCCGGCTGCCGGACGGACACGGCCGCCCGGCCGAGGACGCCGACCTCTGGCTCGAACCGCTCACCGGCGACCCCGCCGAGGCGGAGCTCTACGTGCTGACCCGGCTCCCGACGCTGCGCACCACGCTCCAGCTCTCAGCCGCGGTGGCACCCCAGAATCTCCAGATGGTCCTCGACGCCGGCCTGCAGACGCTCGCCGTGGTCTGGGATCGCAGGCCGCACGCCCACCGCGCTGCCGCGGAGCTCGCCTGGATCGCGGGTTCGCCGGCGCTCGCCCAGCAGCACCTCGACGCCGCGCGCGCCGCCTACTCGGCCGCCGGCGACCTGGCCGGGAGCGCGAGCTGCGACCTCGCGCAGGCCGGCCGGCTGGCCGTGTCCATCGGCAGCCCGCTCACGTTCGGGTTGGCGCTGTCGGAGAACCGCGGCACGAGCACCAGCGAGCAGCAGGGCGGCTTCGACCGCACCTTCGCGCCCGTGCCCGACGCCGCCGCGAGCGCCGACGCGTACCGGCGCGCCGAGGACGGCTTCCGGGCCGCCGGGGCGGTCCGTGGGATCGCGATGGTCGACCTGCACCGCGCCGCGGTCGCGGCGCTGCACGATGACGCCGCCACGGCGCTGGAGGCCGCCGAGCGCGCGCTGGCCGCCTTCGAGCGCGCCGGCGACCCCGCGGCGGCCCAGCTCGCCGCGGCGCATACGGCGCTCGCGGGCATCCAGGCCGGCGCGCTGCCCGAGCGGCTCGACGTGGCCACGCGGATCGGCGCCTGGGGCAGTGAGTCGGGCGCATTCGGCTGGGCGCTCGGCATCGGGAGGCTGTTCAGCCTGGTCGGCTGGCGCCGGCTGCGCCGCGACGCGGATCCCGACCGCGCACTCGCCTGCCACCGGCTCGCCGACGCGACGTTCACGGCGCTCGGCGCGCCCGACTTCGCTCAGCAGACGCTCGCCGACCGGGCGCTCGCCCACGACGCGAGCGGGAACTGGGCGGCGGCCCTCGTAGCCGGTGACGCCGCGCTGCGCATGCTCCCGGAGCTGCAGGCGCAGCATCCCGAGTGGTCGGAGGACCTGGGACTGCGCGAGGGCGACCTCGTCACGCTCGTCCGCTCGCTGGCGCATCCCGCGCGCGATGCCGGTCAACTCGACCGGCTCCGCCCCGCGGTCGAGCGGATGCGCACGCGCTTCGAGGCGATCGCCCGTGGCGAAGGGCCGGTGGCGGACCTCCCGCCGGAGCTGCGCGAGCCGCTGATGGAGCAGGCGGAGCAGGCGGCCCGCGGGACCACCATCGACCTCGAGTGGGACGGCGTCCTCGGGTCGGTCTATCGCGCGCTCGCCGTGCGGCAGAAGAACCCGCGCGAGTTCGCGCGGCTGCGCGGGCTCGCGCTCGAGGCTGCGGCGGCCGTGCCGGACGAGCGCCGCGGCCGGCTCGAGGCGCTCGTCCTGCTCGGAACGGGCGACCAGCCCGGCGCGCTAAGGGCCTTCCACGATCACCCGCCGCCCGACCGGACGCCGCCCGACCGCGACGAGCTCCTCGAGGACTCGGTGCTCCTCATCGGGCTCGAGGACTGGCCGGAGGCGCGCAGGCGCCATGCGGCGCTCGCAGCGCTCGCGGGTGGCCCGGACTGGTGGGCGCAGGAGTCGCGGCCGTGGCGGCTGCTGGGCGATCTCGCGCGGACCGCCGAGGGCCTCGGCGAGCTCGCGCCCGCGCGCGAGCTCTACGACGCCGCGCTGGAACGGCTCGACGCGCAGCGCGCGCGCCTCTCCAGCGACGACCGCGGCAGGTTCGGCGACATCCAGGCCGAGGCGACCCTCTACGGCGATGCGGCGCGGGCCGCGCTGGCCGGCGCGACCGGCCCGGAGCCGGCGGCCGCGTCGATCTCGCTGGCGGAGCGCGGCCGCGCGCGCGGGCTGCTCTCGCGCATGGCCGGCAGCGCCGTGCTGGCTCCGGCGTCGAACGGACAGGCGACCGGCCTGCGCGAGTGGCGCGAGCTGACGGGCCGCGTCGAGGTCCTGACGTGGCTCGCGGCGCGAGCGGGCGGCGAGCCGACCCCGCAGCTCGCTGCCGCGGAGACCGCGCTCACGGCGCTCGAGACGAAGCTGGCGGCCGAGAACCCGCGCTGGCTGGAGGCGGTCGCTCCCGCGGCGGCGACCCTCGGAGCCGACGAGGTGCGAAGCGCGCTGCCCGAGGGCTCGGTGCTGATCGAGCATCTGCTCGTGCGAGGAGCGCTGCTCGCGTGGGCGGTCACGCCGGGCGCGCCGGTCACCGCCCGGGTCACCCCCACCGACGATCTCGCCACCGACGAGCTCCAGCGCAAGTTCTGGACGGCCTGCCAGGGCAAGAGCCCACTGTGGACGCGCTTCGCCCAGCAGCTGGGCGACCTGCTCCTCGCGCCGTTCGACGACGCGATCGCCGCGGCTCGCCACGTGATCCTGGTGCCCCACCGCTGGGGTCACCTCGCGCCGCTGCACGCGCTGGCCTGGCGCGGCGCTCCGCTCAGCGACGCGAAGACCGTCTCGGTCCTGCCCTCGGCGAGCGCGCTGGGCTTCCTGCCGAGGGCCACGCCGCCGCGCGGAGGGCCGCTGCTCGCCGTCGGCGATCCGGCCAACATGTCACGCCGGCGCCCAGGTGAGGCGGCGGCGACGGGCGGGTTCGGCGCCCTGCCCTGGTCCGGCGCCCAGGCCGCCGAGGCCGTCACCTGGTTCGCGGGCTCACCGCCTCCGCTGCTGGGCGCCGCGGCTCGCGAGCAGGCCGTCCGCGACGGGCTGACAGGCGCGCGGATGGTGCACTTCGCCACCCACGGGATCCTCGACGAGGCGCCGCTCCTCGCCTGCGTCGTGCTCGCGGACGGCGACACGCTCGACGTCTGGGAGCTGCTCGGCCTGTCGCTCGACGCCGACCTCGTCACCTTCAGCGCGTGCGACAGCGCCGGGACGCCGGTCACGCCGGGCGACGAGCTCGTCGGGCTCGCGTGGCTCACGCTGGCCGCCGGCGCGCGCGCCGTGGTCGCGAGCCTGTGGAAGGTCGCCGAGCTCTCGACCGCGTTGCTGATGCGGGCGTTCTACGCGGCGCTGCGGGACGGGCGACCGCCGCGCGAGGCGCTGGCCGCGGCGCAGCAGCACGTCAAGGCCCTGACCCGGGCCACCGCCGAGCCGGAGATCGCCGCCCTGCGGGCCGCGGCCGTGGCGGCGGGTCGCCCCGACCCGGGGGCGCCGGACGACGTGCCCGACGAGTTCTCCCATCCGTTTCACTGGGCGGGCTTCGTGCTGATCGGCGTCTGAAGACCGAGCCGGCGAGACAGCGCCTCGCCCTCCTCCACGAGCGCGGCGGGCGGCACGCCGGGGAGCGAGGCCGCGTAGTCACGGATCGTGATCGCGAGCCACGGGCGCGCGCCCCAGCTTCGGTGGAGCGCGACCGCCTGCTCGAAGTGCGCCGCCGCCCCGTCGGCGTCGCCGAGCGCCGCCGCGATCCGGCCGAGCGGGCGCGCCGCCGCCCCCCACGCCGCCCAGCCGCGATCGGTCAGGACGTTACGCGCCGCGTAGGGCTCGAGGCGCGCCCGCAGCTCGCTCGCGTGCCGGAGTTCCCCGAGCGACGCGCTGACGTCGGCGAGCAGCGCCAGCGTGCACGGCAGGTCGACGTCGGCGGGCAGCGCGGCGGGCCCGCGCGGCGCGCAGTCCTCGCTCGCCGCACGTGCGCCCTCCGCGTCGCCGGCCACCCACTCCCCGGTGGCGAGCAGCGCGCGCCACACCGGCAGGCCGGCGTAGCGCCGGGCGAACTCGCGCAGGCCTTCGAGCGGCACGTCGCCCGCGCGCCCCTCGACCCGCGCCAGCAGCAGTTGCTGGACGACCCACTCCTGCTCGGAGTCCTGCTCGTGCTCGCGGTTGTCGGCCACCGCCTCGGCGGCCAGGCCACGGCCCGCGTCGAGGCGGCCGTCGAAGCTCGCACGGCTCGCGTGCAGCACCTTCCCGTACCAGCGGTAGTAGCGCCGGCGCAGCTCGCCGGCCACCCGGTCGTACGCTGCGAGCTCGCGATCGGCGCCGGCGATGTCGCCGTCGGCGAAGCGCTCGGTGTGCAGGACGATGTGCGCCCACAACGCCGCCTCGCGGTCGGCGCCCGCGGCCGCCAGGGCGAGCACCTCGGCGGCGTCGGCGTGCCGCCTCGCGCTGCTCTGCGGGCGCCAGTTCACGAGCGGCGAGAGCGCGAGCAGCCGGGCCAGGGCGGCCGGGTCGCCGACGGCCCGGGCCATCGCGATGGCCTCGTCCAGGAGCGACTCGCGCCGCGGCTGCTCGGTCGTCGGATCGAGCCGCACGGCCAGCCGCCCGAGCACCTGCGCGTCCAGGACGCTCGCTCCGTCCGGCAGCCGCTCGCGGGCCTCCTCCAGGAGCGAGAGCGCCGCCGCGTCGACCTCGCCGTAGTGCTGGAACTCGGCGTAGCCCAGCGCGGCCTGGGCGAGGGCGTCCGCATCGCCGAGACGGCGGGCGAGCGCCGCCGCCTGCTCGTAGCGCTGCTGGGCGCCCCCGAGCGCGCCCGCCTCCGCGTTGGTGGCGGCGGCCTGGAGCAGCAGCGACAGCCGATCGGCGGCCGTGCCCAGCTCGCCCAGCTCGAGCGCCTCGAGCGCCCGGTCGAGGTGGAACACGGCCTCCGCGTAGGCGAGCAGCGCCCGCGCCTCGCGCGCGGCCTCGCGCGACCAGCGCAGCGCAGGGGCCGCGTCGAGGCCACCGCGGCCGGCCATCACCGCGTGGTGGGCGATCTCGGCGACGGGCTGGTCGGGCTCGCGCTCCAGCCTCGCCTCGAGGACCTCCGCCAGCCGCGCATGGCGCTCCGCGCGCCGAGCGAGTGGCTGGGCCTCGTAGACGACCTCGCGCGTGACCGCATGGGAGAAGCGGCAGCGGGCGCCGGCCGCCTCGGCGAGCACCGCGTCGCGCAGCGCCGGCTCGAGGGCCGCTAGCAGCTCGGCCCGCCCCAGGCCCGCGACCCGCCCGACGACCGGCAGCGAGAACTCCGTCCCGGCGACGGCGGCCAGCTCGAGCGCGTCGCGGGTCTGGTCCGGCAGCGTCGCCGCGCGGCGGGCGATGATCGTGCGCAGCCCGCTCGGGACCGCCGGGCCGTCGGCCGCCAGCGCGCGGACGAGCTCGGAGACGTAGAGCGGGTTGCCACGCGTGCGCTCCTGCAGCGCCGTCGCGGCCGCGGCCGGCACCGCACGGCCGCCGACCGCTTCGGCGAGCTGCGCCACCTCGCCGGCATCGAGCCCGTCGAGCTCGAGACCGCTGAAGCCCCCGAGCCGCCCGAGCTCCTCCTGCAGCCTCTCATCCGCCGGCCGGTGCGTGAGCAGCACGAGCAGCGGCGCGCCGCGCAGGGCGCGGGTCAGGTGGACGAGCAGCCCCAGCGAGGAGGGGTCGGCCCAGTGGACGTCCTCGAGGACGAGCGCGAGCGGCCGCCGCGCCGCCGACTCGGCGAGGCAGCGCGCAACGCCCTCCCAGCGCGCGAAGCGGGCCTCGTCCGCGTCGGCTTCCGGGCCGGCGGCCGGCGCGGAGAGCAGCTCGCCCAGGTCCCCGGCGCCCGTCGCCTCGCCCAGCTCTCGCAGGACGCGCCGCCACGGCCAGTAGGCCGGCGCGCCCTCGTCCTCCTCGCACGCCCCCCAGGCCACGAGAGCGCCGCGACCGCGCGCGTACGCGGCCAGCTCCTCCGCGCACCGGGTTTTGCCGATGCCCGCCTCGCCCGCGAGGCCGACGACGCGCAGCCCGCCTCCCATCGCCTCGTCACAGGCCGCGCGCAGCGCGGTCATCACCGGTGCCCGGCCGACGAGCCCTCGCCCGACGGACACGGGCGCACCGCCCTCCGCGAGCGCCGTGAGCTCGTCGCGCACGCTCTCCGCGGACGCTGCGCGCCGCGCCGGGTCCTTGGCCAGCAGCCGCAGCAGCAACCCGTCGAGCGGCGCGGCGGCCGGCTCGTGGGCCGACGGCGCCGCCGGCGCCGCGTGCAGGTGCTGGGCGATCAGCGCGTCGGCCGTCTCGCCGGTGAAGGGCGGCCGGCCGCAGGCGAGCTCGTACAGCGTCGCCCCGAGGCCGTAGAGATCGCTCGCCGGGGTGGCGGGATCGCCGCGCGCCTGCTCCGGTGACAGGTAGGCGAGCGTGCCGACCACCGTGCGATCGGCCGTCAGGCGGGCCGCGTCCCCGCTGTCGAGCGCGACCCCGAAGTCGCCGAGCACGGCGCGCGCAGCGCCGTCGAGCCACACGTTGTCCGGCTTGACGTCGCGATGGACGATGCCGTGCGCGTGCGCGTGGGCGAGCGCGTCCGCGACCTCGCAGCCGATGCGGAGCACCTCCTCGAGCGGCAGCCGCTTCCCCGGCGCCGCGGCCACCCGCGCCGCCAGCGAGCCGCCCTCGACGGGGCGCAGGACGAGATAGGTGAGGCCGTCGTGCTCGCCCGCGTCGTGCACGGTGACCACGTGCGGGTGCTCGCCGAGCCGGCCCGTGACCTGCATCTCCCGGCGCACCCGCGCGGCGCCGGCGCCGCGCGTGAGCAGCGCGAGGGCGACCTGCCGATCGAGCCGCTCGTCGTGGGCGAGGTACACCTCCTTGGAGGCGCCGCGCCCCAGCGGCCGCAGGACCCGGTAGCGACCCGCGAACAGCGAGGGGATCGAGTCCCCGCTCCCCAGCGTGTGATCCAGAGGGTCGCCCACGTTCACGGGCGCGCCCAGTCTACGCCCGTGGAATACCTGCGGCCACAGGGCGTCTCACGGCACGAGGCCATGTTCCTTCCCACCGTCATCGAGATCCTGCATCGGCCCGAGGCGACCACGCGCGACACGTTCATCGCCGACCTCGGCCGCGCCGTTCCACTGGGCCCCGGCCCACGCCGCCCCAGGACCTAGGCGCGACGCACATTGAGTCCCCCGGCTCTTGCCGGGGCGGCGGCGCGCCGCGAACGTGGCGGGCATGCTCCGCACCCGCCTC
>JBDTMF010000113.1:0-13582 GCA_039934455.1 Solirubrobacteraceae bacterium
GCGTGGCGATCGTGGCCCACGCCACCTCGGTCGAGCCGTAGAGGTTGTAGAGGTTGTCGCCGAAGTGGTCCATCCAGCGGTCCGAGAGATTCCCGGGCAGCGCGGAGCCGGACACCGGGACCGCCTTGACCGCCGAGAGGTCGTAGCGGTCGAGCACCTCGTCGGGGAGCTCGAGGATGCGCTGGAGCATCACCGGCACGACGACGAGCGCGCTGCAGCCGTGCTGCGCGGTCAGCGAGAGCGTCGCCTCCTCGTCGAACTTGCGCTTGAGCACGATCGTCGAGGCGAGGCCCATGCCGAGCGTGAAGTGCGCAAAGCCCCAGGCGTGGAACAGCGGCGCGGCGATCATCGTCTTCTCGCGCGCTCTCAACGGGATCCGCGACAGCAGCGCAGCCGCGGGGTCGAGCGACTTGGGCTGGCTGCGCGACGCGCCCTTCGGCGTCCCGGTGGTGCCCGAGGTGAGGATCACGGCCTTGCCGGGCTCCGACGGCGGGATCACGCCGGCCGCGTCGCCGCGCTCGATCAGGCTCTCGAGCGTCTCGTCCTTCGTCTCCACCTCGGGCTCGGACCACGAGACGTAGCGCTTGCGCCGGCGGCCGGCGTCGGCCAGGACCTCGGCGAACTCCTCGTCGTAGATGATCGCCTTCGGCTTCTCGCGGTCGGAGACATCGGTCAGCTGCGGGCCCGAGAACGACGTGTTCATGAACAGGGCGTGGGCGCCGAGCTTCGAGCAGGCGACGACGGCCTCCACGAACCCACGGTGGTTGCGGGCCATGATCGCGACGTTGTCGCCCTCGTTGACTCCGTCGTCGGCGAGCGCGTGCGCGAGCGCGTTGGTGCGCTCGTGGATCTCCCGGAACGTGAGCTGCCCGAGCTCGTCGATCAGCCCGACCTCGTCCGGGAACCGGTGGGCGGACGCCTCATAGCCGGCGGCGGGGGTGGCGCCCCAGCGGATGAGCGTGACGGCCGTGCGCAGGAGGCGATCGGGACGCTGAGCCCGGATGACTCCGGCCTCCGTCAGCGTGACGAGCGCGTGCAGCCTGTTGGAGACCTGCTCGTGAAGGGACATTTGTGAAGCCAATATCTCACTTTCGGGCGAGGCTCAATCCACTTGGCTCCTCGCCCGTCTCGATCAGCCGCCTGATGTCACCCGCGCGCCGCGGGTTGAGGAAGACGTGGCGCTGGCCGACCGACGGCTTCTCCGCCAGCAGGCCCGCGCTGAGCAGCGCCTCGCCGACGTCGGAGGCGAGCTGGCGGTCGTTGCCGGCGAAGCCGCGGGCGAGGTGGGCGAAGTCCGTGTGGTAGCCGCCCCACTTGCCCATGCCGTCCAGCCGCTGGAGGATCCGGCGCGCGACGCGGCGGGCCGGATCGGGGTCCTCATGCGGGCGCGCGGCGGCGCCGCGGGCGCCCAGCAGCGCGAGCACGGCCTCGTCGTGCTCCTCGACCGAGACGGGGTCGGCGGGGCGCCCTCCGAGCCGCGCGACCGCCTCGGCGATCCGCAGCGGGTGCGCGGCGCCGAGCGGCTCGCGCAGCCCCTGCGCGTCGCCGAGCACGAAGGCGGGGACGACGAGCGCCCGCGCCCGCAGCCGGTCGATCCCGCCCGCTTGGTCCTCGAACGCGAGCGGCCCAAGCTCCTCGAGGACGGCGGGCTCGAGCCCGGGCGCGGGGTAGCCGATCAGCGCGAGCCCACCCGCACCCTCCGCCGTGCGCACCTCGAGATCATCGGGCGTGGCGGGCGGCCCGGGCTCGCACAGGTCGACCAGCGCCCCGGCCACCGCCGCGACGAGCAGCCACGCCCGCTCGCCGATCGCCTCCGCGTCGGCGTGCAGCTCGGACCCGACGGGGACCGCTGCGAGCGCGCGCTGCCCGTCGGCGGCGAGCACGACCGTCACCGGGCGCTCGCGCGTGCCCGAGCGCTTGCCGCCGAGCTCCTGGGTCCCGTAGCGCAGCGCGTCGGAGAGCAGCTGGCGCAGGCGCGCGGCGGACTGCGGGGCGGCGGTCACGCCGCCGCCGGCGGCGAGCTCCTCCGCGAGCGGCTCGCTCACGTGGCGAGCGCGGCCTCGAACGCCGCCCGGGCCGTCTCGCCGTGGACGGCGAACACCACGCGCTCGAGCCGCGAGTCGCCGGCGAGGTGCCGGCGGACCTCGTCCACCTCGATCCGCGCCGCGTCCTCCAGCGGGAAGCGCCCGACCCCCGTGCCGAACGCGACGAGCGCGAGGCTGCGGGCCTCGAGCTCGTCGGCGAGCTGCAGGGTCGCGGCGGTGGCGCGGCGGATGATGTCCGCGTCCGTGGGGCCGCCGAGGTGCATGGTGGCCGCGTGGATGACCCAGCGCGAGGGCAGGTCGCCCGCGCTCGTCTCGACCGCCTCGCCGAGGCCGATCGGCGCCTTGGCGTCGGATTCCTGCTGGACCGCCGGCCCGCCGGCGCGGGAGATCGCGCCCGCCACGCCGCCGCCGTGCGCGAGATCCGTGTTCGCGGCATTGGCGATGGCGTCGACGTCGAGCGTCGTGATGTCGGCATCGAGGACCTCGACCGTCGCCATCGGGCTACCGTACCGCCATGGCGGCGGTCCGCAGACGGGTCAGGGCGCACGGGCGCGTGCAGGGGGTCGCGTTCCGCGATGCGACGCGCGAGGAGGCGCAGGCCCGCAGGGTCTCCGGCTGGGTGCACAACGCGAAGGACGGCTCGGTGGAGGCCGTCTTCGAGGGCGAGCCCGACGACGTCGAGGCGCTGGTCTGGTTCGTGCGCTCCGGCCCGGGCAGCGCCGACGTGGACCGAGTCGACGTGGACGAAGAGGAGCCGGAGGGGCTACGGCGCTTCGAGGTGCGCGATTGACTTGACGCGGGCGGCGCGAGGAGGTTGGATTGCTCCTGCGATGGCCACCGCCGCTGTGCGCAGCGAACCGCAGGCTACGAGCGCCGTTCCGGCGGCCGCTCCGAACGAGCGCCGGAGCGCGGCCTCGGTCCGGCAGGCGATCCTGGGCCTCCAGCGCACGGCCGGCAATGCCGCCGTGGCCCGCGCCATCGGCCCGCGCGCGATCCAGCGCTGCGGGGGCGGGAACTGCGGCTGCACGTCGTGCGGGAGCAAAGAGGAAGACCTCTTGGACGAGCGCCTCGGCGCCGGTCTGCTGCGCTCCGCGGTCGCACGCCGCTCCGCCGCCTAGCGCTTTTCGCGTCCTACGCAGCGGTTCTGTCAGGTCGTGGGCATAGCCTGCGACGTTCTCCGTATGGAAGCTGCCACTCCTCTCCGCCACACCCGCGTCACCGTCCTCGCCAACCGCGTGCTCATCGACGGGCTCGCGGTCGACGACCCGACGGCCGTCGAGCTCGTGCGGGCGCGCGAGGAGGCGGGTGACGATCCGGCGCGGATCGTCGGAGACGCGATCGAGATCGGCGCGCGCGTGCTCCATCGCGAGCAGACCGGCGCGAACGTCGAGTTCGTCAAGACCGAGTTCGAGAAGTCCGCCCGCCAGTTGGACGCGGAGTTCGTCGAGCGCTCGCGCAAGGTGGCCGAGCGGCTCGACCAGAAGTTCGACGAGGCGTTCGGGCCCGAGCACGGGCACGTCAGCCGCGCGCTCGCCCGCCACTTCGGCGACGAGTCCTCGGTCGCGGTCCAGAACCGCGTGAAGGCGATGCTGGCCGAGGCCGCCGTGCAGATCCGCGAGGACCTGCGCAAGCAGTTCACCGCCGACTCCGACGACAACCCGCTCGCGATCTACCAGCGCGCCTCGCTCGCCGTCGTCAAGCAGAGCTCCGACCAGCACAACACGCGCCTGCAGGAGATGAACCAGACGATCCAGGGCCTGCGGCTCGAGCTCGAGCGAGTGCGCTCGGACAAGGAGAAGGCCGAGGCCGTCGCGCAGGAGGCCGACCGCGGCACCGCCAAGGGCCGCTCGTTCGAGGAGGCCGTCTACGACGTCCTCGACGAGATCGCCGTCCGCCAGGGCGACGACTGCGACGCGGTGGGCGACGTCAAGGGCACCACGCGCAAGACCGGCGACGTCGTGGTCGCCATCGAGGGCTGCACCGGGCCCGCGCGCGGGCGCATCGTCTTCGAGGCCAAGGCCTCGCGGCTGTCCAAGCCCAAGGCGGTCGAGGAGCTCGACCGTGCGCGCACCGAGCGCAACGCCGACTTCGCCGTGCTCGTCGTCCCCGACGAGGAGCGGATCCCGGCCCGGATGCACGAGCTGCGCGAGTACGGCGGCGACAAGCTCGTCGTCTGCTTCGATCCCGAGGACGGGTCGACGCTCTCGCTCGAGGTCGCCTTCAAGCTGGCCCGGGCGCGCGTGCTGATGGCCCGCGGCGAGGCCGACGGCGTGGACGCGGCCGCGATCCGCGAGGCGATCGAGCGCGCCACCGGCGCGATGGGCGACGTGCTGCGCGTCAAGCAGCAGCTCACCGGCGCCACGACCTCGATCAGGAAGAGCACCGAGATCCTCGACGCGATGGCGATCGCCGTCCGCGCCCAGCTCCTCCAGGTCGAGCTGCTGCTCGCGGCGAGCGAGCCGGACGAGGAGGCCGGCGCCGCGCCGGTCGCCGAGCCGCCGGCCGCGGCGGAGTGCTCCGCGGAGGACGAGGCCGTCGAGGTGGATGCGGACGTGACCGCGTGCGACGACGAGGCCGTCGAGGTGGATGCGGACGTGACCGGGGACGAGGCCGATCCGGTCGCGGAGGAGCCAGACCCGCGCCCGCCGGAGCCGGTCGCGGTGATCCCCGGCCAGGTCCAGCTCGGGTTCTAGGCGCGGCCGGCGGCGCGCCAGGCGTCGCGCAGCTTCACCGCGGAGCCGGTCCGCAGGACCGCGCCGCTGTAGATCCGGCCCGCCAGCGGGATCAGCGCCGCGGCGCCGAGGGCGGTGACCACGAACGCGGCGACGATCTCGTAGGCCGGCGCCTCGCCGAGCGCGATCCGGGGCGGCATCGTGATCGGTGCGCTGAACGGGATGAACGACGTCACGTGAGCGAGCGTGCCGTCGGGGTTGTCGAGCACGGCAAAGGCGATGAAGAACGAGATCAGGATCAGCATCGTCAGCGGCGTCATCGAGGCCTGCAGCTCCTCCTGGCGCGGCACGAGCGCGCCGGCGCAGGCGAACAGCCCGGCGTAGAGCGCGTAGCCGAGCACGAACCACGCGACCGCCAGCGCGGAGGCGGTGACGATGTCGCCGGTGACGTGCAGCGCCCCGGTCGCGGCCGCCGCCGCCAGCCCGGCCCCCGCGATGACGATCATCTGGCCGAAGCCGAGCACCCCGAGCCCGACGATCTTGCCCGCCAGCAGGTCGCGCGGCCGGATCGTGGCCAGCAGTACCTCGACCACGCGCGACGCCTTCTCCTCCACCACCCCGCTCGCGAGCAGGTAGCCGAAGGTCAGCAGCTGGGTGTAGAGCGCGAGCACGGCGATGAACGCGAACGTGCCCTTGCGGTCGCGCTCGGGATCGACCGGCTTGGCCGTCGTGACGCGCAGCGGCGCCGGGCTCAGCGCGCGCTGCGCCTCCGCGTCGCCCAGCCCCGCCCGCCGCAGCGCCTGCGCCTGGCGGACCTCGCGCGCCGCGGTCTGAATGACCCCGACGAGCGCGCTGTCGGGCTCCTCCTGCGCCGCCAGCCCGGACCGCGACAGCACCGCGTCGACGTCCCCGCCCTTCAGCGCGGCGCGGGCCTGGCCGGGTGAGAGGGAGCGGATCGTCAGCTTGATGTCGAACGCCTTCGCGCCGCGGTCGGCCGCCTGCGCCACCGGCCGCACGGCGGGATCGCTCACCCCGATCGTGTAGGACGCGCTGCCGCCGAACCCGAACAGCGGCGGCACGACCGCGACCAGCACGACAAGCACGACCGTGACGGCCATCGAGACGAGGAACGACTTCTCGCGGACGCGCTGGGTGATCTCGCGCCGGGCGACGAGCGCGATCGCGGGCCGGCCCCGCAGCCCGGTCACGTCGCCACCGCCTTGCGGAACAGCTCGCTCAGCGTCGGCCGCTCGAGCGCGAAGTGGGTGACGCTGCCGGCCGCGCGCGCGGCGTCGAGCAGCGCGTCGGGCCCGGCGCCGTCGCGCAGCGCGACGAGCAGGCCCGCGGGCCCGCGGTCGACGACCTCGGCGCCGCTGACGCCCGTGAGCCAGTCCTCGCCGGCGCCGGGCACGGCGACCCGCACGGTCGGGCCGCTCGTCCCGCGCTCGCGCAGCTCGTCGACCCGACCGGCGGCCACGAGCCGCCCGTCCTTGACGATCGCGACCGACTCGCACAACCGCTCCACGAGCTCGAGCTGGTGCGAGGAGAACACGACCGGCACGCCGTCGCCGGCCAGGCCGCGCAGCACGCCGCTCAGTACATCCACGCCGACCGGGTCCAGCCCCGAGAACGGCTCGTCGAGCACGAGCAGCTCCGGTCCGTGCACGAGCGCCGCGCCGAGCTGGACGCGCTGCTGGTTGCCGAGGGAGAGCGACTCGACGCGGTCGCGCGCGCGGTCGGCGATGCCGAGCCGCTCGAGCCACCCCGCCGCCGCCGCCGAGGCCGCCGCGCGCGGCAGGCCGTGCAGCGAGGCGAAGTAGGCGAGCTGGTCCAGCACGCGCATCTTCGGGTAGAGGCCGCGCTCCTCCGGCATGTAGCCGAAGCGGGCGCGCGTCTCGAGGTCGACGGGCCGGCCGCGCCAGCGGACCTCACCGCCGTCGGGCTCGAGCACGCCGAGGATGATCCGCATCGTCGTCGTCTTGCCGGCGCCGTTCGGCCCCACGAAGCCGAAGAGCTGCCCCGGCTCGACCGTGAAGGAGAGGTGGTCGAGGGCGACGACGTCGCCGTACCGGCGCGACAGGTCGATGACCTCGAGCACCCGCACAGGGATAGCGGGTCTCGCCGCCGGATGTCGGGGGCCTACCGCCCTCCTGCGCCGAAGGTCGTGGTGTATATGGCCGCCTGACGCGGCTGGTCCTGCGGCTCGGGCGCTCCGAATGCGAGGCCGATCCCGATGTCGCGATAGCCGGTCTCGAGCACGTTGGCCCGGTGGCCCGGGCTCTTCATCCACAGCGCGACGATGTTCGCGGGCGTGCTCTCGGCGAGCTCGCCCCAGGCCAGGTTCTCGCCGACGAGGATCGGCGGGTAGCCCTGGTGCACGATCCGCGCGTCGGGCTGAAGGCCGTCCGGGTCGCGGTGCTCGAAGTACTTGCGCTTGGCCATGTCGAGCGAATGCAGCACGGCGGCCCGCTGGAGCAGGCCGTTCTCGGTCAGGGGCGCGACCCCGTGGTGGGCGCGCTGGGCGTTGAGCAGGCACAGCGTCGCCGCGTGCACCTGCGGCTCGTTGGCGGGCACGGGCCGTAGCCACGAGCCGGCGCAGCCGTCGACGTCGGGCTTCGCCGCCTGCGCGTCGCCGGGGCCGCCGCAGCCCGTGAGGGCGACCGCCAGCAGCAGGAGTGAGAGGACGGCGCGCATCCGAAGGGAATCGACAGCAGCGAGGACCGCCTTGAACTCAGCGCAGGATGCCGGTGTGCCCGATCGAATAGCGGCCGGGCTGCGGCCACACCGCCATGCCGTGGGGGCCACTGCCGACCTTGACGCGGTGCAGGAGCTTCCCCGAGCGGGTGCTGATCGCGTAGACCTCGCCGTTGTAGCGGCCCGACAGCCAGAGGATGCGCCCGTTCGCCGACAGCCCGCCCATGTCCGGGCTGCCGCCCCCGGGGAGGTGCCACTTCGCCACCGGCCGCCGGGTGCGGAACGAGATCACGCTGATCGAGCCCTCTCCCCGGTTGGAGACGAACAGCCGCTTGGAGTCGCGGCTCGGGTAGAGGCCGTGCGCGCCGGCGCCGGTCGGCTGCAGGCGCAGCCGGCGCATGCGCTGGGCGTCGATCAGCCAGACGCCGTTGGACGCCATGTCCGCGACGTAGAAGACCCGGCCGTCGGGTGAGAGCTTCACGTCCTGCGGCATGGCGCCCGCGCGCAGCACGATCGTCTTCACGACCTTCTCGCGCTGCAGGTCGACCACGATCATCCGCGCACCGAACTCGCACGAGACGAGCGCCCTGCGCCCGTCGGCGGTGAAGTCCATATGGTCGACGCCCTTGCACTGGGGCACGGGCAGCGCGTGCTTCATCGCCATCGTGTGCGGCGAGCGGAAGTCGAGGCGCTGGAGGCGCTCGGCGACCACGATCGCGCGCCGCCCGTCGGCGGTGAAGTACAGGTTGTAGGGATCGTCGACCGGCAGCGCGCGCCCGTGATGACCCGTGCGCGGATCGACCGGCGTCAGCGAGTTGCCCTCGTCGTTGGTGACCCACAGCGTCTTGAGGTCCCACGACGGCGTGACGTGCTGGGGCAGCGTGCCGACCGCGAAGTGGCCGACGACCTTGAAGCTGCGCTGGGAGATCACGTCGACCGTGCCGGACTCCGAGTTCGGGACGTAGACCCGGGCCGGCTCACCGCGCACGACCGGGCTCAGGCGGCCCGGGCGCTCGGCGGCGTAGACGTCGCGGCGATCGACCAGCAGCGGGATCCGGCCGGCGCGCGGGACCTCCACGCGCGCGGAGCCGGCAGGGCCGGCCTGTGGCTGCGCGGCGGTCGGGGCCGCGGCGGCGCGGTGCTTGCCCGCGCCGCCGCAGCCGGCGAGCAGCAGGACGACCACCGCGAGCGCGGCGAGGCGGAGGCTCATGGGCGCGCCGTCAGCGACCAGATCTCGTCGCGCGCATGCCCCTGCGGGTCGCGCCCGCCGACGACGGTCACGCGGTCCGGGAACGAGGCCGCGCTCAGGTCCGACAGCGGCTCGGGCAGCTTGCCCGCGCGCGTCACGCGCCCGCTCCCCGGGTCGACGACCAGGATCGCCGCGCGCTGTGAGCCGAGCGCGTCGCCGCGACCGCCGAGCACGTAGAAGCGCCCGTTGAGCGCTGCGCCCGCGGCGTGGGTGACCGGCTGCGGAAGCCGCGCGAGCCGGCTCACCCGGCGCGTGCGCGGATCGAAGCTCAGGACCTCGCGGCGCGCGGTCGTCCCCGAGGTGCCGCCGGCGATCAGCACGCGGCCGCCGACCGCGGCCACCGCGGCGTAGCGCAGCGGCCGCGGCATCTCGGCCACGACCCGGACCGAGCCCGTCGGGCGGAGCGCGAAGATCGAGCGCAGCGGGACGGTGCCCGTGTAGCCACCGACGACGTAGATCTCGTTGCCCACCGCGGCCGCCGCGGCGTCGGATGCCCCGACCGGCAGGCTGCCCGCCGGGCGCGTGCCGCCGCCGGGCAGGATGCGCAGGATGCCGCGGCTGCCCGCGCCCGCCTCGCCGCCGCCGACGAACAGCGTTGTCGTCCCGGCGGTCGCCGCCGCGGCGTCGTGCAGCGGCGTCGGCAGATGCCCGACGACGCGGGCCTTCCCGCCCTGCACGCGCACGATCGACGACACCGAGGCGGTGCCGGTGTCGAGCCCGCCGATCGCGAGCAGCGCCGATCCGCGCGTCGCGACCGCCGGCAGCTCGACCGGCGCGGGCAGGCGCCCGAGGACGCGTGCGCGAAGCCGGGGACCGGGGGTCGCGGCCGCGGTGGGCTCCGGCGTGGTCGCGGGCGGCGTCGAGGCGGCGTGGGACGCACCGCCGGAGCCGGAGCCGCAGCCGGCCAGCACGAGGCACGCGGCCACGAGGGGAAGCGGGGGGCGCACCCACCCCAGGCTAGGCGGATCAGATGAACGCGACCTGAGCAGCCGTGTTCGCGCTAGCCGACTTCGGCCGGCTCGTCCTTGCCCTGCAGCCGCTCGCGGCCCCGCTGGACCGCGGCGATGAACTTCGAGAGGTTGACCTCGAGCGTGTTGAGGATCTCGTCGGCGTAGTCCTCCGCGCCGAGCCGGATCTCGCGTTCACGGGCGCGCGCATCCTCGACGATGTCCTCCGCCTGGCGCTCGGCCTGCTTGGTGACCTCCTGCTGCGACACGAGCGCCGTCTGGCGCTCGCGCGCCTCCTTGACGATCCGCTCGGCCTCGCGCTTGGCCTCCGCCAGCATCTCCTGGCGCTCCTTCACGATCCAACGCGCCTGCTTGATCTCTTCCGGGATCGTCGCGCGCATCTGATCGAGAATGTCGTAGATCTCTTCCTGGTCCACGCGGACCGTCCCCGTCATGGGGACCGTCTTGGCGTTGTGGACCAGATCGTCCAGCTTGTCGATGAGTACGAGGACGTCCATGGGCGCTCCTGGTTTCGTCAGCGGCCGAGAGCTTCCTGCAATCGAACCGCCACCTCCTCGGGCACGAGGGCGGAGACGTCGCCTCCGAAGGTGGCGATCTCCTTGACTCCGCTCGAAGACAAGAAACTGTACTGCGGCGATGCCATCAGGTAGACCGACTCCACATCGGCGGCCAGGTGGCGGTTGAGCTGATTCATCTCCAGCTCGTATTCGAAGTCGGAGATCGCGCGCAGCCCCTTGACGATCGCCTTGGCCCCGACGTCGCGCGCATAGTCGACGATCAGCACGTCGAAGGTGTCCACGCGCACGTTGCCGAGATGCCGCGTCGCGTTCTCGATGAACGTCACCCGCTCCTGGACTTCGAAGACGCCCTTGGACTTGCGCACCGATGCGTTGACGACCGCGATGATCAGCTCGTCGAACATCACGCTGGCGCGCGAGATGACGTCGACGTGGCCGTTCGTGATCGGGTCGTAGGACCCGGGACAGACGGCGATGCGGTTATCGGGAGTCATGGATGCGGATGAGGGTGTCGCCGTAGCGGCGTTCGTCTTTGAGGGGCAGGTCGAGAGGAAGCGGCGCCCGGTGATCGCTCTCGCAGATCACGAGCGCGGAGGGCGCCAGCACGGCCGGCAGCGCCTCCGACAACTCGCGCCCGAGGCGCTCGGCCAGGCGATATGGCGGGTCGAGAAGGACAAGATCGTAGTGCCGAGCCTTCCCCGGTGCCGCGCGGAGGAACCGCAGGGCGTCCGCGCGGTACACCTCGGCCTCGCCGCCGAGCGCCTCGAGGTTGCCCTTCACCGCCGCCACCGCGGGTGCCGCGGAGTCCACGAACGTCGCCGCCGCGGCGCCGCGCGACAGCGCCTCGAGCCCGAGCGCGCCCGACCCCGCGAAGAGGTCGAGCACGCGCGCGTCCTGCACGAAACCGCCCAGGATCGAGAACAGCGCCTCGCGCACGCGGTCCGAGGTCGGGCGGGTGGCCGCGCCCTTCGGCGTGGTGAGGCGCCGGCCGCCCCAGCGGCCGGCGACGATCCTCACTTCAGGCGCAGCGTGGCGCTGATGCCCGCGTGGTCGGAGGGGTAGAGGCCGCCGACCTGCTTGGTGCCGGAGATCCCGGACTTGAGCACCTTGATCTTGGGGCGCACCAGCACGTGGTCGATCCACGTCTCGAGATGGTCGGCGGTGCTGTGGAGGTCCTCGGCGAAGCAGCACGTCTTGCGCCGGGGGAGGCCGTTCCGGAAGCCGGCCTTGATCGCCGAGTCGTACGCGTTGTCCTTGCGCGTCGTGCCGCGGTCGTTGGCGTTGGCGCCCGGCGCCGAGTTGTAGTCGCCGACGAGGATCGAGTGTCGCTTCTTCGCCCCGAGCGGGCCGCGCTTGGAGAGCAGCTGGCGCATCTGCTGGTTGGCGATCGCGTCGCTGTAGGCCTCGAGGTGGGTGGACACGAAGCGGAACTTCTTCTTCGCCAGCGTGCCGTCGAGGCCGACCCAGCCGCGCAGCTGGTGCGCGACGCCGACCGGCGTCGGCGGGTCGAAGTGGTGGGTGAACCGGCCGCTGAACGTCTTGCGGACCTTCACCTTGGAGCCCTTGCGGACGAGGATCACGTTGCGCTGGGTGACCCGGACGTCGTAGCCCAGGGCGGTCGGCGCCTCGAAGTCGAACCAGTCGCGGCCGACGATCTCCCGGTAGGGAGACCCGGCTGCCTTCAGCGCCTTCTGCAGCTCCTGGCTGGAGTCGTAGATGACCTGGGTCGCGGGCGTGACCGGGCCGTCCTTGACGCCGTCGGCGCCGCGGCGCCAGATCGTCGCCTCCTGGACGCCGACGAGGTCGGGCTTGGCCTTGCGGATCTCGGCCGCCAGCGCCTTGGCTCGGGCTGGGAAGTCGTTCGCCACGACGGTCTGGAAGCGCTGGGCGGCGGCCTGCTCGAACGCAGGCTGGTTGGGCGCGGCGGCGAGCGGGATCAGGTCGGCGCCGAGGTAGACGTTGCGCGTCATGACCTTCAGATCCTGAGCTTTGGCGGAGGCGGCGGCTGGAAGCGCGGCAGCGGCGCACAGCGCCGTGAGCACCAGCGCGGCGGCGCGGCGGGAGGTCGATTGGGACATGCGGGCGAGCGTATCCGCCAAAGGCCCACTTACGCGGGAATGGGCTCGAGCGCCTCCGCCCCGTAGACGGCGCGCACCGCGTCCTCGAGCAGCACATGCTCGGGCCGCCGCAGCTCCGGGTCGGCGTCGAGCACCGCGCGCGCTCGCATCCGCGCCCGCTCGAGCAGCTCCGCGTCCTCCGGCAGGCGCGCGATCTTGAATTGTGCGAGTCCGGACTGGCGGGTGCCGAGCATCTCGCCCTCGCCGCGCAGCTCGAGGTCGATCTCGGCGAGCTTGAAGCCGTCGCGGTGCTCGGCGAGCGCGCGCAGCCGCGGCGACTCCTTGGGGCCGAACAGCACGCACACCGACGCGTGCTCACCGCGGCCGATGCGCCCACGCAGCTGGTGCAGCTGCGAGATCCCGTAGCGCTCCGCGTTCTCGACCAGCATCACGCTCGCGTTGGGGACGTCGATGCCGACCTCGATCACCGTCGTCGCCACGAGCACGTCGGCGCCGCCGCCGGCGAAGGCCGCCATCGCCTCCTGCTTCTCGCGCGGCCGCTTCTGCCCGTGCAGGAGCACGACGCGAAAGTCGCGCAGCTCCGTCTTCTGGAGGCGCTCGAACTCCGCGGTCGCCGCGCGCGCCTGCAGCGCCTCGGACTCCTCCACCAGCGGGCAGACCACGAACGCCTGCCGGCCCGCGCGCAGCTCCTCGCGGATGCGCTCGTACGCCCGCTCGCGCTCGCGCTCACTGGAGGCCACGAAGGTGTCGATCGGGCGCCGGCCCGCGGGCAGCTCGCGCAGCATGGTGACGTCGAGGTCGCCGTAGGCGGTCAGCGCGAGCGTGCGCGGGATCGGCGTCGCGGTCATGTGCAGCACGTGCGGCGACAGCGAGGCCGGCGCCTTGCGGTCGAGCGCGCGGCGCTGGTTGACGCCGAAACGATGCTGCTCGTCGACGACCACGACCGCGAGGCGCTCGAACTCGACTGCCTGCTCGATCAGCGCGTGGGTGCCGACGAGCAGGCGCAGCTCGCCGGTGGCGAGCTTGCCGAGGAGGTCCGTGCGCCGCGCGGCCGGCGTCGAGCCGGTCAGCAGCGCGGCCTGCACGAGCTCGCCGGGCATCAGGCGCTGCAATGTCTGGAAGTGCTGCTCGGCGAGCGTCTCGGTCGGCGCCATCAGCGCGGCCTGCGCGCCCTGCTCGACCGCGCGCAGCAGCGCGTAGAGCGCGACGACGGTCTTGCCCGAGCCGACGTCGCCCTGCAGCAGGCGCTGCATCGGCACGCTGCGGGCGAGGTCGTGGTCGAGCTCGGCGATCGCGCGCTCCTGGTACTCCGTGAACGCGAACGGCAGCGCGCCGCGGTAGCGCTCGATCAACTCGCC
>JBDTMF010000114.1:0-13568 GCA_039934455.1 Solirubrobacteraceae bacterium
TCGCCGTCGAATACACGCAGGCGCCGGGTCGCGGTGACCTCGCCGATCGCCGTGGCGTTGACCAGCCACTTGTCGCACACCGCCACGACCTCGGCCACACGCTCGGGCTCGACCACGCAGAGCATCCGCTCCTGGGACTCCGAGATCATGATCTCGAACGCCTCCATGTCGGCCTCGCGCAGCGGCACCTTGCGCACGTCGAGGTCGATGCCGACCTCGCCCTTGGAGGCCATCTCGGCCGAGGAGGAGGTCAGGCCGGCGGCGCCGAGGTCCTGCAGCGCGACCAGCAGGTCGCGGTCGAGCAGCTCCAGCGAGCACTCGAGCAGCTTCTTCTCCTCGAACGGGTCGCCGATCTGCACGGTCGGGCGCTTGGCGGCGTCCAGCTCCCCGAGCTCCGCCGAGGCGAGCACGGAGGCGCCGCCGATCCCGTCGCGCCCGGTGCGCGCGCCGAACAGCAGCACGACGTTGCCGACGCCCGCCGCCGCCGCCTTCATCAGGCGGTTCTCGTCGATCAGCCCGAGGCACATCGCGTTGACGAGGCAGTTCTGCTCGTAGGCGTGCTCGAAGTAGATCTCGCCCCCCACGGTGGCCACTCCGATCGAGTTGCCGTAGTGGCCGATGCCGGCGACCGCCTGCTCGAGCAGGTAGCGCGAGCGCGAGGAGTGCTCGACCTCGCCGAAGCGCAGCGAGTCGAGGATCGCGATCGGCCGCGCGCCGACCGCGAAGACGTCGCGCAGGATCCCGCCGACGCCGGTGGCGGCGCCCTGGAACGGCTCGACCGCGCTCGGGTGGTTGTGCGACTCGACCTTGAACGCGCACGCCAGCCCGCCGCCGAGCGAGACCGCGCCGGCGTTCTCACCCGGGCCGAGCAGCAGCTTCCCGCCCTCGACCGGCAGCGAGCGCAGCAGCCGCTTGGAGTGCTTGTAGGCGCAGTGCTCCGACCACATCAGCGAGAAGACGGCAAGCTCGACCTCGTTCGGCTCGCGCTCCATGTGCTCGACGATGAGGTCGTACTCGTCGTCCGTGAGCCCGAGCTCGCGGTGGCGGGTGGCGACCGTCATGCGGCCAGCGCGGCCGTGGCGGCCACGACGGAGCGGAACAGCCTGAGGCCGTCCTCCGAGCCTGTCAGCGGGTCGCACGCGTGCTCGGGGTGCGGCATCAGCCCGACGACGTTGCCCGCCTGGTTGGAGACGCCGGCGATGTCGCGCGCCGACCCGTTCGGGTTCTGCCCGGCGGCGTAGCGGAACGTGACCTGGCCGAGCGCCTCCATCTCGTCGAGCACCGGCTCGGGCGCGTAGTAGCGGCCGGTGGTGTGCTTGACCGGGATCGAGAGGCCGTCGCCCAGCGTGCACGCGCGCGTCCACGCCGTCTCTGCGCTCGCGACGGTCACGCCCACCTGCTTGCAGAGGAACCGCAGGCTCGTGTTCGGCAACAGCGCGCCCGGCAGCAGCCCCGCCTCGCACAGGACCTGGAAGCCGTTGCAGATGCCGAGCACCGGGCCGCCGGAGCGGGCGAAGCGCTCGACCTCGTCCATCACGGGCGCGAAGCGCGCGATCGCGCCGACCCGCAGGTAGTCGCCGTAGGAGAAGCCGCCAGGGATGATGACCGCGTCGGCGCCGCGCAGGTCGTGATCGGCGTACCACAGCAGCTCGGCGTCACCGACGCGTTCGGCGGCCTGCAGCGCGTCCACCTCGTCGCACGAGCCGGGAAAGCGGACGACACCGATCTTCACTGGATCGTGGGGACCGGCTCGGAAGCGGACTCACCCGTGGGCAACTGGATCTCGTAGTCCTCGATGAGGGGGTTCGTCAGGAGTTGCTCACACATCGAGTCCAACTGCGAGATGTCCTCGACGTCGAGCTCTACGAGCCGGCCGACATGGACATGGCTCACACCCTCGAAGCCCAGCGCCGGCAGCGCGCGCTCGACGGTCTGGCCCTGCGGGTCCAGGATGCCCGCCTTCGGCCGGATGAGGACGCGCGCCCTCACTTCGTACTGCCTCGGCCAGAGGCCTCGTCACCGCTGACGCTCGCGCGCTCCAACCAGGCCGAGAACGGCTCGCCCGCCAGCAGCTCGTAGGCGCGCACGTAGCGCTCGCGCGTCTGCGCGACCACGTCGTCCGGGATCGCGGGCGCCGGCGGCGCCTTGTCCCAGCCGGTCCCGGCCGCCCAGTCGCGGACGTACTGCTTGTCGAACGAGGCCTGACCGCGGCCCGGCTCGTACTCGTCGGCGGGCCAGAAGCGCGAGGAATCCGGCGTGCAGACCTCGTCACCGAGCACGAGCGTGCCGGCGGGGTCGAGCCCGAACTCGAACTTCGTGTCGGCCAGGATCACCCCGCGCTCGCGCGCGTGGTCGGCGATCGCGCCGTAGACCGCCAGCGACACGTCACGCACCTTCTCGGCCAGCGCGCGGTCGCCGATGAGCTCGACGGTGGCTTCGAAGTCGATCGCCTCGTCATGGCCCTCCTCCGCCTTCGTCGACGGCGTGTAGAGCGGCGCCGGGAGCTGGTCGGACTCGCGCAGGCCCTCCGGCAGCTGCAAGCCCGAGACCGTGCCGGTGCGCTGGTAGTCCTTCCAGCCCGAGCCCGAGAGATACCCGCGCACGACGCACTCCACCGGCAGCATCTCCAGCCGCTGCACGCGCAGCGCGCGGCCGCGCAGGTCCTCCGGAACACCGTCGGTGGCGGAGACGAAGTGGTTCGGGACGATCGCTCCCGTGAGGTCGAACCAGAGCACGGACAGGCCGGTCAGCACGCGGCCCTTGTCCGGAATCGGCGTCGGATGCACGACGTCGTAGGTCGAGATGCGGTCGGAGGCGACCATGAGCAGGTCGTCCCCGAGGTCGTACATCTCGCGGACCTTGCCCTTGGCGAGAAGGGGAAGGTCGGGCGCGGTTGAGGTCACGGATGCGAGGCTAGCAACGGTCCCGGCCGGTTTCGGCCCAGTGAAGGCCCTCTACGGCGAGAGGTCGTACGGAAAGTCCGTGAGGACCTCGCAGCCGTCCTCGGTGACGAGCAGCAGGTCCTCCAGCCGGACGCCCCCGAAGCCCTGCCGGTAGCAGCCCGGCTCGACCGTCACGACGTCGCCCGCGATCAGCTTCTCGTCGGAGCGGCCGAGGTTCGGGCGCTCGTGGACCTCGAGGCCGACGCCATGCCCGAGGCCGTGGTAGTAGCCCTCGGCCAGCGCCGTGCCCTGCTCCTTCGTGCGCACCGTCGGCTTGCCGGCGGCCTCGAACGGCTCGCAGGAGAGCCCGTGCAGGTCGCGGCAGACCGCGCCGGGGCGGATCGCGGCCTTGACGGCGTCGAGCGAGGCGAGCGTGAGCTCCCAGTACTCCTGCAGCTCGGCGGGTGGCGCCTCCCCGCCGGCCACGAAGGTGCGCGTCATGTCGGCCCAGCAGCGCGAGGCCTTGTCGCGCGGCCAGATGTCGATCAGGACGGTCTCGCCGCGGCCGATCGGCCCCGAGCCCTCCTCGTGGCCGACGGCCGATTGCTCCCCGCGCGCGACGATGGCTGTCTCGGGCAGCTCGGCGTCGTGCTCGACGCATACGCGCTGCATCTCCTCGCGCACCGCCTCGCAGGTCAGGCCGGCCGGGACATCCCGCAGCAGCCCCGCCGCGGCGGCCATCGCTGCGTCGGCGGCGACCTGGGCGCGCCGGATGCCGGCGAGCTGGAGGCCGGTCTTGACGCGGCGGCGCAGGTCGAAGGTGTCGGCGTCGACCCGCAGCTCCATGCCCGCCTCGCGCAGCCGGTCGGCCCACGCCAGTGGGAAGTCGGACGGCACGATCGCGTGCTCCAGGCCGATCTGACGGCAGGCGCGCAGTTCGGCCTCGATCTCGGCCTCGAGGAAGCCGACGCCCGCATTGAGCAGCTCGTCCATCCCGAGCTCGAACGGGTCGAGCACCTCGATGCCGAGCCCGAGCGCCTCGATCCGGCCGCGCTCGAGCACGCTGTTGACGGCGAAGCGGCGGTCGTCGACCTCCGCGTAGAGGAACGGGTCGAGGATGTCGAGCGGGACGGCGTGGAAGAGGTCGGCGGAGGACCCGGGGGCCGCGCGCAGGAGGATCGGCTCGCTCATGCGGGTGCCATGATCGTGTCGAGGCGGGCCAGCACCTCGGGGATGTGACGCGTGAAGCGGCCGTAGTCGAACAGCGCGACGAGGTCGAGCCCGGCGGCCGCGGGCTCGCCGGCCAGCAGCTCGCGCAGCGGCGTCTGCGTATCCCACGCGCGCTGGGCCGCCTCCTGGACGATGCGGTAGGCGTCGTCGCGCGCCATCCCGCGCTCGACGAGCGCCAGCAGCACGGTCTGCGAGAACAGCGCGCCGCAGGTGAGGTCGAGGTTGCGGGCCATCCGGTCGGGGTGGACCGTCATCCCGCGCACGACCTGCAGAGCCAGGTGCTGCATGTAGTGGATGAGGATCGTCGCGTCGGGCAGGATCACGCGCTCGGCACCCGAGTGCGAGATGTCGCGCTCGTGCCACAGCGCGACGTTCTCCGTCGCCGCCTGTGCATAGCCGCGCAGCACGCGCGCGAGCCCGGTGATGCGCTCGGTGGTGATCGGGTTGCGCTTGTGCGGCATCGCGCTCGAGCCCTTCTGGCCGGCGCGGAACGGCTCCTCGACCTCGCGCACCTCGGTGCGCTGGAGGTGGCGGATCTCGGTCGCGAAGCGCTCGAGGCCGGCGCCGGCGAGCGCGATCGCCTGCAGCAGCTCGGCGTGGCGGTCGCGCGGGACGACCTGGGTCGAGACGTCCTCGGCCCGCAGGTCGAGCCGCTCGAGCACCCGCGCCTCGTAGGCCGGGTCGTGTGCGGAGTAGGTCCCGACCGCGCCCGAGATCGCGCCGACGGCGGCCTGGTCGAACGCGCGCTCGAGCCGCTCGGCGTTGCGATGGGCCTCGAACGCGAAGCCCGCCAGCTTGAGCCCGAACGTGGTCGGCTCGGCGTGCACGCCGTGGGTGCGCCCGACGCACAACGTGTCCCCGAACTCCCGCGCCCGCTCGGCCAGCGCGGTCGCGAGCTCGCGCGCGCCCGCCAGGATCGGAACGCCCGCCCGCCGCAGCTGCAGCGCGAGCGCGGTGTCGAGCACGTCGGAGGAGGTCAGGCCGTAATGGATCCAGCGCCCGGCGGGCCCGGCGGAGGCCGACAGCACGTCGACGAAGGCGGCGACGTCGTGGTCGGTGACCGCCTCGCGCTCCGCGACCGCCTCGACGGTGAAGGTGGCGGCGCGGATCGCCTCGAGGTCCTGCGGCGTCGGCCCTTCTTCGAGCGCGTCCGCGGCGGCGACCTCGACGTCCCGCCACGCCGTCATCCGCGCCTCGTCCGTCCAGACCGCGCCGAGCTCGGGCCGCGTGTAGCGGGAGATCACGCGTTCAGTATGCGCGCCGCGAGCACCGCGGCGTTCTTCGCGCTGTCCACGCCCACGCACGCCACCGGGACGCCGGGCGGCATCTGGACGATCGAGAGCAGGGCGTCGAGGCCGCCCGCGATCGACTTGGACGACGTCAGCGGCACGCCGATGACCGGCAGCTCGGTGTGGGCGGCGACGACGCCCGGGAGCGCGGCTGACAGGCCCGCGCCGGCGATGATCACGCGCAGGCCGCGCATCTTCGCGTTCTTGGCGTAGTCCGCGACCGTGTCCGGATCGCGATGGGCGGACATCACGCGCACCTCGTGACCGATGCCGCGGCCATCGAGCTCCCTGGCCGCCGCCTCCATCGCGGGCATGTCGCTCTTGGAGCCCATGACGATGCCGACGCGCGGGGCGTCGACCTCCATGCCCGCGAACTCGCTCTCGACCGCGGTCTGGGTCTGGACCTCGGGCGTGGACGGCTGCTCGCTCATGCGCCCGCCGCGTGCAGCGCGATGTCCCGGCGGAGCCGGCGGCCCTCGAACTCGATCATGTCGGCGGCAGCATACGCGGCGTCCCGGGCGGCAGCGACGTCCGGGCCGAGCGCTGTCACGTTGAGCACGCGGCCGCCCGCGGTGACGATCGCGCCGCCGGCCTCGGCGGTCCCCGCGTGGGTCACCTCGACCCCCGGCGGGACCCGGTCCAGGCCGCGGATGACGTCGCCGGAGGAGGACGATCCGGGGTAGCCGCCGGACGCGAGCACGACCGCGACCGCGGCGCGCTCGTCCCACTCGAGCTCGACCCCGGCGAGCCCGCCGGGCCGCGTCGCGCGCAGCAGCAGGTCGAGCAGGTCCGAGCGCAGGCGCGGCAGCACGACCTGCGTCTCGGGGTCGCCGAAGCGTACGTTGAACTCCAGCACGCGCGGTCCGTCGGCGGTGAGCATGAGCCCGGCGTAGAGCACGCCCTGGAACGGGTTGCCGCGGTTGCGCATCTCGTCGAGGACCGGCTGGTGCACGGTCGCGACGATCTCCTCGAGCAGCTCAGGGCCGATCTCCGCGACCGGCGAGAACGCGCCCATGCCGCCCGTGTTGGGCCCGGTGTCGCCGTCGCCGATGCGCTTGAAGTCGCGCGCGGGCGCGAGCGGGAGCGCGCGCTCGCCGTCGCACAGCGCGAGCACGGACAGCTCGTCGCCCACCAGCAGCTCCTCGACGAGCACCGGGTGGTCGCCGAAGCGCCGCTCCTCGAGCATCGCGACCAGCGCCGCGTGCGCCTCCCCCACGTCCTCCGCGATCACGACGCCCTTGCCGGCGGCCAGCCCGTCGGCTTTGATCACCCCGGGGTAGGAGTCGATCGCCTCGAGCCCCTCGGCGACGGTCCGGACGACCCGGTGGCGGGCGGTCGGCACGCCCGCCGCCTCCATCATCTCCTTCGCGAAGAGCTTCGAGCCCTCCAGCCGCGCCGCCTCGCGCACGGGGCCGAAGCACGGCACGGCCGCGGCGCGCAGGGCGTCGGTGAGCCCGCCGACGAGCGGCGCCTCCGGGCCCACCACGACGAGGTCCACGCCCGCGTCGATCGCCGCATCGGTCACCGAGTCGGGATCGCCGACGTCGGCGTCGAGCGCCTCGGCCTCCGCGCGGATCCCGGCGTTGCCGGGCACGCACAGCAGCTCGGGGCGCTGCGGCGAGCGCGCCAGCGCGCGGATCAGCGCGTGCTCGCGGCCGCCCCCGCCGACGACGAGGACCCGGATGGGCTCGGCGGAGCTCAGAGCGACGCGATGAAGTCGTCGATCGGGATCGCCGCCAGCGACTCGTAGTGCGCCGTGCCGCGCGAGCCCAGCTCGAGCGAGACGCGGGCCATCGTCTTCTCGTCCGGCGCCTCGACGACGTTGATGAAGTCGAAGTGGCCGAGCGTCGCCCACTGCGCCTTGACGGTCGCCCCCAGCTGCTCGATCTCGTGGTTGACCTCGCGGATGCGGGCGGGGTTGTTGCGGACGGTCTGCACGCCTTCGGGCGTGAGCGTTGAGAGCATGATCCAGGTCGGCACGGGTTCTCCTCAGTGGGTTCGCCGGGGCGTTCTACCCGATCCTTTCAAGCCCGCCCGGTGTTGGCGCCTCTCAGTGGATACTTCGCGCATGCTCACCCGCCTCCTCGGCCCCGCCGTGGCCGCCCTGCTCCTGCTCCCGGGCGCGGCGCACGCGGCTGCCCTGACCCCGCTCAAGGGCTGTTATGTGACCTCGACCGACGAGGTGAGCGACGTGATCCGGCGCGAGCCGGTCCAGTTCGGCGGCAGCGGCTTCACGCCCGGCGGGCTCGTCGACATCGCGGTCGACGGCGCGGTCCAGCGGACCGTCCAGGCCGACCCGGCGGGCAACCTCCCCACCCAGGCGCTCGACGCGCCCTACCGGCGCAAGGGCCAGAAGGCGTTCACGCTGACCGCCACCGACCGGGCGAACCCCGCCAACACGATCGACGCACTCTCGAACGTGACCGCCTTCGACCTCAGCATCAGGCCCTCCACGGCCGCTCCGTCGAGCAAGGTGCGCTTCCGCGGGCGCGGGTTCACGCAGGCCGGGACGGTCTACGGCCACTACCTGTTCGGCGGCAAGGTGCGCAAGACGGTCAAGCTGTCCAAGCACCCGAAGGCGCCCTGCGGGACGTTCAGCGCCAAGCACAGGCAGATCCCGATCCGCAACCCGCGCCTGGGCCAGTGGACCCTGCAGATCGATCAGGAGAAGAAGTACCGCCGCTCGCCGGAGCGCGGAGCGATCAAGGTGATCATCCGCGTCCAGCGCGTGTTCAAGCGCTCGCGCTGAGCGGCTCGCCGACGGCGAACGTGAGCTCGCCGTCGGAGAAGTCGACGCGGACGTGGTCGCCGGCGGCGAAGTCGCCTTGCAGCAGGCTGCGCGCCAGCGGGTCGACGAGGTGGCGCTGGATCACCCGCTTGAGCGGCCGGGCACCGTACACCGGGTCGTAGCCGAGCTTGCCGAGCTGGTCCCGCGCGGCGTCGGAGAGCTCGACGGAGACGCCGCGCTCGGCCACCCGGGCGATCAGCCGGGCGACCTGGATGTCGACGATGTGGCGCAGCTGCTCCTCGGTGAGCGAGTCGAACTCGATGATGTCGTCGAGCCGGTTGATGAACTCGGGCTTGAACGTCGCCTCGGCGCCGTTGCGGCCGCCCGGAATGTTCGAGGTCATGATCAGCACGGAGTTGCGGAAGTCAACCGTGCGGCCCTGGCCGTCGGTGAGGCGGCCGTCGTCCATCACCTGCAGCAGGATGTTGAAGACGTCGGCGTGGGCCTTCTCGATCTCGTCGAGCAGGACGACGGCGTAGGGACGGCGGCGGACGGCCTCGGTGAGCTGGCCGCCCTCCTCGTAGCCGACGTAGCCGGGGGGCGCGCCGACGAGCCGGGCCACGGAGTGCTTCTCCATGTACTCCGACATGTCGATGCGGATCATCGCGTCCTGCGAGTCGAACATGTACTCGGCGAGCGCGCGCGCCAGCTCGGTCTTGCCGACGCCGGTGGGCCCGAGGAAGAGGAAGGTGCCGATCGGCCGGTCGGGGTCGCTGAGGCCGGCGCGTGAGCGCCGCAGGGCGTTCGACACGGCCTCGACGGCCTCCTGCTGGCCGACGACGCGCTGGTGGAGGCGGTCCTCCATCTTCAGCAGCTTCGCCATCTCGGCCTCCATCAGGCGGGAGACCGGGATGCCGGTCCACTTCGCCACGACCTCGGCGACGTCATCGGCGTCGACGTGCTCGCGCAGGTAGACCGCGGGCTCCGCGTCGGCGACCTCGCGCGAGTCGACCTCGGCGAGCTTGCGCTCGAGCTCGGGGATCTCGCCGTGGCGCAGCTCGGCCGCGCGCTGGTAGTCGACCTCGCGCTCGGCGCGCTCGAGCTCCGAGCGGGCCTGGTCGAGGCGCTCGGTCAGCTTGCCGAGGCCCTGGGCCTGCTCCTTCTCGCGCTCCCACTGGGCGCGCATGCCCGAGGACTGCTCGCGCAGCTCGGCGAGCGAGCGCTCGATCTCGGCGCGGCGGTCGGTCGCGGTGTCGTCCTTGGCGACGGCGACGTGCTCGATCTCGAGCTGCTTGATGCGCCGCTCGACCTCGTCGATCTCGGTCGGGACGGAGGACAGCTCGATCGAGATCCGCGAGGCGGACTCGTCGACCAGGTCGATCGCCTTGTCGGGGAGGAAGCGGTCGGCGATGTAGCGGTGGCTGAGCATCGCGGCGGCGATCAGCGCGGCGTCGGTGATGCGGACGTGGTGGTGGGCCTCGTAGCGCTCCTTGAGCCCGCGCAGGATCGCGATCGTGTCCTCGACGGACGGCTCGCCGACGTAGATCGGCTGGAAGCGGCGCTCGAGCGCGGGGTCCTTCTCGATGTGCTTCTTGTACTCGTCGAGCGTGGTCGCGCCGACGGCGCGCAGCTCACCGCGCGCGAGCATCGGCTTGAGGAGGTTGGCGGCGTCGACCGCGCCCTGCGCGGCCCCGGCGCCCACGATCGTGTGCAGCTCGTCCATGAACAGGATGATCTGGCCCTTCGCGTCCGCGATCTCCTTGAGGACCGCCTTCAGGCGCTCCTCGAACTCGCCGCGGTACTTGGAGCCGGCGACCAGCGAGCCGATGTCGAGCGAGACCACGCGGCGGTCACGAAGCTGCTCGGGGACGTCCCCGGCGATGATGCGCTGGGCGAGGCCCTCGGCGATCGCGGTCTTGCCGACGCCGGGCTCGCCGATCAGCACGGGGTTGTTCTTCGTGCGGCGGGAGAGGACCTGGATCACGCGGCGGATCTCGTCGTCGCGGCCGATGACTGGGTCGAGTTCGCCCTCCTCGGCGGCGCGCGTGAGGTCGCGGCCGAACTTCTCGAGCGACTGGTACTTGTCCTCGGGGTTCTCGTCGGTCACGCGGTGCGGACCGCGGACGGCCTCGATGGCGGGAACGACGTCCTCCTTGCGGGCGCCGTTGCGGCGGAGCGCCTCGCCGGCGGCGGAGCCGTGGGCGGCGAGCGAGAGCAGGAGGTGCTCGGTCGAGACGTATTCGTCGCTGAACTGGGCGAGCTCGCGCTCGGCGGCGCGCAGCACGGCGATCAGCTCGCGCGAGACGGTGGGCTCGGTGGCCGCGCCCTGGATGGTGGGCAGCTGCTCGAGCGCCTGGTTGACGTCGGCGCGGATGGCCTCCGGGCGGGCGCCGAGCTTGTTCAGCACGGGCACGACGATGCCGTCCTCCTGCTCGAGCAGGACGGCGAGCAGGTGCTCGGGCGTGGTCTCGGTGTGGTTGCGCGCGGCAGCCAGCGAGGTGGCAGCCTCGAGGGCCTGGCGGGACTTGGTGGTGAAGCGATCCAGTTGCATAAAAATCTCAGTCGAGGGGACTGAGATAATAGCTCACCCGGAGCGCCCGATCCACCTAGTCGTCGGGTTTGCCGTGACCGCTCCCCCTTCTGCGACCGGAGCTGTCGTCCCCGCCCTCGCCGCCGTGGTCGTCGGTCGTGGGCGTCGGTGCCGCGGTGCGCGCGACCGTTGGCGCGGCGGTCGGGACGGGCACGGTGGTGGGCGCGGCGGTCGGGACGGGCCGCGGCGTCGCCGTGGGCTTGGGGTGGCGCCGTGGGCGCCGCTTGGGCGTGCGCTTCGGGCGCGGCACCGGGGTCTGCGTTGCCCGCGCCGCGGGCGCGAGCTGCGCGCCCGCGCTCGGCGGCTCGGCTGAGAGCCCGACCCGCTGCGTGGAGAGCGAGCTCGCGGCATAGCTGACGCCGGCGGCGAGGATGACCCCCGCCAGTGCGCCGAGAACCCAGAGGACGCGTTGCATGGGACGACGGTAGCCCGCGGCGGGTTAAGCCCCGTCCAACGGCAGCTCGATCGTCGCCGCGGCGCCCCCGCCGTCGCGGTTGACGAGACGCACGTCCCCATCCCAGCGCCGCATCAGCTCGCGCGCGATCGGCAGGCCGAGGCCGGTGCCGGGAGGTCCGGCGCGGCCCGCCCGGCCGCGGTGGAAGCGCTCGAAGACCTGCTCGAGCTCGGCCGGGTCGATGCCCGGGCCCTCGTCGAGCACGTCGACGGCGCCGAGGCGCGGGACGAGCGTGACGCTGCCGCCGCCGTAGTGCAGGCCGTTCTCGATGAGCGCGTCGAGCGTGCGGTCGAGGTCGGCGGGCGCGCAGTGGACCGGCGGGCTGGGCGCGCCGCTCACCGTGCTGACGCGGTCGTCGAAGCGGGCGGCGGCGCGGCGGGCGCCATCGGCGAGGTCGACCGGCTCGGCCGGGGCGTCGGCCTCGCCGGCCTGGGAGAGCACCAGCAGCTCGGTGACCATCGCCGCGAGACGGTCGACCTCGGCGAGCGCGCCGTCGATCTCGGCCTCCACCTCGCGGTCGCCCGCCGCCGCGCGCGCCTCCTCGAGGCGCAGGCGCAGGCCGCTCAGGGGCGTGCGCAGCTGGTGGGAGGCATCGGCGACGAACTCGCGCTGCCCGGCGACCAGCCGTTCCAGCCGCGCCGTCATCTGGTTGAAGGTGGTGGCGAGCGAGCGCTGCTCCTTGGATCCCTCGACCGTCGCGCGGGCGCTGAGGTCGCCCTCGCTGACGCGCTCGGCGGCCGTGTCGAGGCGCCGCAGCGGGCCGGCGATCTGGCGCGCGATCAGCGCCCCGGCCGCGAGCCCGAGCAGCAGCACGACGCCGCCGATGGCGATCAGGCCGACGATCGAGGAGCGCGTGGCGCGCGTGACGGCTTCGACGCTCTGCGTGACGCGGACCGCGCCCTCTGGCCTGCCGCGCGCGAGCACGGGAAGGGCGGTGGCCAGGATCGTCTCGCCGAGCGTGTTCGAGCGGCGCTGCTCCTGGAACGTCCGGCCGCGCAGCGCGGCGGCGATCTCGGGGCGCGTCGAGTAGTCGTCGCCGAGGACGTCCTCGGCGGCCGAGTCGGCGATCAGCCGCCCGCGCGCGTCGACGATCACGACCCGCCCGCGGGCGGTCTGGGCCACCGTCGTGACGATGCGCCGCAGCTCGCCGGGGCGGCGCAGCTGGCCGGCCGAGGTGGCCGCGGCGACCTCGGCCTGGCTGCGCGCCTGCGAGCGGACCTCGGCATCGACGCGGTCGCGCAGGTTGAGCGCGAGGGGCACCTCGAGCGCGACGATCGCCAGCAACAGGACGTAGGCGAGCGCCAGGAGGAGGCGGCTGCGGAGGCTTACGTCGGCTCCTCGGGGCCGCGGAAGCGGAAGCCGACACCGCGGACGGTCTGGAGGTAGTGCGCGTTCTCGGCCGTCTCGCCGAGCTTGCCGCGGAGCCAGCGCACGTGCACGTCGAGCGTCTTCGTCGAGCCGAACCAGTTCTCGTCCCACACGCGATCCATCAGCGCCTCGCGGGTGACGACGCGGCCGGCGTGGCGGACGAGCTCGGCCAGCAGGTCGAACTCCTTGCGGGAGAGCGCCAGCTCCTGATCGCCGAGCGTGGCGCGACGGCCGGCGAGGTCGACGTGCAGCTCGTCGATCGAGATCGGCGGCTCGGCCGGCTCGGCCGTCGTGGCGGCCGCCGGCGCGGCACGGCGCAGGACCGCGCGGATGCGGGCGATCACCTCCGCGCCGCTGAACGGCTTGACCACGTAGTCGTCGGCGCCGAGCTCGAGGCCGACGATGCGGTCGGTCTCGGTGCCGCGGGCGGTCAGGATGATGATCGGGACGCCCGAGCGGGCGCGGATCGCGCGGCAGACGTCGCGGCCGTCGCCGTCGGGCAGGTGCAGGTCGAGCAGGATCAGGTCGGGGTCGAGGCTGTCGGCCAGCGCGAGCGCGAGCGCCGCGGTCGCGGCGACGTGGGCCTCGAAGCCCTCGCGGGCCAGAGCCTTCGAGAACGGCTCCGAGATCGAGCGCTCGTCCTCGACGAACAGGATCCGCGGCCGCTCGGGGATCGCCATCGCCGCAATCTAGATCAGCGACGCGCGGCTTTGCCCAGGCTTAACCCGGCTTTGGAGGGCGCTTGGCCGGGTGGTGACGATGCTGCCCGCCATGAAGCCATCACGTAACCACATCGCCGCCGCGGTGACCGTGCTCGCCCTCGGCGTGCTCGCCACCGTCGCGCTCGCCACGGGCGGGACGCCGCAGCCCGCCGCCGCCCCGGTCTCGAGCCGGGTCGCGCCGGCCCCCGAGGTCCGGACGGAGATCGTCCGCGAGACGATCCACCGCCGCGCGAAGCGCAAGCGGTCCCACGGCTCGCGCCGCGCCGGCGCCGCGCCGGCCGCGACCCGGGCCATTCCCGCGTCCG
>JBDTMF010000115.1:0-13517 GCA_039934455.1 Solirubrobacteraceae bacterium
ACTACTTCAAGCCCGCGCTCCCACCCCCTTCAAGAACCTAACGGAGCAGTACTAGACCGCGGACCGCGACGAACACAGGGTCATGAGGTACCCAGCCCTCGAATATCAGCCTGGCATCGCCGCCGAACAGCTGAGCCCGCTCGCGCCGCCCCGGGAACCCCGGCCCGACCAAACAGACCCACAACGCCCAACCAAGGACGAGGACACCACACGCCCCCTTGACAAACCCGCCTCCATATCAGCCGGCCGCCGGGGGTTGCTCCGGGCGAGCGCGCCTGAGAGGGTCGCACGATGCGGCGAGCGCTGACCGCCCTGCTGGTCCTCGGTGCGATCGCCGGGCAGGCGGGCACCGCGGGCGCGGCTGAGCCGCCGGCGCTCGACCCCTGTCAGGCGCTCAGCACGGCCCGGTTCGACGTCGAGGTGCTCTCGCGGCGGGCCGAGTGCCCCCGCGTGCGCCGCGTCGTGCGCGCGTGGCACGACCAGTGCGTCACCGCGGCCGGCCACGCGCAGCCATGCCGGGCCGCGGGCTTCCGCTGCGCCCCTGCGGACGGGGCCCGGCTCTCCCGGATCGCCGGCGTCGCCTGCCGGCGCAAGCGCGCCGAGATCGACCTCGTCATCCGGCGCTTGTGCGCGGGAGGACCGCGCATCCATGCCCATGACGTCTCGGTGCGCGCGATCACCACGGACTGCGCCACCGCGCACCAGGTCGGCCGGGCGTGGGTGGCGCGCAAGGGCTGCCGAGGGTGTCGCGTGGACGGCTGGCGGTGCCGCGGGCTGCCGGAGAGCACGACGACGCGCTGCCTGCGGCCGGAGCACCCCCGAAAGGCGCTGGAGCTCGACGAGGTCGTCCGGGGGGCGGCCTTCGACTCGGCCGCGTCCGTGGGCGGGAGCTACAAGGGGGAGGTCGCCGTGCCCTGCGACCGCAGCTGCGCTGTCTTCCTCGTGACAGCCGGCGACGGCCGGTCGCTGACGGCCCAGTCGATCGTGGCGGCGCCGTGCGACCTGGCCGAGGCGGCCGGCGGCTTCAACGAGAACGCGCCCCGCGGCACGCCGGTGCGCCCCGACCGCTCCTTCCGCTGGCGGACCCGCTTCCAGGTCGTGCAGGGCCGCTTCTCCGCCGACGGCCGGACGGTGAGCGGGACCTCGCGCTTCTTCGGCATCGCGCGCAGCGACTGCTCATCGGAGACGACCGCGTTCTCCGCCCGGCTCGTGCGCCGCGCGAAACAGAACAGCACCTGCGAGAAGCTCATCAAGGGCCGGCTCGACATCGAGGTCTTCGTGCGCGGGATGGGCTGCACGGAGGCGACGCACGTCGTCGACGCCTGGCGGCTTGACCGCGACTGCGTGACCGCGTCGCTGGACCTGCGGCCCTGCCGCGTCGCCGGGCGGAGCTGTACGCCAGTGGACGGCGGCCGCCTCCGGAACCTCGCCGGCGTGGCCTGCGCTGCCGGACGATCCGAGATCGAGCTGGTGATCCAGGAGGAGTGCGGGCAGCTCGACTTCAGCCACTCACTCGCCGCGATCAACGCGACCTGCGCGACCGCGCGGTCAGTCGGCCGCAGCTGGCGGGGCCGGTTCTGCGGGACGCGCTGCACGGCCGCGGGCTGGGCCTGCCGCCGGCTCACCCGCGGGCCCCGGCCGCCGACGTGGCGCTGTCGCCGCGGCCACAGCGCGGTCGAGATCTCGGCGCGGATCGTCATAGAGAGCTCGTAGCCTGAGCGGATGCCCGAGCTTCCCGAGGCCGAGCGCGCGCGGCAGCAGATCGAGCGCGTGCTGGGCCGCGAGATCGTCGCCGTCGACGACCGCGACACCTACGTCTGCCGCCCGCACCAGCCGGGCGAGATCGCGGCGGCGCTGACCGGCCGCCGGCTGACGAGGGCGCACCGGCGGGGCAAGTTCCTGTGGGTCGAGACCGACGACGGGCCCGACCTCGGGCTGCACCTCGGGATGGCGGGTCGGATCGCGGTTGACGAGGAGGAGGCGCCGCGGCGGTGGGACCGCTTCGCGCTCGAGTTCGCCGACGGCGGCCGGATGGCGCTGCGCGACAAGCGGCGCCTCGGCCGCGCCGTGATCGACCCCGACTTCTCGCACGTCGGCCCCGACGCGGCCGAGGTCGGCCGCGACGTGTTCCGCGACCGCGTCGGCCGCGGCTCGACGGCGCTGAAGGCGCGGCTGCTCGACCAGGGCGTCATCGCGGGGGTCGGCAACCTGCTCGCCGACGAGACGCTGTGGCGCGCGCGGCTCTCCCCGCTGCGGGTCGCCGGCGAGCTGTCGGTTCAGGAGCTCGACCTCCTGCGCCGCGAGCTGCGGGCGGCCGTCCGCGACGCGATCCGCAACGGCGGCGTGCACACCGGCCGCTTCATGCCCGCGCGCGAGCGCGGCGGGATGTGCCCGCGTGACGGCACCCCGCTCGAGCGCGCCACCGTCGGCGGCCGCACGACGTACTGGTGCCCGGTGTGCCAGCCGTCGGAGGTCCGCTAACATTTCGTAAGAACATGGGCAGAACCTGGGTACTCGACACCGAGACGAAGGGCACCGGCGCGCAGATGGTGCCGCTGGACAAGGTTGTCGAGACGCCGGAGAACAAGCCGCTCTTCGTCCCGCGCAAGCACCGCCCGAAGCCGCCGCCGGAGACTGCCCCGAGAGCGCCGCGCCGCTTCAAGGTCGTCGACATCTCGACCCGCGAGGTCCTCTCGGCGGACGCCGGCGCCCGCAGCACGCTCGCCCTCCTCGGCGCGATCCGCAGCAGCGTCGACGTCAACGTCTTTGTCTGGGAGCCGTCGACCGAGGCCTGGCGCCTCCTCACGCTCCGCGAGAAGCGGATGCTCTGGGAGCGGCGGACAGGGACGAGTCCCGAGTGAATACCCTGACCTGGATGGCCTACTCGACCGAGGAAGCGCGGATCCAGCTGCTCGACGACCTCGCGCACGCGATCGACGAGATCGGCGTGGCGCTGGCGGCGCTCGGCGCCGCCTACGAGCTGCTCGACGAGCGCACCGCCGACCAGCTCGAGGAGGAGATGTTCCGGCCCGTCCAGGTCGCCTACGGTCGCGCCCAGCGGACGCACGCGGGCTTCGCCGAGCGCCACGGTCTGGCGGGGCGGAAGTTCGAGCCCTCGGTGGCCGGTCGGGTCTCGCAGGGCGCGCGGAGCTTCGTCGACACCGCCACAGAGGCGATCGCGGAGACCGAGCATCTGCTGGCGGAGATCCAGGACTCGATGATGCCGGTCGAGGTCGGCGACGCACCGCTGCGCGCCGGGCTCGCCGAGGCACGCGAGCTGGTGGGCCCGCTGCCGGCGCGCGCACACGAGATCGTGCGCGTCATCGGCCGCTGAGCTCCTCCGCGTAGGCGGCCATCGAGCGGTTGTAGCGCGGCAGGTGGCGCGCCAGCGCGCCGATCGCGAGCCCCGCGGCTTCGCGCTCCCGCCCGCTGTCGGCGAGCGCCAGGGCCAGGGTCGCGACGACCGCGTCGTCGAGCTCGTCGGAAGCCACGTGTCGCGCCCGGCCGTGGGTCAACCCCGCCCGCAACCCTCCGGCGCGAACACCCGCACGGTCGAGGCCGGGTCCTTGACCAGCATCGCCGCCGGCCGGAAGGGACGTCGCTCGAACCCGCCGCCGCAGTTCGGGCACACGCCTCCCAGCCGGTGCTCGACGCATTCGGCACAGAACGTGCACTCGTACGTGCAGATCCGCGCGTCGGGCGACTCCGGCGGCAGGTCGCGGTCGCAGCACTCACAGGACGGCCGGAGCTCGAGCACGGCGCGATCGTAGCCAGGGTTGCCTCGGGTCGCGACCTGATCTGCGCTGGCCTTGGGGCCAGCGGTGCGGGAACATCCCTGGATGCTCGTGGAATTCAGTGCGAGCGCCTTCTTCCTGGCGGGAGCGGTCGCATGCGCCGGCGCGGCCCTGCGCGGACGTGCGCGGGGCGCTCGGCTGGCGCTCGCGCTCGCCCTCGCCACGGCGGCCGCCGGCGAGCTGGGCGGTGAGCCGGAGTGGACGGCGATCGCCGCCTGCGGGATCGCCGCGGTCGCCGTGGCGCTGCTCGTCATCGCCCGCTTCGGACGCGTCGACCGGCTGTCGTGGCTCGACGCGGCCATGGGTGCCTCCTCCACCGCGGGCGTGGCGGTTGCGGTCGGAGCGAGCCCGGTCGGGGCGGTCGGCGCCGCTGGCGTGGCGGGTGGCTTCGCGCTGTGCCGCTGGCGGCCGGGCTGGTCCGTGCTGCTCGCGCTCGCCGGCCTCGCCGCGCTGGCCACGGCGCCGTGGCTCGCCCTGCCGGCAGCGCTCTCCATGGTGGCCGCGGCGTGGGTGCACCAGCCGCCGCCCGAGCCGGGGCCCGACTTCAGCCCGGTCGTCCTCACGATCATCCTCGTCTTCGCCACGGCCGCGCTCACCCTGCTCACGGTCGGGCAGGTCGCCGCGATCGACCGCGTCGCGACCGCGCTCGCGACGGTGACCGTGCTCACCGGCATGGCGCGCGCCGGATTGACCGTGATCGAGCGCCTCCGCGACAGCCGTTCGCAGGCGCGCACCGACGATCTCACCGGCCTGGCCAACCGCCGCCACCTCGTCGACACGCTGCACTCGACGATCGCGTCCGCCTCGGCCCGCGACAGCGAGCTGGCCCTGCTCCTGATCGACCTCGACGGCTTCAAGGAGCTCAACGACACCCTGGGCCACCACGCGGGGGACGAGGTGCTGCGCCAGATCGGCCCGCGCCTGAAGGAGCTGCTGCGCGACGACGACACGCTCGCGCGCCTCGGCGGCGACGAGTTCGCGGTCGTCCTCCAGCCCGGCGACGAGGCGTCGGCGAGCACCGCCGGGCTGCGGCTCCGCGCCGCGCTCGAGCACTCGTTCGCCGTCGGCGGCATCCGCGTCCACATCGACGCCAGCATCGGGATCGCGCTCTTCCCCGCCCACGCCCGCGACGCCATGGGCCTGCTGCAGCGCGCGGACGTCGCGATGTACCAGGCCAAGCGCATGCGCACCGGTCACGAGGTCTACCTGGCGGGCCGCGACACCCACAGCCGCCAGCGGCTCGCGCTGGTCGGGGAGCTCGGTGCCGCGCTCGAGGCCGGCCAGCTCGTCCTGCACTACCAGCCGAAGGCGGAGCTGCAGACGGGCGCCGTGCGCGGCGCCGAGGCGCTCGTGCGCTGGGAGCACCCCGAGCGCGGCCTGCTCGGCCCCGGGCACTTCCTCCCGCTGGTCGAGCAGAGCGGCCTGACGCGGGCGCTGACCGCGTTCGTCCTCGACCGCGCGCTCGAGGAGATGTGCGGACTGCGCCGGCGCGGGCACGACCTCAGCGTCGCGGTCAACCTCGGTCCCGCCGACCTGCTCGACCTCGGCCTCCCCTCGGAGGTTGAGCGGCTGCTGCGCCGGCACGACTTCCCGGCCGAGCACCTGGAGATCGAGGTCTCCGAGGACATCGTGATGGCCGACGTCGAGCGCACCGTGGACGTGCTCGTCGGCCTGCGCGCGATCGGCGTGCGCACGGCGCTCGACGACTTCGGCGCGGGCCACGCCGGCCTCGGGCACCTCAAGCAACTGCACGTCGACGTGCTCAAGATCGACCGCTCGTTCGTCGGGCGCATCGCCCACGACGAGCGCGACGCGGCGATCGTGCGCTCGCTGGTCGACCTGGCGCGCCGGCTCGGCGTCCGCGTCGTCGCCGAGGGGGTCGACAGCCGCGAGGGCTGCACGCTGCTGGCGGACTGGGGCTGCGACGAGATCCAGGGCCACTTCCTCGCGCGCCCGATGCCGGCGAGCGAGCTCGAGGCCTGGCTGCGCTCGATTCCCGTCACCGGTACGTTCGGCGGACTGCACCAATCCGGAGGATGAGCATGGCGAGCTGGCAGCGGATCAACGTCCCGGAGATCCCGGAGTTCCCGGCCTTCGCCCACGCCGCCGTGGCCGGCCCGCACATCTACGTGGCCGGGATGCTGGGCCTCGACGACGACGCGTCCGGCATCGTCGAAGGCGGCATCGCGGCGGAGACTCGGAAGGCGTTCGCGCACGTCGAGACGATCCTGCGGGGCTGCGGCGCCTCGCTCGCCGACGTCGTGAAGGTCACGTGCTACCTGACCGACCTCGGCGAGTGGGAGGAGATGAACGACGCCTACCTGGAGGTCTTCGGCACCCAGACGCCGGCGCGGATCGCGGTCGGCTGCGCGTCGCTGCTGTTCGATGCGAAGGCCGAGTTCGACTGCATCGCCTACCGCGGCTGAGCTCAGCCGGTGGTGCGCCGCAGCTCGCCGGGCTTGGCGAGCCGGACCTCGCGGCGCAGGCACGCCTCGCGGTGGCGGCGCTGGTCCTCGGCGGTCACCGGGTCGAGCGGCGGCAGCGGCAGCGCCTTCTCGTCACCGTCGAGGGCCACCATCATGAAGTAGGCCGAGAGCGTGTGCTTGATCTCGCCGCTGCGCAGGTCCTCGGAGTCGACGCGCACGCCGACCTCCATCGACGTCCGCCAGACGGCGTTGACGGTCGCCCGCAGCGTGATCAGATCGACGACGTGGACGGGCGAGCGGAACCGCATCCCGTCCACCGTCGCCGTGACCACGCGGCCGCCGGCGAGCCGGACGGCGGCGATCGCCGCCGCATCGTCGCAGAGCTTCATGATGTGCCCGCCGTGGACGTTGCCGGCGATGTTCGCGTCCTGCAGACCGGTGCGATGGGTCAGGACCGAGGTCGTCTGCTCGGGTCGGTGAGCTTCCTGCGCCATCGAGCCACCAGCTAGTTCGACGAGCCGATGAACGGCCTCGACCCGGAGGGCATCCGCTGGATCCGCACGCTGCTGCAGCGCTTCGCGGCCGAGCGCCGCACGGTCATCGTCTCCAGCCACCTCATGCACGAGATGGAGGAGACCGCCGACCACGTGCTCGTGATCGGGCGCGGGCGGCTGATCGCCGACACGAGCATCTCCGAGCTGACACTGCGCGCGGCCGGCAACCACGTCCATGTCACCTCCCCCGACGCCGCTCGCGGTTGGCCCCGTGGGAGGCGGTGTCCCGGTCGTCGAGGTTCACTCTCAGGCCGTCGCCGGCGTGAGCGGGAACGTCACGCCCGTGAGCTCCTCCGACAGGGTCCACAGCGCCTTGGCGGTCTCGGCGTCCTGCGCCGCGCCGTTGCGCCCGACCAGCTTCGGGTGCCCGCGCTGCTCCTGGAAGCCGCCGGGGCCGACGTAGCTGTCGCCGGGAATGTCCTGCGTGGCGGCGTAGAGCGTCGGCAGCGCGCCCATCTCGTCGCTCTGGGCGATCACCTTGTTGGCGATCCCCATCAGCGCGTGCTGCAGGACATTGCCCGTGTGGCTCTGGAGGTTCGTGGCGGCGTAGCCGGGATGGGCGGCGGTGGCGCGGACCTGCGACCCCGCCCCGGCCAGCCGGCGCTGGAGCTCGGTCGTGAACAGCAGGTTGGCGAGCTTGGACTGGCCGTAGGCGCGCCAGGGCTTGTAGCCGCCCTGCTCCCAGTTGAGGTCGTCGAGCCGGATCGAGCCCATGCGGTGGGCGCCGGACGAGACGGTCACCACGCGATCGCCGATGTGCGGCAGGAGGAGGTTCGTCAGCGCGAAGTGGCCGAGGTGGTTGGTGCCGACCTGCATCTCGAAGCCGTCGGCGGTCCGCTTCTCGGGGATCGCCATCACCCCGGCGTTGTTGATCAGGATGTCGAGGTCGCCCTCCCACTCGTCGGCGAACGCACGGACCGAGGACAGATCGGCGAGGTCGAGCCGGCGTACCTCGGTGGCCCCCTCGATCGATGCGGCCGCCCTCTCACCCCTCGCGGGGTCACGGACGGCGAGTACGACGCGCGCTCCGGCGCGGCCCAGCGCGCGGGCGGCGGCAAGGCCGATGCCGCTGTTGGCGCCGGTGACGATGACGGTCCGGCCGTCGAGCCGGGGAAGATCCTGGGCGGTCCACTTTGAAGAGGTCATGCCCGTCAATGTAGCTAGTGACAACAATGCTGTCAATGCCAACATCAAACCGCTAGGATCGGTCGCATGGCCGTCAGCCCGCGCCCCTATCACCACGGCAACCTGCGGGCGGCCCTGCTGGCGCGCGCCGAGCAGACGCTGAGTCTCCAGGGCCCCGGCGAGCTGTCGCTGCGCGAGCTCGCGCGGCAGGTGGGCGTGAGCCACGCGGCGCCGCGCCGGCACTTCCCGGACAAGCGGGCACTGCTCGAAGCGCTCGCCGAGGACGGCTTCGAGCGGCTCGGCCGAGACCTGCGCGACGCCATGGAAGCCGCCGGCGAGCGCTTTGAGGCCCGCCTGCTCGCCTTCGCCCGCGCCTACGTCACGTTCGCCACCCGGCACGCCGCCCTGCTCGAGCTGATGTTCGCCGGCAAGCACCGCCCCGGCGCGGCCGAGAGCCTCCGCCTCGCGGCCGACCGCGCCTTCGAGGCCCCGCTCGCGCTGATCGGCGAGGGCCAGGCCGCCGGGGAGGTCGTCCCGGGCGAGCCGGAGCGCGTGGCGACGGTGGCCTGGGCGGCGCTGCAGGGCTTGGCGTCGATGGTCAACACCGGGCTGCTCGACGGGGCCGTGCTCGACGACGTCGTCGCGGACGCGGTGCACCGGCTGGTCCTGGGGCTGCGGCCGCGGTAAAGCGGAGCGAACGGCAACTGCGCTGGGAGGGGGGTGGTTGTCCGGAGCGTGACCGGATCACTCCCCAACTCGATGCACTTTGGGCGGGGACTGGGGAGTTGCTCCGCTCCTGCACGGATAACTCCCCGCACGGCCGGGAGAACCAATCCAGTGGGGACGTATCGGGACGGTCCCGCTCCCTCACTTCCCTACCCAGCCGCCGTCGACGTTCGCCGGCGCTCAGGGGAGATCCGAATCCGCGACCTCCGCGGCCGCCTCGCGCACGAGGTCGGCCGCCTCCTCGTAGGTGAGCCCCGAGCCGCGCAGCAGGTCGACGGCGGTCGAGCGAACCTGGCCGACGACCACGGTCACCGACAGGTTGCCGGTCTCCTGCAGCACGAGCGTCGCGCGTGCGGCGGCGCGCAGGGCCGGCTCGCGCACGGCGCCGGCCCGGTCGGGGGCGATGAGCGCCTCGCGCAGGTGGGAGACCGCCTCGGCGAGGTCGCGGATCGCGGTCGCGACCGGCCGTGGGAGGTTCTCCGCCAGGCGCGCCCCGCGAACCGCGCCGCGGGCCAGCACGCGGACGTTGCGGATGGCGAGGTCGATCTGCGCGGCAGCGTCTGCGTAGAAGTCAACGTGGCCGCGGTCGCGCCGGCGCACGGGCGCGAAGCGGGCGGTCTCGCGACTCACGGCGACCGCCTCCAGCAGGTGGGCCTCGAGCTCGTCGAGGTCGCGCGCACGCAGCAGCGCGCGCTCGGCCTGCTCCTGGTCGCGGGTCTCGATCGCCTGGGCGATGCTCTCGAGCGTCAGCGCGAGCTCGTCGAGCACCGGCTCGGCGGCGCGGCGGACGAGCTGGAGCGGGTCGGCCGGCAGCAGCAGCGAGTTGACGAGCAGCCCGACGCCCCCGCCCACGAGCGCGTCGACGAAGCGCGCGCCCGACAGCTCGTGCCCCGGCTGCTGCAGCACGGCGACGAGCACGGCCGAGACCGCCGCCTGGGTGGCGAAGATCTGTCCGCTGCCCAGGAAGAGGGCCGTCGACATGGCGAGGAGCACCACGAGCGCGAGCGCGCCCGGCCCCGTTCCCGTGAGCAGGACGAGCACGTCGGCGACCGCGATCCCGACCGCGACGCCCAGCGCGAGCTCCACCGCCCGGCGCCGGCGCTGGCCCACCGTGACGCCCAGGGTGATGATCGCGGCGATCGGCGCGAAGAAGGGACGCTGGTGGCCGACGAGGTCGGTGGCGACCAGATAGGCGATGGTCGCCGCCGCCGCTGTCTGCAGCAGCGAGCGCCAGGCGACGACCAGCCGCTCGAAGCGCGTGCGCATCGAGGTGCGCGAGCGCTCGGCCGCCGCCTCGAGCAGCGCGCCCCCGCGTTCGGAGAGGCGGAGTGGCGGGTCGGGCATCCGTCGATGGTGGCAAAGACGGCGATCAGACCGATATCTAACGCTCTAGTCGAGGATTATCTTGGGCACCTCTTCTGGGGATCCCCTTCGCTCTACTCAAGCGGGGAGCGCCCGATGCCGAAGTTGAGCGGAGTCGTGCCCTCTCCGTACGCCGCTCCCCGCGCGTAAGAAGAACCCCCGTCTTGCCCATCAAGAAACTCCTCGCCATCTCCCTCTGCTGTGCCGGGCTCTACGCCGCCGTGATCGGCGGCGCCGCCCTGGCTCAGGACCCTACGCCCAGCGCGACCGGGACCCCTGAGAGCACGCAGACGCCGGCGGCGACCGTCGTCAACAACGAGACCCCGACTCCGACCGCCACGACGCAGGTCCCGACGCCGACCGCGACCGAGACGCAGACGGCGACGCCGACCGTCTCCTCGACGCCGTTCAAGAAGACCGACCCGACGCCCACGCCCTTCCCCTCGCCCGTGGAGACCGTCGTCGCCGCCGACCCCACGCCCGGCCTGACGCCCACGGCCACGGCGACGCCCACCGCCCCGGCGACCAAGCGCAAGCGCCACAACGGCCGCACCGGTTCGGGCCAGATCACGGACCAGGGTTGCGCCGTCGGCAAGCGGCTCGACCTCGACCAGCAGATCGCCTCTTCCACGTCCGATACCTCGGCCTCGACCACAGCTTCAGAGTGTGACCTGCTCAAGTCGAAGGCTCCGGCCGACATCCTCAAGGGCGACACGCCCCGGCCGACCGTGGGCGCCGGCGGCGCCCCGACCCCGGCCAACCCGAACTACTCGCTTGCGACGCCCGGGGCGGCACCGATCGGCGTCCCGAACTTCTTCATCGACAAGTTCCGCATCCCGCCCTTCCTCCTCCCCGTCTACCAGGCCGCCGGGATCGAGTACGGCGTGCGCTGGGAGGTGCTGGCCGCCATCAATGAGATCGAGACCGACTACGGCCGCAACCTCAACGTCTCCTCTGCCGGCGCACTCGGGTGGATGCAGTTCATGCCCGACACCTGGGCGCGGTACGGCGTCGACGCCAACCGCGACGGCCTCAAGGACCCCTTCAACCCGGTCGACGCGATCTTCGCCGCCGCGCGCTACCTGCGCGCCGCCGGCGCCGAGACCGACGTGCGCAGGGCGATCTTCGCCTACAACCACGCCGACTGGTACGTCGACTCCGTCCTCATGCGCGCCCGCCTGATCGGCGGCCTGCCCTCCAACTTCGTCGGCTCGCTCACCGGCCTCACCCAGGGCCGCTTCCCGGTCCACGCCAAGGCGACCTACGCCGGCCAGGTCAAGAAGCGCGACACCAAGCGCAAGACGAAGGTCGGCGCCAACGCCGCCTACGTCGTCGAGGCCAACCAGGACCGCCGGGGGATCAAGATCTTCGCCCGCCGCGGCGCGCCCGTGATCGCCGTCAACGACGGCCGCATCGTGCGCACCGGTGAGACCAGGCGGCTCGGCAAGTTCATCCAGCTCCAGGACACCTACGGCAACACCTACACGTACGGGCGCCTCGGCAGCATCCCCAAGACCTATCCCTCGCCCAAGCCGCGCAAGACGACCAAGGCGAAGATCGCCCGCGAGCTCAAGCTGCCGAGCCCCGACGCCAAGCCGACCGCCCCCGCCTCGGCGACCACCGCCCGCAGCCTGCGGCCGACGCCGCGCGCCAGCCTGCGCAGCCGCCGCACCAAGCCGCGCGCCGTCCGCACGAGCACCGCCTCCATCCTCCCGGCCCCCATGCCGGCCAAGCAGCGGCTGTTCGCCCTGCCCTCGCGCCCGAACGCGATGGCCGCCGGCGGCAGGGCGCAGCTCGGGGGGACCACCTTCGTCCAGTCCGAGTCCGCGCCGATCGGCCTCGACGCCCGCGACTTCGTCAGCAAGCGGCTGAAGAAGGGCTCGCGGATCGTCGCCGGCACGATCCTCGGCCGCATCGGCAAGGTCTCGCCGACCGAGGACCCGCACGTCCTCTTCGAGCTCCGCCCCGCCGGCCGCGGCGCCCCGCGCGTCGACCCGAAGCCGATCCTCGACGGCTGGAAGCTGCTCGAGTCGACCGCGATCTACCGCGCGAAGGGGAAGAACCCCTTCTTCGGCGACGACGCCGAGCGGCCCTCGCTCGGTCAGATCCTGCTGATGGGCAAGGAGGCGCTGAGCCGCCACGTGCTCGCCAACCCCCGCATCGACATCTACTCCTGCGGCGCCCGCGACATCCGCTCCGGCGCGATCGACCGCGCGGCGCTCGCCACGCTCGAGTTCCTCGCCGCCTCCGGCCTCAAGCCGACCGTCACGTCGATGAAGTGCGGCCACGGCTACCTGACCTCCTCGGGCAACGTGTCCCAGCACTCGTCGGGCAACGCCGTCGACATCGCGATGGTCAACGGCATCCCGATCGTGGGCCACCAGGGCAAGGGCTCGATCACCGACCTCACCATCCAGCGCCTGCTCACCCTGCAGGGCACGATGAAGCCCGACCAGATCATCTCGCTGATGACCTTCGAGGGCGCCGACAACGCGCTCGCGATGAGCGACCACTATGACCACATCCACGTGGGTTGGAAGCCGCTCTACGGCACCAACTCCAAGGCCGCCAAGCAGGTCAACGCGGTGCTCAAGCCCAAGCAGTGGATCAAGCTGATCGACCGCCTGAAGGAGATCGACAACCCCGAGGTCAGCCTCGAGCCGTCGAAGTACTCCGTGAAGGCCGTGCGTCCCGCTTCCGGGGCTCACACCGGCGAGTAACGGCGACGAGCGCAGGGACGCGCGCCCGTCGCCCGAGCCGGCCGGCTCAGCAGAACACTGCCAGGTGGAACGGCAGGTTCGCGCTCGACCCCGCGCTGTTGCGGATGATGACGAACAGGCCCTTCGGCGCGCCGAACAGGTTCGTCGCTCCCACCGTCCCGCCCGGCGGCGTGCCGGCATCCGCCCCGCCGAGGCTCCCGACGTACGCGCAATCGGACACGTCGCGATTGAAGAACACGTCGTAGATGCCCGTGTCCTCCCGGAAGGTCCCGGCGCCGATGCCGGACCCGCGGGCAACGGTCCCGTTGGCGTTGATGACCGCCCACAGTCGCGTGGCCGGCGCGCCGGAGTCGCCCTTGTCGCCCTTGTCGCCGGCCGTCCCGTTGACACCGGGGGCGCCGGCCGGGCCGGCCGCGCCGGCCGCACCGGGAGGGCCGGCCGGGCCGTGCGTCTGGAGGCCCTTGATCGCGCGCTTGGCGTTCCGGTCGGCCCGCTTGGCGATCGTCAGCGTCTTGGCGAGCTTCTTGGTCAGGCTGACCGCGCTGACCGCCTTCGGCGCCCCGAAGGCCGGCGCGAGCATCGAGGCCGACAGCAGTGCCGCAGCGATCACCAGCACCGTCAACGTCGTCCGGCGTTTCCCACTCATGCCCGCTCCTCGCTGCCGCTCCGGCCGCCAAGGACCGCTCGGCCGACGCTATCCGTCGGGATCGACCGCGTCCAGCAGCGCCGCGTAGGTCTCCGGCCGGCGCGTGCGCAGGAACGGGAACAGGTCGAGCCAGTCGCGGCGCTGGTCGAGGTCGAGGTCGGCGA
>JBDTMF010000116.1:0-13495 GCA_039934455.1 Solirubrobacteraceae bacterium
TCCCCATGGGATCGACCGAAGGGAGGCCACGGCTCACCGAGCCGTGGTTCTGCTGAGCGGAGCCCACCGAGGGCCAGTTCGGTCCTCTTACAGCGTGATGACGTCGTCCGGCGGGTCGCCCGCCGGCGCTGCGCAAAGGTCGGGGGAAGCAGCCGACGAAGCCGGCGGCGGTGAGGGTGCCGATGCCGCGCAGGCACGTCAACCGCCGCGCTGGCCGCGCCCACGGCGACGCGCGATGCCCGCGCAATCTCAGCCTCGAGGTGCTCGCTGCGACGCCGGCCGGCCAAGCTGTCAGCTCGTTCAAGGGTCTCGCCGGCCCGGGCGCGCTCGAGGTGTTCGCGCATCAGCGCCGGACGGCGCCCGGGTACGCAGGCCCACGAGCTCGCGGTACTCGGCCGCCGTCACCCGCGGTGTGGTGAGCTCGCGTACTGCGGTGAGGCGTCAGGTGTCCCGCCGGCGCTCCGCTGCCCAGTTGTGCGCTTCGGCCCGGCGCTCGGCGAGGTGTTCACGCCCAGTGTCGCTGCGCAGGCTCGCCTGGCGCATCGCGTCGGCCGTCGCGGGGAGGTCTCGCTCGAGGTCGAGCTCGACCGCCTCGCCGTGTGGTCGTGGAGCATCGTCGAACGTCGGGGTCCCGTCGAGGCGTGCGAGATACGGCGACAGGTAGCGCCCGGTGATCTTCGTCGGTGGCCACCACAGCGCGTGACGCGAGGCGGTTTCCTGGCGGCCGCCGCCCGCGAGGTCCTGGCGCATCCACTCGCTGCCGCGTCCGACGAGCATGATCCCGCGCAGAACAGGCCGGTATGGCCGGGGCTCGATCTGGACACCGGCGGCGGCGGCGATCGACTCGGCCGCGGCATCGGCCTGCTGTGCCGCGAGCCCGCCCTGCTTGACCGGGAAGGCGATCGCGTCCCCGGCCGCCCAGACCGCGTCCGCTCCCGGGACCTTGCCGTGGAGGTCGGTGAGGATGAAGCCGCGCGCGTCGGCGGCAAGCCCCGGCAGCGCAAGTCCGGCCGCTCGCGGCAAGGCGATGATGCGCTGCGCCTCGAGCGGCCGCTCGCCCGGCTGAAGGATGAGTCGATCCGGCACCTCGGGATCCTCGGCGACGTAGACGCCGGTCTCGACGTGCACGCCGGCCTCCTCGAGTTCCTGACGCACCGCCGCGCTCGCTCGGGCGCCGAACAGCCCCAGCGGCGCCTCCTCGGGCGTGTAGACCATGACCTCGACGTCGTTCTGTCCCATGCCCCACGCCTGCCAGGCGGTCATCAGGGCAAGCTCGTAGGCCGGAAGCGCCCAGGCGACGCCCGGAGGCACGATGAAGGCGACGCGCTTCACGTAGCCCTCTTCGAGGTCTCGCAGCATCCCGCCGAACACGTCGGGATCGGTTTCCGGCGTCCAGGTCAGCGGCCGCCGGAGCGCAGGTTCGCTGCGCGCGCCGACCGCGACGAGGAGCGCGTCATACGACAGGCGGGCGCCCGTGTCGGTGACCGCGACCCGGGCCTCGGCATCGACTTCGGTGAGCGCCCCATGGACGAACTGGACATCGAGGTCGCGAGCGATGTCGGCGAGCGGGTGGTGGGCCGCGTGGCCGCGCCCGAAGGGCTCAGCGACCGCCATCGGGCGGTACACGAAGTCCTCGACGGGCGAGAGCAGCGTGAGCCCGAAGCGATCTCCGGCCAAGTCACGCAGAGCCAATACGGCTTCCAGGCCGGCGACGCCACCGCCGGCGATGAGAACACGAAATGAAGACGCTTGGCTCATGCCACCAAACTACCCGTCATCGTGAGAGCACCGGCTCTCCATCGCGTAGCTCCGCGCCGCCGCAGTTCCGCGAGCGTAAGAACCGCAGGCGAGGGGACGCTGTAAGGCTGTAAGGAGTGCGCCACGCCGTCGTTCCACAACCAAGACGATTGAGGTTGCCATAGCCCTCTCCACTTCTCTCACGGATGGCCCGATCAGCGATGTCCTAGCGCTCGGCCAGAGCATCTGGTTCGACAACATCCGCCGCGCGCTGCTCACCTCCGGCGAGTTCGAACGGATGGTCCGTGAGGATGGCCTGCGCGGGGTGACGTCGAACCCGTCGATCTTCGAGAAGGCGATCGTCGGCTCGACGGACTACAACGACGCTCTGGCCGAGGTGCGGGCGACCTCGACCGTGCCGGACCCGAAGTCGGTCTACGAGGGGCTGGCGATCGCCGACCTGAGAGCGGCGGCCGACGTGCTGCGCCGCGTCTACGACGAGACCGACGCCGGCGACGGGTACGTGAGCATGGAGGTCTCGGCCGCATTGGCACACGACCGCGCCGGCAAGGTCGCCGAGGCAAAGCGTCTGTGGGCGACGGTCGAGCGCCCCAACCCGCCGGCCTGCTCGACGAGGGTGTCGAGAAGTTCGAGGCGGCGTTTCGCGCACTGCTCGGCTCGATCGAGCAGTCCGTGAAGACACCGTCGGACCCGGGGGCGGCGACGCTCCGTCGCGCGTTACCGGCCGAGCTCGGCGCGGCGGTGGACGCGACGATCGAGAATTGGCGCGACGGCGACAAGGTCGCCCGGCTGTGGGCGCGCGACCCGACGCTGTGGACCGGCGGCGACGAGGACCGGTGGCTTGGTTGGCTCGGTGTGGCGATGGACCGCCAAGCCCATCAGCACTACTACGCCGCGCTGGTCGACGATGTCCGCTCGGGCGGGTTCAAGGACGCGCTGCTGCTGGGCATGGGTGGATCGAGCCTGTGTCCGGAGGTGCTCGCGCTCACGTTCGCGTCGCAGCATGGTGGTCTGCCGCGGCTGCGCGTGCTCGACTCGACCGACCCGCGGCAGATCGAGGCGCTCGAGGACGAGCTCGACCTTGCGCAGACGCTCTTCTTCGTGTCCTCGAAGTCGGGCACGACGCTCGAGCCCAACATCTTCGCCGCCTACTTCCGTGCCCGGGTCGAGGCGCTCCTCGGGCGCGAGGAGGCCGGCCGGCGATTCATCGCGATCACCGACCCCGGATCGCCGCTCGAGAAGCTCGCCGAGCGCGGCGGCTACCGCGCCGTGTTTCACGGCTCGCCGTCGATCGGCGGGCGCTACTCGGCGCTGTCGGACTTCGGGATGGTCCCCGGCGCGGCCTGCGGGGTCGAGGTGATGGCGCTGCTCGACCGCGCCGAGCGGATGGCGCACGCGTGTGCCGCCTGCGTGCCCGCGGTCGACAACCCGGGTCTCGAGCTGGGCGCGATCATCGGGACGTGCGCGACATCGGGACGCGACAAGCTCACGCTGGTCGCCTCCGCCGGCGTCCGCGACCTCGGCGCGTGGCTCGAGCAGCTGCTCGCCGAGTCGACCGGCAAGCAGGGCCAGGGGATCATCCCGGTCGATCGCGAGCCGCTCGGCGACCCCGGCGCCTACGGCGAGGACCGGCTGTTCGTCCACCTGCGCCTGGCTTCCGAGCACGACGAGCAGGATGTGAGGGTCAAGTCGCTCGAGGACGCCGGCCATCCGGTCGTGCGCATCCGGCTCGACGACGTCTACGACATCGGCGGGGAGTTCTTTCGCTGGGAGTTCGCGACGGCGGTCGCCGGCGCCATCATCGGCATCGACCCATTCGACCAGCCCGATGTCGAGGATGCCAAGGTCGCCGCGCGCGAGCTCACCGACGCCTACGACCGGTCGGGGTCGCTGCCCGACCTGGAGCCGTTCTACGAGGGCGAAGGGTTCCGGCTGATCGCGGACGAGCGCAACGCCCGCGAGCTGCACGATGACGTCGGCGGCGGACGGACCTTCGAGGAATACCTGGCGGCGCATCTCAGCCTCGTCGAGCCGGGCGACTACGTCGCGCTGCTTGCCTACATCCCGATGAGCGCCAAGCACGAGCAGCTCCTGAGCGAGATGCGCGTGCTGGTCCGCGACCACCTGCGGGTGGCGACCTGCGTCGGCTTCGGCCCCCGCTTTCAGCACTCGACCGGGCAGGCGTACAAGGGCGGCCCGAACTCCGGCGTGTTCCTGCAGATCGTCTGCGGCGACACGGTCGAGCTGGCGGTGCCCGGCCACGCCTACACGTTCGGCGTCGTCAAGGAGGCGCAGGCGCGCGGCGACTTCGACGTGCTCGCGCAGCGCGGCCGGCGCGCCCTGCGGATCGACATCGGCGACGACCCGACCGCCGGCCTGACCGCGCTGAGGGCCTCGATCGAGCAGGTCCTGCACTACACGACCGGCAGCCGAACCGTGACGTGGAGGTAGCAAAGGATGCAGCTGAAGGGTCGGGCTCGCACGGATGGGATCGAACCTCGTGCGGGCGGCTGCTGCCCGCCGGGCACGAGTGCGTCGTCTACGACGTGAACGCCGACACCGCGCGACGCTCGTCTATGACGAGCCGGTCGCGCCGGAGCAGGCGACGTGGTCGGCGACACCCCGCACGACGTGGACGGCGCGCACGCCGCCGGGATGGCCTGCGTGGGCGTCGGCAGCCACCACTTCGACGTCGACCAGCTGCGCGCCCACCGTCGGATGATCGACGTCTACGCCGCGGCCGCGGCCTCGACGCCGGAAGCAGGACGATGACGGCGACCGCGCCCGCGTCGCGTTCGGCGCGGCCCCTGACACCCGACGACCACGTCGTGATCCTCTTCGGAGCCACCGGTGACCTCGCCAAGCGCAAGCTGCTTCCCTGTCTCTTTCACCTCGCGCTCGCGGGGCTGATGCCGCAGCGCTTCCGGATCGTCGGCTCCGCGCCCCCCGACGGCGCCCCGGACGACGAAGCTTTCCGTGCGCTCGTGCGCGCGGCGCTCAGCGAGTTCGGTCGCCGCGAGCTCACCGCCGAGAACTGGGGAGCCGTTCGCCCGCAGCCTGTCGTTTGCGCCCGCCTCCACTCACGATCCGAGTGCGCTGCTCGCGGCCGTCGCGCAGGCCGAACGCGACCTCGGCGGCGACGTGCGCCGGCTCGTCTACCTGGCGGTCCCGCCGGACGGCGTCGCACCGGTCATCGCCATGCTCGGCGCCTCGGGTCTCGCCGAGCACGCGCGACCGATCATCGAGAAGCCCTTCGGGACAGACCTCGACTCGGCGCGCGCACTCAACCAGACGCTTCATGACGTGCTCGACGAGTCCCAGGTCTTCCGCATCGACCACTTCCTCGGCAAGGAGGCCGCCCAGAACCTCCTCGCCTTCCGCTTTGCCAACGGCCTGTTCGAGCCGGTCTGGAATCGTGAGCACATCGACTACGTCCAGATCGACATCCCCGAGCAGCTCACCATCGAAGGCCGCTCCAGGTTTCTATGAGAAGACCGGCGCGTTCCGCGACATGGTCGTGACGCATCTCCTCCACGTGCTCGGCTTCGTCGCGATGGAGCCGCCGATTCGCTTCGACGCGCAGTCGCTGCGCGAGCAGAACGACAGACTGTTCGAGGCGATCAAGCCGCTCGACCCGACCCGCGTCGTCTACGGCCAGTACGACGGCTACCGCTCCGAGCCCGGCGTCGCGAACGACTCGACGACCGGGACCTTCGCCGCGCTCGAGGTCGAAGTCGACAACGAACGCTGGGCGGGAGTTCGCTTCCAGCTGCGCACCGGCAAGGCGCTCGCCGAGAGCCGGCACACCGTCACATTCGGGTTCAAGGCGCCCCCACTCCAGAAGTTCGAGCTCGCCGCCGACGTCTCGCCCGCGGGATCGAGCGGCTCTGGCAAGTCGCGACGCCGCTGCTCGAGCAGCCCCCGAGACCGCTGCCGTACCCGCGCGGGTCATGGGGGCCCGACGCGATCGACGAACTGATCGCCCCGCATCGCTGGCAGCTCCCTGACAAGAGCCCCGTGGAGAACCGAGTCGGCTCTGTCTGAGCAGCCGTCGCGGTCACCCCGGCGCTGCTCCCGTCGGCAACCGTTCTCGTGGTGCTCATGGTGCGCTGAGGCCGGGGGCGCAGCTCACGCTTCCTCGTGCTCGACGACGTGGCCTTCGCTGTCGAAGTAGAACGCGATCGTCGGTACGTCGAAGTGCGAGCGCACCTTCTCGGCTATCCGGTGCTCACGCCGGTTCTCGTGCTCGCTGCCGGGAACGTGGAGCCTGAGCACGATCAGATCAGCATCGAATTGAGCTAGCGCATCGGCGATCGCGGCGACCTGGTTCTCGGCTCCCACCTCCCCCTGAGGCTTCAGTCCACCCGAGTGCATGTGGTCAAAGACTGTCCGCAGACGTGCGTCGGCGGACACCCGTGCGCTGTCTCTGTCGTCGGTCAGCCACTGCATCCAACTCGTCAGCGTCGGGGCGACGACGTAGATCTCCTCTGCCTCGTCGAGGAACGGCCGAAGAACTTCGGGGACCTCGTTGGCGTCCGCCAAGTCCTCGTTGGTCAGGACGAGCACACGTCGAGCCATCGGCATCCTCCCCGTTGAGCGCGCTGGTTGTGGCCTCCTCGACCGCAGTCTAGGCGGACGCCGAGCGCATCGATCGTGTGTCGGCGGCGCGGGTACGGCCGGCGACTGATGCTCGCGTCACTCGCGCGCCGTGTCCCGGGTCAAGCTTCTCACGACTGGGCGCGGCCCGCCGGCCGGGAGCGGATGCGAACCGGCTGCATGCGGCATGCGCCGGCCGGGCGTCGCGACGTCGTCACCTCCGGCCCACCCGGAGGGCGGGTCGCTGGCCGGAAACGACTCCTTCCCCCACTCGTCAACCGGGTCGGACGGATCGGGTGTGATCGCCGCGGATCTCTCCATGAACGTCCTCAGCCCCGCCGCGCGAATCCGGCACACAGCCGCGCGAGCAAGAAGCGCTCGCGGGCACGCGGGCGACGCACCGCGCGCGCCGGCACCCCGACCATCGCCGATCGTTCCAGAGGACCACGCCACTTCACGACGGGCGCCCTCGACCCGGTTTCCCATCCATCACCCGACGTCTCATTGCGCGGTCCACGATCTCGATCACGCCTCTCCAGCGTCCTCGACAGCACGTTTCTTACCGACGCACGCATGATCGCACCCCTGCTTTCCTCGCGCACGTCAACACCCGGCACCTGGGATGCCGCGGGCGAGGCAGATGTTGGTGGGGCGCGGCGCCCGACCGTAAGAACGCGGCGTGGAACCACGCTAAACAGCGACCATCATCATCCCGGAGGCCCAAGTGTCCGAAGAGCACACCAGCGATGCCGGTACGGCTCGCGGCTTCGATCCTGAGCGCGGAACGTTCGATCCGCCTCATCACGCCCCATTGCGCGATCCCGAGACCAATCCTCGCGGCGTTCGTCACATCGACGAGACGGCTCAGGACCACCAGGCGGTCGCGGACCGTCCGCGCTACCAGGCCGCTCAGGCCCGCCGCTATCGGATGATCGCCGCCGCGATGCGACGCCTGAGGAACGCGAAGAACCGCCGGACGACGACGTCTCGCTCCGCCCCCGATGATCCCAAGGCCCCGTAGACATGGACACCACGTCCGAACCCGCAGATCCCCACCACACTCAGACCCTCGAGCTGAGCTGGGACGAGGTCGTCGAAGCGCTGGAAGCGCTCGAAGGCTCGCGCGTCGCCGTCCGGGTCATCGAGCGCAGCGCTCCAGAGACGCTCGTGGCGGTCTTTCGCGGTCACCTCGGAGCACCGACGCGTGGAAAGCGACCGACGCTCTTCTGGCCGGTCCGCGCCGCCAGCGAAGACGAGCCCGACAACGTGGAGGACACGGGCATCCACCTACACCGCGATCGCTTTCACGGAAGCCTTTCCAGTCCCGGACGCGACGTCCTGCACATCGTCCAGGGCCCGGTGATCGTCAACGTCCGTGGCGTGTAGCGCATCGACACGCGCCGAGCCAGCGGACGGCGTGTCGCCGGGTCGTCGCTCGCCAGAGCGGTCCGCTCGACGCGCCGCGACTGGCGGTCACGCTCTCCGAGTAGGAGTCGCGCGAGCCGCCGGCGACGATCAGCGTGTCGTAGTCGATCGCGACGCCTCGCTCGCCCGACGCCTCGCTCGCCGTTGGGGAGCGAATCGATCGTGACGCTTCGGCGGTCCAGGTCGAACCCGCGGACCTCGCCCAGCACGACGCGGACGTTGCGCTGGCGCTTGAGGACTGGCACGCAGGGGCGATCTCGGCCGGCGAGAGCGCGCCCGTCGCGGCCTACGACCCGATGCCGCCCTTCGGACCGGCTGGTGCGTGAGACCGGCGCCCCGTCCCTTGCGCTCTGTGCGCGGTTCGCCCGGCGTCGCCGAGGCCAAAGGTGCCGCAGGCTCAGGTCGTCGAGCGCGCGCCGGTGAGCGCTCGTGCCGCGCGGACGATATGGTCGCGGTCGATGCCGGCCTGCTCGAGCAGCTCCGCCGGCGTCCCGGACGTGGGCATCTCTCGCACGGCGAGCGTGACGATGCGTGGCCGCGACGCGCTGTCGGCGAAGACCTCCAGGACGGCGTCGCCGATCCCGCCTTCGGGGTGGTGGTCCTCGACGGTGAGGATCGCGCCGGTCGCCTCGGCCGCTTCGACCAGCGTGTGCTCGTCGATCGGCTTGACCGAGTAGAGGTCGACGACCCGGGCGGCAACACCCTCCTTCCCGAGCTCATCGGCGGCGGCGAGCGCCTCGTGGAGCGTGATCCCGGCCGCGACGAGCGTCACCTCGTCGCGCTCGGAGGACCGCACGACCCGCGAGCCGCCGATCTCGAAGCGCTCCTCGGGCGTGTAGAGCGCCGGCGTCGCCGCGCGCGTCGTGCGCAGGTAGACGATGCCGGGCCGCTCGACCATCGCCGCGACGAGCTTGGCGGTCTGGTTGGCGCAGGAGGGATAGAGGACCGTGCTGCCCTGCACGGCGCGCAGCGCCGCGATGTCCTCGAGCGCCATTTGCGACGGCCCGTCCTCGCCGATCGACACGCCACAGTGCGAGCCGACGAGCCGGATGTCGGCGCGGCTGATCGCCGCCATCCGGATGAAGTCATAGGCCCGCGAGAAGAAGGCCGCGAACGTCGCGGCGAACGGAACCCAGCCGCGAACCTGCAGTCCGACGGCGACGGCCACGAGCTGCTGCTCGGCGATGTACATCTCGAAGTAGCGATCGGGATGCGCGTCGCCGAACAATCCGGCGTAGGTCGAGTTGCCCACCTCGCCGTCGAGCACGACGATGCGCCCGTCGCCGGCGGCGAGCTCGGCGAGCGTCTCGCCGAACGCCAGGCGCGTCGCGACCGTCTCGCCCACCTCCCAGCTTGTCGCCGGCGTGTCGTAGGTCGCGAACCGGTGCGGCTCGCCATCGTGCGCCGGCGGGGTGGGCGCCACGGTGAGGCCGCGCTGTCCGCCGAGCTCGCGGACCGCCGCGTCGGGGTCCTCGAGCGGCTTGCCGTGAAAGCCGTTGCGGTTCTCGACCGCGCTCACGCCCTTGCCCTTGATCGTTCGTGCCACGATCGCAACGGGTTGGCCGTCGCCGGCCAGCGCCTCCTCGTAGGCACGGTCGATCTCCGCCACGTCGTGGCCGTCGATCTCCAGCGCCCGCCAGCCGAACGCCTCGGCCCGGCGGACGTACGCGGAGGTGTTCCAGCCGAGCATCGTCTCGCCCCGCTGGCCGAGACGGTTGACGTCGATGATCGCGATCAGGTTGTCCAGCGCCTCGTGGCCTGCGTGGTCGAAGGCCTCCCAGATCGACCCCTCCGCCATCTCGCTGTCGCCGCACAGCACCCAGGTGCGGTATTCGAGCCGCTCCAGGCGCTTGGCCGACAGCGCGACGCCGACGGCGCACGGCAGCCCCTGGCCCAGGGACCCGGTGGCGACGTCGACCCACGGGATCGCGGGGGTCGGGTGCCCCTCGAGCCGGCTTCCGAGCTTGCGAAACGTCAGCAGTTCCTCGTCGGAGATCGCGCCCGCCGCCTTGTAGAGCGCGTACAGCAGCGGCGACGCGTGCCCCTTGGAGAAGATCAGATGGTCGTTGAGCGCCAGCTCGGGCCGATCGAAGTCATAGCGCAGGAACTTCGCCAGCAGGACCGCCATCAGGTCGGCCGCCGACATCGACGACGTCGGATGTCCCGAGCCCGCGGCCGCGGCCGCGCGAACCGAATCCACGCGCAACTGCTGACCGAGCTCGCGCCACTGCTCACGCTCGTTCATCGGCGCGTCAGCGGTCGGCATGCGAGGTCTGGCGCTCCGGCGCCAGGTCCGTCAACGCCGTGCTGGGATCGGCCAGGCGGTCACGGTCGACCCGCAGGCGCGAGCGGATCAGCGCCTGGATCTGGTCGGTGACGTCCCACACGTTGACGTTCATGCCCGCCAGGATACGTTCGTCTTTGAGCCAGAAGGCGATGAACTCGCGCTTTGCCACGTCGCCCCGGAAGACGACCTCGTCCCAGTCGGTGGCATGGCCGCTGTACTCCATCCCGACGTCGTACTGGTCGGAGTAGAAGTAGGGCACGAGGTCGTAGGCGAGCGGGTGGTCGAGCACCGGATCGTCCGCCTTCGCGTAGCCGAGCATGTTGCGTGCGGCGGCGGGCCCCTGGTTGAGCGCGTTGGCCCAGTGCTCGACCCGCAGCTGTCCGAGACGCGGGTGGCGGGCGTTGGCGACGTCGCCGGCGGCGAAGATGCCCTCCACGGCGGTCTGAAGGTACTCGTCGGTGACGATGCCGTTGTCGACGACGATCTTCGTGCCGGCGGCCAGCGCGGTGCGCGGGGTTGCGCCGATCCCGGCCACGACGAAGTCGCAGTCGATCACGCGCCCGTCCGAGGTGCGCACGCGCTCCACCCGGCGGTGCCCTTCGAAGGCTTCCACCCCGACGTGCAGGAGCACCTCGACGCCGTGGTCGGTGTGGACGTCGCGGTAGATCGCGCCGACCTCGGCGCCCAGCACAGGCTCCAGCGGCACCGAATGCGGGTCGATCACGGTCACGTTCAGGCCAGCCTGGCGGGCCGCCGCCGCCACCTCGCACCCGATCCAGCCGGCGCCGATCACGACCAGCCTGCCGCCCCGCTCGATCCGCTCGCGCAGCCGGTCGGAGTCGAGGAGGCTGCGCAGGTAGTAGATCTCGTCGAGATCCGCGCCCGGGATCGACAGGCGCCGCGGCTCGGCGCCGGTGGTCAACAGCAGCCGGTCATAGCTTAGCCGCTCGCCGCTCGCGAGCACGACCTCCGACGAGCCGGGGTCGACGCGCTCGACGGTCGTCGCGGTGCGCAGCTCGATGTCGTGGCTCTCATAGAAGCCCTCCGAGTGGACGTAGACCTTCTCGAGGCCGACCTTGCCGCTCAAGTAGTCCTTGGACAGCGGCGGGCGCGCGTAGGGGCGTTCGGGCTCTGAGCCAACCAGCACGACGCTGCCGTCGAAGCCGAGCTCGCGCAGCGCCTCGGCCGCCTTGGCGCCGGCCAGGCTCGCGCCGACGACCACGAATGTCTGCTTGCTCATCGCGTGCTCCCTCGGTTAAGGCTCAAGAGTTTCATGGCGCACGCCCATAGCGTCGTCTCGTGGCCTCAGTCTTACCAGCCGTGATGAAAACCGGGCGAGAAGGCTGCTGATCGTTCGGTCAGCACGCCCGTGCCGGGGACCCGCGGGCATCGTCCAAATCGATGGGCAGCAAGGACGACTGCTTCGATACTCAGTCGTCAATTGGATTGGGGAGTCTTCTGGGCGCTCGGCCGCGACGCCGCCAGATCCCGCCCGCCGGCAGGCCGCCGAGCATGCTCGCCGTGTTCCTCTACCTGCCCAAGCTGCTCACCGGCGTGCACGACTTCAGCAAGGCCGACGCCGGTGCCCGCGCCGCCGGCTTCGCCCTGCTGGCCGTCATCGGCCGCTGGCTGTCGGACCGCGTTGGCGCCGCGCGCGTCCTGCTCGTCTCGTTCGTAGCGGTCGGCGGCCTCGCGCTCGCGCTCGCGGCGGCCTACACGTCGATGGTGCCGCGACCATCTGCTGCCTGACCATCGCCGTCGCGCTCGGACTCGGCACCGGCGCCGTCTTCAAGCTCGTCGCCGAGTGGTTCCCCGATCGCGTCGGCACCGTCACCGGCGTCGTCGGCGCCGCCGGCGGGCTCGGCGGCTTCTTCCCACCGCTCGTGATGGGCATCGCGAAATCCGCGACCGGCGGCTATGGCCCCGGCTTCGTCCTGATGGCGCTCGTCGCGCTCGCCTGCCTGGTTGTGCTCCGCGGCGTGCGCGTCCCGCAGGCCACGGCGCCGTCACGGCCCACCGCCGCCACCGGCCGCTGAGGCCGGAGTCAGCGCGGCCAGAGATGCACCCGTATCGCCGGCTCGGGGTCCGGCCGCGGACCGCAGGCAGGCGGCGGTCCGGGCGTCGGCGAGTCCGGGTCGTACCCCTCGAGCGCTGTACGGGCCTGCGCCTGCAGCGCCTCCCAGTTGCGCTGCCACTGCCCCGCGCGCGCGGTCAGGGCGGCGGCCCGCGCCAGGAGCCCGCGCAGAGTCCGCGCGGCGCGCAGGCTGGGGCCGGCCAGTCCGAGCTGGCGTTCATACAGCGCGACGTTGACCCAGTCCGCCGGACGCCACACACAGACGCCGATGCACGGCTGGGGCATGTCGACGTTGCCGCACCGCGCGCACCACCAGCCGATCACGCTGCTCGGCGACGCCCAGTCGGTGCTCTCCTCGTGTGCGCCGGCTCGCAACGCCCGCCGGGCCCGGTCGCGCAGGCGCAGCAGCGCGTCCTCGACGGCGACCGGCTGTGGGTCGGCCTCCGCGAGCTCGCGGACGACGGAAGCCAGGCGTGCCGCACGAACTCGGGCGGCATGCGCGGCGGCGAGCAGCTCGTCGTAGTCGGCGGCGCTGACGAGTACGAGCTTGTGCTCGGAGCAGTCGCCGTTGCAGCGCTCCTCGCGGCCCATCGCCGCGCACCCGATACAGGTCAAGACGGTCACGCGGTCGGGAAGCGTGACGGCGACGGGGACCGCTGTGAGACGCTCAGGCACCTCGTTCCACGATAGACCGATGCCCGGCGACGGCTGCGGGGCGTCGGCGGGAGCCATGACTGCGGGAAACCACGGACCAAGGCGACCGGCGCTCGCCGATGAAGCCGTGCATGTCTGTCAGTACGTCGCCGATCCCACGATTCGACCTGCTGCCCAGGGGACACTGGAGCGTCGACGTGCCGAGCTCGCGCGTGGAGTTCATCGTCCGCAAGCTCGGCACTGGGCACGGTGAGCGGCCGCTTCGTCGACGCCGCCGGCGCCTTCCTCAGCGAGGGCGGGCCAGCCTCGGCGTCGGGCAGCGTGCGCGTGAAAGCCTCACGACCGGCAACGAGGATCGCGACGCTCACCTGCGCGCAGCGGGGTTCTTCGCCGCCGACATTCCGTTCTTTTCCTGCGGACGACCGCATGTCCGAGGTGCGGAGCAGCCGGCGTCCTGAGCCGCGGCTCGCCGGGATCGCGTCGGCGTTCCCTCTCGTCATCTCCTGTGCTCTGTGGTGTCGGCCGCGCCGCGTGTTGCCCGAGGCGTTGCGTCAAAGACTCCATGGTGGCGAGCTCCGGCGGGCGGGCGCTCGTCCCGCAGAATGCCTCGGGTTGCGGTCAGGTTTGCAGGATCGCGGAGATCTCCAGCGCCATCTTGACCTTGTCGCCGACGAGCGAGTCGCCGCTGCCCAGTGCCTGGT
>JBDTMF010000117.1:0-13482 GCA_039934455.1 Solirubrobacteraceae bacterium
CGGCATGCGCGACGAGGCCGAGATCCGCGGCCACCGGCGCACCTACATCGGCGCGATGCCCGGCGTGATCATCCGCGCGCTGCGCGACGCCGGCTCCAACAATCCGCTGTTCATGATCGACGAGATCGACAAGATGGGCGCCGACTACCGGGGCGACCCCGCGTCGGCGATGCTCGAGGTGCTCGACCCGGAGCAGAACGCGACGTTCCGCGACCACTACCTCGACGTGCCCTTCGACCTGTCGAACGTCATGTTCATCACCACGGCGAACACGCTCGACACGATCCCCGGCCCGCTGCGCGACCGCATGGAGATCATCCAGCTCGCGGGCTACACGGAGGAGGAGAAGCTCCAGATCGCCAAGCGCTACCTGGTGCCGCGACAGATCGAGCGCAACGGGCTCAAGAAGTCGCAGGTCGCGTTCAGCGACTCGGGCCTGCGGGCGATCATCTCCGACTACACGCGCGAGGCGGGCGTGCGCAACCTCGAACGCGAGATCGGCAGCGTCTGCCGCAAGGTGGCGCGCCAGGTCGCGGAGGGCACGCTCGAGCGCAAGGTGTCCGTGACCGAGCCGCGCGTGCACGAGTTGCTCGGCCGGCCGCGCTTTCCGCAGGACATCGTCAAGCGGCGCACGCGCGAGCCCGGGGTCGCGACCGGCCTGGCGTGGACGCCGGTCGGCGGCGACGTGCTGTTCATCGAGGCGACCGCGATGCCCGGCAACCCGGCGCACCCGCCGCGCCTGATCGTCACCGGTCAGCTCGGCGACGTCATGCGCGAGTCGGCGATGGCCGCCCTGTCCTACGTGCGCGGGCACGCGCACGAGCTGGCGCCGGAGCTGCCGAGCGACTTCTTCGCGACCCACGACATCCACCTGCACGTCCCCTCCGGGGCGACGCCGAAGGACGGGCCGAGCGCCGGGATCACGATGGCGACGGCGCTGATGTCGCTCGTGACGGGCCGCTCGGTGCGCTCGGACACCGCGATGACCGGCGAGATCACCCTGACCGGGCAGGTCCTGCCGATCGGCGGGCTCAAGGAGAAGTCGCTCGCCGCCCAGCGCGTCGGGATCAAGCGCGTGATCGCGCCGAAGCGCAACGAGTCCGATCTCGAGGACATCCCCGAGCCGCTGCGCAAGGGCCTGGAGTTCCAGTGGGTCGAGGCGGTCGGCGAGGTCTTCGAGGCCGCGCTGGAGCCGGCGCGGAACGGTCGGAGGACTTCCAAGGGGCCCGTCGGGGGTATGCTCGCAAAGAGTTGAGTTGAGACCCTGAGTCCGAGCGAGAGGTGAGCACGTTGGCAGCGAAGAAGAAGGCGGCGAAGGCTGGGGCGGCGGCCGTAGCCGTGAAGAACTCGCCATACATCCAGCGCGTCGTCGAGGACGAGGACCTGCGCGAGAACATCGTCCAGGCCTACGAGTCCGCGCGCAACGCCGCCTCGCGCCTGAACAACGGCAAGTCGCCCACGAAGCAGATCTTCGACGACAAGAAGCTGCAGAAGGACCTCAAGAACGCGGCCGAGTCGTTCCGCGACGCGTCGATGGCGCTCCGCGAGGCGCCCAAGCAGCGCAAGGGCCTGAGCTTCGGCCGGCTGCTCCTGCTGACGGTAGTCAGCGGCGGCATCGCGCTCGCCGTCTCCGAGGGCCTGCGCAAGAAGGTGCTCGACGCCCTGTTCGGCGCCGAGGAGGAGTTCGAGTACACGTCGACCACCACCACGCCGCCGCCGGCTCCGGCCGCGACGTCGTCCGCCGGTTCGGCCTCGACCTCCTAGACCACCGGCAGCAGCGGGATATCCCAGAGGATCGCGGCCACCACGAAGGCCGCGATCCCGACTGCCACGACGGCGGTCCCGAGCGCCTTCTGCAGCGGTGACGCGTTGTCCGCGCTCCGCTTGGCGGCCTCGAGGCGGTCGAGGATCTTCTCCATCAGGTTCTCGGCCCACTTGAACTCCAGCGCGAGCATGCCGAGGCCGATGAACACGATCGCCCAGCCCGGCCCCGGCAGCGGGATCAGCGCGAGCCCGCCGAGCAGGATCGCGAACGCCGCGACGATGAACGCCACGCGGTACGGCATGCTGCGCTGGATGTGGCGCTCGCGGCGGCGCGCCAGCTTCTCCGACAGCGACAGGTGGTGCTCGGGTGGCGACTCCGGCTCGGTGCTCACGTCACTCCCCGGCGATGAAGTCACGAACTTCGACCAGCGCGCCCGGCCGCTCGGCGGTGTCGCCGCCGTGGCGGGCGAGCCAGGCGCCCGGCGGCACGTCGCGGTTCTCCTGCCATGCGAGCAGGATCGCATGCGGGTCGATCGCGTCCTTGTCCCCGGGGTGGATCTCGAAGTGCACGTGCGGCGGCGTCGGCTCGGCGTCGCCGGTGTTGCCGGTGAAGCCGAGCACGGTGCCGGCCTTGACCCTGCGACCGTTGACCGCGTCGGGCGAGAACGCGGACAGGTGCGCGTAGAAGAAGGTGTCGCCCGCGGCGGTGCGCAGCCACACGCGGTTGCCGGAGATCGGCAGCGTGCCGACCTTCTCGACCACGCCGCCGGCGACGGCGAGCACCGGCGCGCCGAAGGATGCGAAGACGTCGTTGCCCTCGTGCACGCCCGTGTCGGCGCGCGCGGCCCCGAAGTCGTCGGCGACCGAGGCCTGGCCGTAGACGGGGAACGCGTAACGCTGGCCGGTCAGCCGCTCGCGCACCTTCGGCGCCTTGCGGCGCTTGGGCTTGGGCTTGCTGGGCGTCGCGGTGGCGGTCGGCGTCGGCGTGGGGGTCGCGACGACCTGGTCCGCGGCGGCGGCCTGCGCGACCGCGACGTCGACCCGGGTGCCGGCCGGCACGTCGCCGCGCGGCGCGGCGAGCGTGACGCGGATCGCCGAGCGACCCTTGTTGACGACGACCGAGCCGCCGTCGGAGAGGACGTAGCGGCTCGGCGTGCGGATGTCGCCGATCGTGCGGCCCTCGACGGTCAGGCCGGCGATGCGGCCGGCGTAGACGACGGCGCCGCCGGTCGCCGTCGCGGTGCGGCGGGCGAGCGTGGCGGTGACGAGCCCGTCGAAGAGGTCGATGCGGCGGGCGAGCGCGACGGCGCGCGCGCTGCCGTGGCCGCCGGCCCGCGAGGCGCGCGCGCTCGCCTCGGCGGCGCCGACCACCATGCCCGTGTCCTCGACCGTGATCTCGTTGTCGCTGCGGCCGGCGGCGCCGTTCGCGGTCAGGGTGCCGAAGTCGCCGAGCGAGCCGGTGACGATCGACGCGTCGGCGCGCGCTCGCGCGGGCGAGTCGGCCGCGGAGGCCGGCACGAGGACCGCCCCGGCGGCGATCAGCAGGAGGGCGAGGAGGGCGCCGCGCATCGCCTGCCAGTGTGACAAAGCGGCCGTCCGGAGCCGCCGGGTGTTGGCTGGACGGCCAGCTAGCATCCGCGCGATGGAGGCGGCGGCGGCCCTCAGCGGCGACAAGGCGCAGCGCATCGTGGACGCCATGCGCGCCTCGGTGGCGGCGCGCGGCGCGGCGGGCTCCACCTTCGATCACGTCGCGCGCGAGGCCGGCGTCTCGCGGGGGCTGCTGCACTACTACTTCGGGACCAAGGAGCGGCTGCTGGTCGAGGTCGTGCGGCGCGACTCGGACCTGCGCCTGGCCGCGCTCGACGAGGCGCTGGCGGCGGCCCACACCGCCGACGACCTGCTGCACGTGCTCGTGCGCTCGCTCGAGGACCTGGTGGAGCGCGACCCCGCGTTCGTGGCCCTGCACTTCGAGCTCTTCAGCTCCGCGCGGCGGACCCCGGAGATCGCCGCCGAACTGGCCGCGCTGCACCGTCGCATCCGCCGCCACGTCGCCGAGCGGCTCGAGACCAAGCAGGCTGAGGGCGTGATCGCGATGACCGCGGACGCCGAGGCGATCGTGACGATCCTCCTCTCGCTCGCCGACGGCCTCGCGCTGCGGATGCTCGCCGACCCCGAGCACGACTGGGGCCCGACGCTCGCCGCGGCCATGCCGGCAGCGCGCGCGCTGCTCGTCTGAGCTCCGTCTAGCCTCAAGGGATGCTCCGTGCCGCGCTCGCCTTGCTCGGACTGCTCGTCGCGGCGCTCGTCGGCAGCCAGATCGCGCTCCCACGCGTCGCTGAGCGGCGGATCAGCCACGACCTCGCGGCGGCCGGGGAGGTCCGGCACGTGTCGGTCGAGGCGCTGCCGGCCCTCAAGCTGCTCTTCAAGCGCGCCGACCGCGTCGTGATCGACATGGCCGAGGCGCGCACCGGCACGGGCAAGCTCGCCAAACTGCTCCGCCGCACCTCGGGCGCCCGCGAGGTCGACGCTCGCGTCGACCTCGTCCACGTCGGCCGGCTGCAGCTGCGCGACGTCGCCCTGCACAAGGACCACAACCGCCTGAGCGGCCAGGCGACCCTCAGCGACGCGGATCTCGCCGCCGCGCTTCCGCGCCGGCTCGCGCTGCGCCCGGTCGACGACCCCGCCGGCGAGCTCGTGCTCGAGGCGTCGGCGGGGCTCGTGACCGTGCGCGCCCGGCTTTCGGCTCGCGACGGCGCGCTCGTGATCGCGCCGGAGGGGCTGCTCGGCGGGCTCGGCTCGCTGACCGTCTTCCGCGACTCGCGCGTGCACGTCAGCTCGATCGGCTCCAAGCGCGGCGCCGACGGCTTCACGCTCACCGCCTCCGGCCGCCTGGATCAGTCCTAGGCGGCCGCCGCCGCGGGCTCGCCGGCCGGCGCCGCGACGAAGTCGCGCTCGCGGATGAGGGCGAGCGAGGCCGCGCCCGCGGCGAACGCGATCACCGCGCCGACGAGCAGGATCGAGTTCAGCCCGTCGACGAAGCCCTGGTTGGCCGCCTCGGCCACGAACCGGCGCGCGCCCGGCGGCGTCGAGGCGATCGCCTGGGAGACGGCCCCGCCGGCGATTGCGTCACCGAGCTCGCTCGCCCGCGACGCGACCGGGGTGGAGGTCAGCGCCGCGGCCACGGTGTCCGACACCTTCGACGCGAAGATCGACCCGAGCGCGGCAATGCCCGTCGCGATCCCGACCTGGCGGAACGTGGAGTTGACCCCCGAGGCCATCCCCGCGCGCGCCGGCTCGACGACGGCCACCGCGGTCGAGGCGAGCGGCACGTTGATCAGGCCCGCGCCGATCCCGGCCGCCATGAAGCCGGGGATCAGGTGCGCCCAGCCGGTCTCCGGGGTGATGCCGCGCATGAGCAGGAGCCCGCCGCCGACGAAGGCGAAGCCGGGGCCGATCAGCAGCCGCGCGGGCACGCGGCTGGTGGCCCGCCCCGCGATCGCGGCGCAGAAGAAGATCGCGCCGCTGAAGACGAGGAACCGCACGCCGGCCTCGACCGCGGAGTAGCCGAGCACGTTCTGCACGTAGAGGACGAGGTAGGTCAGCAGCGAGAAGATCGACGCCGAGACGCCGAAGGCCGCGATCAGGCCGCCGACGAAGGCGGGCTTGCGCAGCAGCCCGAGGTCGAACATCGGCTCGCGCTGGACGCGCTCGGCCACCACGAACGCCACGAGCAGGACGGCGGCGGCGATCAGCGAGCCGGCGACGTTGGCCGCGCCCCAGCCGTCGGCGTGCGAGCGGATGAGCCCGTAGACGAAGCCCGCCAGGCCGAGCGAGAAGGTCAGGAAGCCGATCCAGTCCAGCCGCCGCGGGTGCGGGTCGCGCGACTCCGGCAGCCGAGCCAGCGTGATGATCAGCGCGACCACGCCGATCGGGATGTTCACGAAGAAGATCCAGCGCCAGGAGATACCGCTGGTGAGCACGCCGCCGAGGACCGGCCCGACGGCGACGGCCACGCCGGTCACGGCGCCGAAGATGCCGAAGGCGATGCCGCGGTCACGCCCGCTGTAGGAGCCGGAGATGAGGGCGAGCGCGGTCGCGAACATGAGCGCTCCGCCGACGCCCTGACCGGCCCGCGCCACCGACAGGAAGGTGGGATCACCGGCGAGCCCGCACAGCAGCGAGCCCGCCGTGAAGACGACGATGCCGATCGCGAACAGCAACCGGCGGCCGAAGCGGTCGGCGAGCGAGCCGGCGGTGAGGAGCAGCGCGGCGAGCGAGAGCGCGTAGGCGTCGAGGACCCACTGCAGGTCGGCGAGGGAGGCGTGGAGCGAGCGCTCGATGTCCGGCAGCGCGACGTTTACGATCGTGATGTCGACGAGGAGCATGAAGACGCCGACGGCGACGGCGATCAGGGTCCACCATTTCTGGTTCATGAGGCGCTCCTGGGAGGAGGGAAAGTATGCGCATCACCATATCGTCTATATGGTTAATCATCAACATGGCGAACGGTTAACCGGAGCTAGGATCCTGCCGTGGTCATGCCCGAAGGTTCCGCCGGCGCGCCGCTGCCGCAGGCGCTCGCCGATGTCACCGGCTTCCTGCTCCGCCGCGCCTACCTCCGCGTCCTCGAGGTCGTGGGCGCCCCGCCGGGGGCCGGCCGGCAGCCCGCCCGCCACCTCGCGGTCCTGATGGCCCTCGACACCGCGGCGGCGCCCGTCTCGCAGCGCTGGCTGGCCGAGAGCCTGGGCCTGAACCGCACCGTGATGGGCCGGCTCATCGACGAGCTCGAGCGCGACGGGCTCGTGGAGCGCGAGCGCAACGCCGCCGACCGGCGCTCCTACGCGCTGCGGACGACCGCGAAGGGGCTGGAGGCCGTCGCCCTCGCCGCGCCGGACCTCGATCGCGCCGACGCCAGCCTCACCGCTCATCTTTCGGCGCGCGAGCGCGCCCGCCTCAACGCGCTGCTGCGCGAGCTGCTCTCCGCCGACCCCGGCCGCCGGCTGCCCGAGGTCCTGGCCGATCGCACCGGCTTCCTCGTCACCCAGGCGCACCTGCTCATGCGCTCGCGTGCCGACGGCGCGCTGCGCGAGCTGGGGATCGAGGTGCGCCACTTCGGGACGTTGGCCGTCGTCTCCGACGTCGGGCCATGCTCGCAGCAGGAGGTCGCGAGCGCGCTCGGCGTGACGCCGCCGGTGGTCGTGCCGATTGTCGACGAGCTCGAGTCGCGCGACTTCGTCCGGCGCGAGCGCAACCCCAGCGACCGCCGCTCGTATGCGCTGCGGCTCACCCCCGGAGGAGAGCGCACGCTCGGCGAGGCGCGCGAGCGGCTCGAGCTGCTGCCGGCGGGCGTGTTCGGTGAGAAGCAGGCAGCGGGCGGCCCCGAGCTGCGCGCGCTCCTGCGGCGCCTGCTGGGCGTGGAGTGACCGACAAACGGATTGTGCTTGACAAGAATAGTTGTCGGTGAGACGGTGCAGGCATGCACGACGTCACCGTCATCGACGACCCCGCCGCCGCGGAGGCCTCGCTCGATCCGATCCGCGCCCGCCTGCTCGCCGAGCTGGCCGAGCCCGGGTCCGCCAGCAGCCTCGCCGCGCGCGTCGGGCTGACCCGCCAGAAAGCGAACTACCACCTGCGGGCGCTGGAGCGCCACGGCCTGGTGGAGCTCGTCGAGGAGCGCCGCAAGGGCAACATGACCGAGCGCGTGCTCCAGGCGACCGCCGCGTCCTACGTGATCTCGCCGACCGCCCTGTCGGCGGTCGCGCCGGATCCCTCCCGCGCGCCGGACCAGCGCTCCGCGCGCTGGCTGCTGGCGGTCGCGGGGCGCCTGGTCCGCGAGGTCGGCGAGCTGATCACCGGGGCGAGCGAGGCGGGCAGGCCGCTCGCGACGCTCGGGATCGACAGCGAGGTGCGCTTCGCGTCCGCGAAGGATCGCGCCGCGTTCGCCGCCGAGCTGGCGGCAGCCGTCAACGGTCTCGTCGCCAGGTACCACGACGAGTCCGCCCCCGGCGGTCGCCCGCACCGGTTCGTCGTCGCCCTGCACCCCACCATCACGAAGCACAAGGAGCCCCGGTCATGAGCCGTGAATTCGAGGTCACCCGCGAGGTCGACCTGCCCGCCGCCCCCGAGGACGTCTGGACCGCGATCACCGCGGACACCGCGGCCTGGCAGTTCCCCACGGGGATGGAGATCCCGGCCGGCTCCGAGCCGCCGGAGGATGCGCCGATCACGACCTGGGACCCGCCCCACCGCCTCGTGGTCCGCATGGAGTCGCCGGACGGGACCTTCAACGCCCTCGACTATGCGATCGAGGCCCGCGACGGCGGCACCGCCCACCTGCGCTACGTCCACAGCGGGATCCTGGCCGACGAGTGGGAGGACCAGTACGACGCCATCAGCGGCCACACGGACTTCTACCTCCACACCCTCGGGCGGTACCTCGAGCACTTCAACGGCCGCAAGGTCACCTACGTCGGCCGGCCGTCGTCCGGCATCGACGGTCCCGAGGCCGCCGGCGCGCCGGACGCGATGGAGACGCTGCGCGCCGCGCTGGGCGCCTCCGGCGCCGGCGTGGGCGACGAGGTCCACGCGTCACTTGGCGACGCGGGCCCGCTCGACGGCGCCATCGACTACTCGACGCCGGTGTTCCTCGGCGCCCGCACCGCCGACGGCCTCTACCGCTTCTTCGGGCGCAACCACTTCCCGGGCGGCGTCGTCGGGATGAGCGCGCACCTCTTCGTCGACGGCGTCGACGCCGCAGCGAGCGAGGCCGCGCTCAAGGCCTGGCTCGACGGCCTGTACGCCTGATGGTTGTTTCCGCGGTCGTGGGATCCACCATCTAGGCGGAGAAGAGGCTGCGCGCGGACCACAGCGCGCGCAGCGACCCGCGCGGGCGCAGCCGGCCCGTGGCCATCGCGAGCCGCGGGTCCAGGCGCCCGCCGACGACGTCGACGAAGTCCTCGTAGCGCGCCTTGAACAGGATGTCCGGCGCCTCGACACGGCCGGCGGAGACCGCGGTCGATCCGTTGTCGAGGCGCAGGTGCCACGGGTCGGCGTCGGGGAAGTCCCACTGCACCGTCAGCGGCCCGGCCGGCGCGGTGCGGAAGTCGACGCCGCGGCGCACCGTGTCGAACAGCAGCCCCATCGTGCCGGGATCGCGTGCGGGCGGGCCGTTCTTCTCGCCCAGGATGCCCGCCTGCAGTAGCGACATCCCGCGCAGCGCGCGCTCGCGCGGCGGCAGGTCGATCGGGTAGAGCAGCGGGCCGGGGAGGTCCTCGACCGGCAGCCCGGCGGCGCGCATCTTGGACTCGAACGAGCGCGCGCCCTCCTCGTAGATCTCTTCGAGTGTGAAGCCGAAGCACTCCGAGTAGCGGCGGTCCCAGTTCGGCGGAGCGAACACCCCGACGGTGTGGGGGAGGACCTGGCGCAGCAGGTCGGCGACGGCCTCGGGGACCTCCGGGTCCTCGCTCGCGAGGTCGTGCAGCAGCTTCACGCCGAAGCCGATGTGGCGCTGCTCGTCGAGCGCGACGTTGCGCATCCCGGCGCGGAAGGCCGGCAGCACGTCCTGCTCGGTCAGGTAGGCCTCGATGAAGTGCTGGCCGGGCTGGGCGAGCGTCGCCTCGACGATCACGTGGTACATCGCGACGGCCTGCGCGAGCTTGGTCCGCGAGTGGTCGCGCCGCAGCTCCCCGACCACGCGATCGAGGTGCTCGAACGTCTTCACGAAACCGTAGGTCAGCTCGCCGCGCGTCGCCTCGAGGCCGGAGGCGATCGTCCCGTCCCCCGCGCCCACCACCTCGTGCATGAAGCGCTTGAAGAAGATCGCGTGGCGCGCCTCGTCGGCCTGCTGGGTGGCGAGGAAGTACTTCTGCTCCTCGCGCGGCGCGGCGTCGATCAGCGGCGAGAGGTTGTCGGTCACCGAGTCCTCGCCGTGGAAGAACAGCGAGTAGTTCCACAGCGCCGCCGTGCGCTGGATGTCCGAGAAGTGGCCGTGCCAGTCCTCGCGATCCTGGGCGAAGTCGTACTCCATCGCGCGCCAGTTGCCGTTCTCCCAGCGCGTGTAGAGGTCCTGGTAGGAGATCTGATCGGCGGGCGAGGGCATGCCGGGACCGTACCCAACGGCAGCGTTCAGTGGCGGGCGTTCGGTTAGCCTGCGCGACCTGCTCACCGCCTTCTCCCCCGTCCAGCGCATCGCCCTCGCCGCTGTCGCGTTGACCGCGGCGGCCGGCGGCGCGATGCACTACGCCGGCGTCGACGGGCTGATCGTCTTCCCCGTCGTGACGGTTGCGCTGTCGGGCCTCGCGTGGCTGGTGGCGCTCGGCACGGACGCCCTCGGCGAGCACGTGGGGCCGGGGCTGACCGGCGTCCTGCAGTCGACGCTCGGCAACCTGCCCGAGCTGTTCGTCGTCGTCTTCGCCCTCCGCGCGGGCGAGGTCGTGGTCGCGCAGACGTCGATCCTCGGCAGCCTGTTCGCGAACGCCCTCCTCGTCCTCGGCCTCGTCATCATCGCCGGCGCACGCGTGAGCGAGGGCGGGGTGATGCGCTTCCATCCCCGGCTGCCCAACGACACGGCCACCCTCCTGCTGCTGGCCTGCTTCATCATCGTGCTGCTCGGGCTCTCCGTCACGACCGGAGACCGCGCCTCGAGCCACAAGGTCGCGATCTCCGCCGCCGGCGCGGTCGTGCTGCTCGTCGTCTACGTCACGTGGCTGTGGTCCTACCTGCGCGCGGACACGCGGGCCGACGGCCCGGGCGAGGCTCGCGAGGCGGGAGCGCCGGAGCCGCTGCCCCTGCGGACGGCGATCGTGCTGCTCGCGATCAGCGGCGTCGGCGCCGCCTTCGTCTCGGACTGGTTCATCGCCTCGCTGAACCCGGCGATCGACGCCCTGCATCTTTCGAAGGCGTTCGCGGGCCTGGTCATCGTCGCCATTGCCGGCAACGCGGTCGAGAACGTGGCGGGCGTCACGCTGGCGATGAAGGGCAAGATGGATGACGCCGTCTCCGTGGTGAAGAACTCCGTGGCCCAGATCGCGGCCTTCCTGTTCCCGGCCCTGGTGCTGATCTCGCTGCTGTTCAGCTCGCACCTGACCTTCGTGCTCGCACCGGTCTACATCGGAGCGCTGCTGATCACCGCGATCGCGGTCTGGCAGGTGACCGGTGACGGCGAGGCGACGGTGCCGGAGGGCGCCGCGCTGATCGGCATCTACCTGATGCTGGCCTTCCTGACGTTCTACGAGTGACTCAGCCGCCGACGGGCCAGGCGTGGACCGGCTCGTTGGCGTGCATGAGGTCGCGGTAGCGCACGGTCATCTCGCGCAGCGCCTGCGCGCGGTCCATGCCGTGGCCGTCGTAGAGCGAGTGGAACGTCTCGCTCTGCCAGGTCGCGCCGTTGCGCTGGGTGAGGCAGCGCTGCTCGATGACGCCCAGCAGCCGGTCGCGGTCCGACGGGTCGACCTCCCAGCGCGCCAAGCCCTCGTGGGCGAGCGGCAGCAGCCGCCGCAGCACGAGCTCCGAGGCCGGCACCTCGCCGAGCCCGGGCCAGAACACGCGCGCGTCGATGCCGTCGCGCGCGCCGGCGTGGAAGTTCTCCTCGGCCGCCGAGAAGGACATCCGCGACCAGATCGGGCGCTCCTCGTCGATCAGCATGCGCACGAGCCCGTAGTAGAAGGCGGCGTTGGCGAGCGTGTCGACGACGGTCGGGCCGGCGGGCAGGGCGCGGTTCTCGACGCGCAGGTGCGGCTTGCCGCGCACGACGTCGTAGACCGGCCGGTTCCAGCGGTAGACGGTCCCGTTGTGGAGGCGCAGCTCGCCGAGCGTGGGGACGCCGCCGTGCTCGAGCACCTCGACCGGGTCCTCCGGCTCGCACACCGGCAGCAGCGCCGGGAAGTAGGTGACGTTCTCCTCGAAGAGGTCGAAGATCGAGGTGATCCAGCGCTCGCCGAACCACACGCGCGGCCGCACGCCCTGTGCCTTGAGCTCCTCCGGGCGCGTGTCGGTGGCCTGCTCGAAGAGCGCGATGCGCGTCTCGCGCCACAGCTCGCGGCCGAAGAAGAACGGCGAGTTGGCGCCGACCGCGAGCTGCACGCCGGCGATCGCCTGAGCGGCGTTCCACAGCGTCGCGAAGCGGTCGGGGCTGACCTGCTGGTGCAGCTGCACGCTCGTGCAGGCCGCCTCCGGCGCGATCGTGTCCGCGAACGTCGACAGCCGCTCGTGCCCGTTGATCGAGATCTGCAGGTCCTCACCGCGCGCGGCGAAGATCTGCTCGTTGAGGAGCTTGTAGCGGGGGTTCGCGCTGAAGCTGTCGGCGTTCAGGTGCTCCTCGGAGATCGTCGGCAGGATCCCCACCAGCATCATGTGGGCGCCCGCGCCGCGCGCCTTGTCCTCGGCCGCGTTGAGGCTGTCGCGGACCTGCTGCTCGAGCTCTGAGAACACCGACGCCGCGAGCAGCCGCGGCGGGATGTTGATCTCGACATTGAACTGCGCCAGCTCGGTCGTGAAATCGGGGTCGGCGATGCGCTCGAGCACGTCGGCGTTCAGCAGCGCCGGGTCGCCGGCCTCGTCGGTCAGGTTGAGCTCGATCTCGAGCCCCATCGAGCGCTCCTCGGGGTCGAAGCGCGACTCCGCGAGCATGCGCGCGAACACGTCGAGGCAGGCGCGCACCTTCTGGCGGTAGCGCTGCCGGTCCTCACGGCTGAAGACCGTGGCGGTGACGTCCTCGCCCACAGACGGACGGTACCCGCTCGGCGCGCGCTCAGTCGGCGGTCAACGGGACACTGTCGATCCGATCGTGGCCGGCGGGCGCGGGTGAACGTCAACGGCGGCCGGGTGGGGCCGGGGTCCGGCCGGGAGCGGCGGGTGTGCTGAGTTCATGGCAATTATTCCCACGAACATCGCACACCCCCTCCGGGCTCCCTCCTCAATGCCGGTCTTGACGATTCCGGACCGTCTCAGCCGAGCTTCGGCGAGCGCCAGTCCGCGCGCACCCGCCGCTCGAGCTCGTCGCCGAGCGCGTCGATCGCGATCCGCTCCTGCGCCAGCGTGTCGCGGTCGCGCACGGTCACCGTGCGGTCCTCGAGCGTCTGGTGGTCGACGGTGACGCCGTAGGGGGTGCCGATCTCGTCCTGGCGGCGGTAGCGCTTGCCGATCGAGCCGCCCTCGTCGTACTCGGTCTGCAGGCCGCGGCGGCGCAGCCCGTCGTGGATCTCGTGCGCGACCTCGGGCTGGCCGTCCTTGCGCACGAGCGGGAGCACGGCGACCTTCACGGGCGCGAGCGCGGGGTGGAGCTTGAGCACGGTGCGCGGCTCGCCGCCGATCTCGTCCTCGTCATAGGCGTCGCAGAGGAAGGCGAGCACGGAGCGGCCGACCCCGGCGGCGGGCTCGATCACGTGCGGCACGTAGCGCTCGCCCGTCTGCTGGTCGAAGTACTCCAGCTTCTGGCCCGACATCTGCGCATGGGCGGTGAGGTCGAAGTCGCCGCGGTTGGCGATGCCCTCGAGCTCGGACCAGCCGATCGGATAGCGGTACTCGACGTCGCTCGTGGCCGAGGAGTAGTGCGACAGCTCGTCGGCCTCGTGCGGGCGCAGCATCAGGTGGTCGGGACGGATCCCGAGGTTCGTGTACCAGTCCATGCGCGCCTGCAGCCAGTGCTCGTGCCACTGCTGCGCCTCGTCCGGCGGCACGAAGAACTCCATCTCCATCTGCTCGAACTCGAGCGTGCGGAAG
>JBDTMF010000118.1:0-13328 GCA_039934455.1 Solirubrobacteraceae bacterium
GAGTACCCGGTCGAGCGCTACATGCGCGACGCCAAGATCACGCAGATCTACGAGGGCACGAACGAGATCCAGCGCCTGGTGATCGCCCGGACCATGAAGTGATGCTGTCCGACTGGCCCGCCTGGCGAAGGATCGCGGCCTCCGCGCTGTTCTGCCTGTGCATCGCGGTCCTGGTCATCACCGCCTTCCAGGGCCTCTCCGCGGAGTATCCGCTGCGGCTCTTCCAGGGGCTCGCCGCCGTCGCCGGCGGGCTCGGGCTGCTCGGCATGGCGATCGCCGCGATCACGACCCGGCTGGCCGACTACCAGGAGCCCGCCGACGAGGACGAGTTCGAGCGGCTTGTGCTCCGCACCGAACGGCTGGCGAAGGAGAACCTCGCCGCCGAGCCCGACGAGAGCGACTTCCTCGCCCTCGACCCGCGCAGGCCCGAGGACTTCGAGGAGCTGGTCCGCGAGGCGCTCGACGACCTCCCCGACCTGCTGCACAAGGCGCTCGACCACGTCGCCGTCGTGATCTCCGACAAGGGGCGCCGCGCCGGCGCCTACGGGCTCTACCAGGGGGACGGCGTCGCCCGCGACAACTACCCCGATCGGATCGTGATCTTCCGCGACACGCTGCTGCGCGACTTCGGCCACGACGCCGAGGAGCTGCGGGCGCAGGTCACGCGCACGGTGCGCCACGAGCTGGCCCACCACCTCGGCGCCGACGAGCTCGGAGTGCGGGAGATGGGCTTGTGATGATCGTGATGACACCGCACGCGACCCCCGAGGAGGTCGCGGCGGTCGAGGGGCGGCTCAAGGCGATGGGCGTGCATGTGCTCGTCATGCCGGGCGAGCTGACGACCGCGATCGGTGCGATCGGCGACCCCCAGGGCGTGCGTGAGGCGGGGTTCGAGGGGATGGAAGGCGTCGACCGCGTCGTCCCGATCTCGCGGCCCTACAAGCTCGCGTCCTCCGAGCTCTTCCACGACGGCCCGAGCGCGTTCGACATCGCCGGCCGCACCGTCGGCGGCGAGAAGACGTTCTGCCTGATCGCCGGGCCCTGCACGGTCGAGACGCGCGAGCAGACGATGACGGTCGCGCGCACGGTCAAGGCAGCAGGCGCCTCGATGCTGCGCGGGGGCGCCTACAAGCCCCGCACCTCGCCGTTCGCGTTCAAGGGCCTCGGGCCCGCCGGCCTCGAGATCCTCGCCGAGGCGAAGGCGGAGACCGGCCTGCCGATCGTCACCGAGCTCCTCGACAGCCAGCACGCCGATGTCATCCACGAGCACGCCGACGTCGTCCAGATCGGCGCGCGCAACATGCAGAACTACGCGCTGCTCGAGGTGGCGGGCAAGCTCGGGCTGCCGGTGCTGCTCAAGCGCGGGCTGTCGTCATCGCTCGAGGAGCTGCTGATGGCCGCCGACTACGTCCTCAAGGAGGGCAACGAGCGCGTGCTGCTGTGCGAGCGCGGCATCCGCACCTTCGAGACGGCCACCCGCTTCACGCTCGACCTCTCCGCCGTGCCGTGGCTGAAGCTCCACACCCACCTGCCGGTGATCGTCGACCCGAGCCACGCGACCGGGGACCGGCGGCTCGTCGAGCCGCTGGCGCGCGCCGCCGCCGCGGTGGGGGCCGACGGCATCATCGTGGAGGTCCACAACGACCCCGAGGCCGCCCTCTGCGACGGCCCGCACTCGCTCTACGCGCACGACTTCCCCGAGTTCGCCCGCCGTGTCGCCGCCCACGCGGCGCTCGACGGCAAGCGGATCGCCTAGCCCTAGCGCGCGCCCTTCCCGATCGCGGAGTTGGCGAGCCGGGTGAGCACGCGGCGCTCGGACTTCTTCGTGCCGAGCTTGCCCTCGATCGTGTAGAGCACGCCGTCCTGGACCCACTCGAGGCTCGGAGGCGCGCACGAGGCGCCGCAGCGCAGCGGCTGGAAGTAGCCGCGGTGACCACGTTTGAGGTGGACCTTGCGCGGGTTGCCCGGCTTGCCGCCGCGCTTGGCGCGGAAGCTCGCGATGAAGCAGGCGTTCGCGCCGCGGCAGTGGCGGACCGCGCCGATCTCGAAGCGGTAGGCGCCCCCGCGGCCACGGCCCTCGGAGTAGAGCTTGGGCAGGTCGCTCGTGAACTGGCTCGGCAGCAGCACGTCGATCGACGTCGCCTTCTTGACCGCGGCGAGAGGGCGCGCGACCAGATCGGGGACGTCGTAGATGTAGGTCGCCGCGGACGCCGTGGCCGGCGCGGACAGCGCGACGAGAATGGTGAGGAGGAAAAGTCGGGTCACGGTGACCCGCAGACTAGAACGCGTTCAGGACTCTGTCAGGACTCCGCGAGAATTCCAGTGCTGGAAGTCCGCCTCGCCCAGCTCGGTCGAAGGCGGGGAGTCCGCGAAGAACTCGCTCGCCAGCGAGTACCAGTCGCCGCCGGCGCGCAGCTCGCCGAGCGTCGTGAAGATGAGTCCCTCCATCCGCCGCACGAGCAGTGCCTGGGGCGGGATCGTGAGCTGTCGCAGCTGCTCGAACCAGGGTGTGCGCGGGGAGGAGGTCTCGTCGATCAGCGCCGCCACGTACTGCGGGTCGAGCCGGCGCGCGCCCGGCTGCAGGTACCACTCGCCCGCGGCCGCCAGCCACTCGAGCAGCGCCTCGCCTTCGAACGCCGAAGGGTCAGGGAGATAACCAAGGCGCGCGAGGATCGTGTGCACCTCGCCGGGATCCCCGGCCACGACGGCCCGCGCCAGCGCCTTCTCGCCCGCGAGGTGCTCGGCGTCGAGCGTGCGCATCAGCCCGAAGTCGAGGAAGCCGACCCGGCCGTCGGCGAGCAGCAGGTAGTTGCCGGGGTGCGGGTCGCCGCAGACCCGGCGCATGCGCGCCAGCAGTGAGAAGTAGAAGCGGAAGACGATCTCGCCGAAGCGGTCGCGCTCGGCCTCGTCGAGCAGCTTGACGTCGCCGAAGCGGCGGCCGGACAGCAGGTCGGTGACGAGCACGCGGCGGCTCGAGAGCCCCGTGTGCACGCGCGGGACGTGCGCGAAGGGGTGGCCGCGGAAGGCGCGCTCGACGGCGCGATGGTTCTGGGCCTCGAACTCGTAGTCGAGCTCCTCGGCGATCCGCTCGCGCAGCTCGCCGTAGAGCGCCTTCACGTCCAGCCCGGGGGCGAGGCGCTTGACCAGCGGCAGCAGCAGCGAGAGGTTGCGCAGGTCGGACTCGACGGCCTCGGCGACCCCGGGGTACTGGACCTTCACCGCCACCTCGGCGCCCTCCAGCGTGACCGCCCGGTGGACCTGGCCGATCGAGGCGGCGGCGAAGGCCTCCTCCTCGAAGGACTCGAAGTGGTCGCCGACGTGGCCGCCGAGCTCCTCCTCGAGCAGCTTGCGGACCTTCTTGAACGGCAGCGGCGGGACGTCGTCGCGCAGCGAGGCGAGCGTCGCCTTGAACTCCTCGCGCTCGGACTCCGGGATCGCCGTGAAGTCGATGGTCGAGAGCACCTGGCCGACCTTCATCGCCGCGCCGCGCAGCTGGCCGAGCTGCTTGACGAGCTCGCCCGCGAGTGCCGCGGCGCGCTCGCCGGTGGCCGCGTCGGCCTCGTCAGGGGAGCGCACGAGGTTGGCGGCGCGCGTCCCGGCCCAGCGGGCGGATTGCCCTGCGACGAGCCCGCCGAGGCGGGCGGAGCGGCCGATCCGGGTGGAGGGGGGAGATTTGGCCATTGCCTAGAGGGTACGGACGAGACCGCGCCGGGGTACCATTGACTGAGCAGTCAATCAACGGGAGAATCCATGCCTGAAGCCGTCATCGTCGATGCTGTGCGCACGCCGATCGGCGTGCATCAAGGGATCGCTCAAGGATGTTCGTGCGGACGACCTGGCGGCCGTGCCGCTGAAGGCGCTCGTCGATCGCAACCCCCATGTCGACTTCGGGCAGACCGACGACCTGATGATGGGCTGCGGCTTCCAGGCCGGGGAGCAGGGCTACAACGTCGGCCGCTCCGCCCTGCTGCTGTCCGGGATCGACCATCGCGTGCCCGCCACGACGGTCAACCGCTTCTGCGCCTCCTCGCTGCAGACGCTGCGGATGGCCTTCCACGCCATCAAGGCGGGCGAGGGCGAGCAGTACATCGCCGCCGGCGTCGAGGCGGTCTCGCGCTTCGGCGACTCGCCGATCCCGTTCCACCCGCAGCTCGACGGCTCCGAGGACTCGATCTTCAACGTCTACATCCCGATGGGCCTGACCGCCGAGAACGTCGCCGACCGCTGCAAGGTCTCGCGCGAGTCCCAGGACGAGTGGGCCGCGACCTCGCAGCAGCGCGCCGTCGCCGCCCGCGACGCCGGCCACTTCGACCGCGAGATCGTCGCCGTCACGCTCGACGACGGGACCGAGGTCACCCAGGACGACGGCCCGCGCCCCGGCACCACCAGGGAGAAGCTGGCCGAGCTCAAGCCCGCGTTCCGCAAGGACGGCACCGTGACCGCCGGCAACGCCTGCCCGCTCAACGACGGCGCCGCCGCCGTGCTGGTCATGTCCGCCGAGAAGGCCAAGGAGCTCGGCCTCAAGCCGCGCGCCCGCATCATCGCCTCCTCCGTGGCGGCGATCCGCCCCGAGATCATGGGCCTCGGCCCGATCCCGGCCGTCAAGAAGGTGCTCGACCGGGCCGGCATGACGATCGAGGACATCGACGTCCTCGAGCTCAACGAGGCGTTCGCCGCCCAGGTCGTGCCGTGCCGCGACGAGTGGGGGATCGACCCCGAGAAGCTCAACCCCAACGGCAGCGCGATCGCCCTCGGCCACCCGTTCGGCATGACCGGCGCCCGCATCATGACCACGCTGCTCAACAACCTCGACGCGCTCGACGGCACGATCGGCCTCGAGACGATGTGCGTCGCCGGCGGCCAGGGCCAGGCGATGCTCGTGGAGCGCCTGAACTAGCGTCACGACACGAGCTCCGCCTGCGGCTTCCGGGAAGCCGGTCGGCCAGCGTGCCGATCGGCTCCACCGAGGCCTGGATCGCCTCGAGCCGCGGGTGCAGGGCGCGGATCGCCGTGTCCATCTCGCTGATCATCGGCTCGAGCTCGTCGACCGCCTCGCGGACGGAGACGATCGCCGCTCGAGCGGCGCGGACGTTCTCGCGGACCGCGCCGAGGTGCTCCATCGGCTTGAGGCCGTCATAGACGTCGTCGAGCTTGGCCGGCATCGGCTTGAGGTCCGCGCGCATCCCGCGGATCTCCTCGTGCGGGCTGCGGATGTCCTCGGGCAACGGCGCGAGGTCCTCGCGCAGGCCGCGGATCGCCTCGTGCAGCCCGTCGAGCTTCCCCGGCAGGGTGCCGAGGCCGCGGGCGAGGCCGGCCAGGTCGTGGAGGTCGTCGAGCGCGCGCTTGAGCAGCAGCGGCGGGAGCAGCAGCGGGCTCGTCATTCGCCCAGCACCTTGATCACGAGCCGCTTGTCGCGGCCGCCGTCGAACTCGGCGTAGAAGATCGCCTGCCACGGGCCAAGGTCGAGCCGGCCCTCGGTGATCGGCACGACCACCTGGTGGTGGACGAGCAGGTTCTTCCAGTGCGCGTCGCCGTTGTCCTCTCCGTTGCCGCGGTGGTGGCGGAAGTCGCCGGTGTCGGGGCCGAGGTCGCGGGCGACCTCGTTCGAAGGCTCCTTCCACGAGGGCGGCGCGAGCTTGTCGAGCCACTCGAGCGTGTCCTCGAGGATGCCGGGCTCGTCGTCGTTGATCCAGACGCCTGCGGTGATGTGCATCGCGGACACGAGCACCATCCCCTCGCGGACGCCGGAGTCGGCGACGGCCGCCTCGACGTCGTCGGTGATGCGGATGAACTCGCGGCGGCGCTCGGTGTTGAAGGTCCGGTAGACGGTGTGCGCGGTCATCCGGGCATCATGCCCGCATGGACCTCGGGATAACGGGCCGCACGGCGGTCATCACCGGTGCGAGCCGCGGCATCGGGGCCGCGACCGCGCGCATGCTCGCGCAGGAGGGCGTGCGAGTGCTGGCCGTGTCGCGCTCGGAGGGGATCGACGTCACCGATCCCTCCGCGCCCGAGCGGATCGTCGAGACGCTGGGCGGCAGCGCGCCCGACATCCTCGTCAACAACGCCGGCACGAGCTACGCCCGGTCGCTCGAGGAGCTCACCGACGAGGACTGGGCGGCGCAGTTCGAGCTGCACGTGATGGCCTCGATGCGGCTGATGCGCGCCTACGCGCCCGCGATGGCCGAGCGCGGCTGGGGGAGGATCGTCAACGTCTCCTCCTCCGCGGGCAAGCGGCCGTCGCTGACCAACGCCGCCTACTCCGTCACCAAGGCGGCGCAGCTCTCGCTCTCGCGCGTGTTCGCCGACACCTGGGCCGACCGCGGCGTGCTCGTCAATGCGGTCGCCCCCGGAGCCGTGGCGTCCTCCCTGTGGGTCGGTGAGGGCGGCCTGGCGGACCAGACGGCGACGGTCAAGGACACGACCCGGGAGGAGGCGCTGGAGGCGCAGGCGGCCAAGATCCCGCTGGGCCGCCTCGCCACCGAGGACGAGATCGCGAACGTCGTGGTCTTCCTCTGCTCCGAGCGCGCCTCGATGGTGACCGGCGCCGCGTGGGCGGTCGACGGCGGCACGGTTGCAACCATCGTCTGAAATCGGCGAGAATCACCCCATGCCACCCGCCGCTCGCATCGGAGACATGCACATCTGCCCCATGCAGACTCCCGGTACGCCGCCGATCCCGCACGTCGGCGGCCCGATCACCGGCCCCGGCGCGCCGACCGTGCTGATCGGGAAGATGCCGGCGGCCGTCGTCGGCGACATGTGCGTCTGCGTCGGCCCGCCCAGCACGATCGTCATGGGCTCGACGAAGGTCATGATCGGCAAGAAGCCCGCCGCCCGCGTGGGCGACAGCACGGCGCACGGGGGCACGATCACCGGCCCCGGCGCGCCGACCGTGATGATCAACTAGCGATCTGGACCAAGGTCCAGTTACCAGCGGGCCGCGCGGCCCGTAACGTCGCACCCCAGGTGGACAAGCCGTCCAGCGGACCGGTCCCGGCCCAATTGGCGCGCGCGTCTCACCTCCCTGCCGTCGTCCTCGCGTCACCCGCCGGCGCGAGCGGCGCGGCGGGGTCTGCCGCGGCGGTCGGGACTAGGCCGGGACCGGCGCCTCGTCGCGCGCAACCATCTCCGCGTAGCGGCCGCCGAGCGCAAGGAGCTCCGAGTGGGTTCCGCGCTCGGCGATCTCGCCGCGGTCCAGCACGACGATCTGGTCCGCGCCGCGGACGGTCGAGAGGCGGTGGGCGATGACGATCGTCGTGCGCCCCTCGGCGAGCTGCTCGAGCGCCAGCTCGACCGCGCGCTCGGTCTGCACGTCGAGTGCGCTGGTCGCCTCGTCGAGCACCAGCACCGGCGGGTTGCGCAGGATCGTGCGGGCGATCGCGATGCGCTGCTTCTCGCCGCCCGAGAAGCGGTAGCCGCGCTCGCCCACGACCGTGTCATAGCCCTCGTCGAGCTCGGCGATCTTGGCGTGGATCTGCGCCGCGCGCGCAGCCGCCTCGATCTGCTCGTCGCTCGCCTCGGGGCGGGCGAAGCGCAGGTTCTCGCGCACGGAGGCGTGGAAGAGGTAGGTCTCCTGCGAGACCACGCCGACGGTGTCCGCGAGCGCGCCGAAGGTCAGCTCGCGGATGTCGGCGCCGTCGATCAGCACGGCGCCGCGCGCGGGGTCATACAGCCGCGCGGTCAGGTAGCCGAGCGTGGTCTTGCCCGAGCCGGTCTCGCCGACGATCGCCGTGCGCGTGCCGGGCGCCACGTCGAGCGCGATCTCGCGCAGCGTCCATTCGGCCTCGTCATCGTCGCCGTAGCGGAACCAGACGTCGTCGAAGCGCACCTCGCCCGCGACCGCGCCGAGCTCGCGCGTGCCGGGGTGGATGTCCACCGGCAGGTCGAGGTACTCGAAGACGCGGTCGAACAGCGCGGTCGAGGTCTGGACGTCGACCGCGACGTTGAGCAACGAGGAGATGGGGAAGAAAAGCCGTGTCTGCAGCGTCGTGAAGGCGACGACCGTGCCGATCGAGACAGCAGCCGGGCTGAGCCCGGCGAACAGGTAGACGAGCGCGGGCATGACCGCGAAGGAGGTCTGGATCGAGGCCATCGTCCAGCGGCCGGCCATGCGCGAGCGGACCTCGAGCTCGGCCAATCCGGCTGACTCGCCCTCGAAGCGGTCGGCGAGCGCGGCCGAGCGGCCCATCGACTTGCCGAGCAGGATGCCCGACACGCTGAGCGACTCCTGCACGAGCGAGGAGATGTCGGCCATCGCGCCCTGCTTGGTCGCGGTGATGGCCTTGCGCTTGGCGCCGACGCGGCGCGAGAGCGCGACGAAGAACGGGAGGACGGCGAGCGAGAAGCACGCCAGCCGCCAGTCGAGCAGGAACATGGCCACGATGCTCGCCAGCACGGTCGTCACGTTGGAGACGATCGAGGTGGCGGTCGTCGTCACAACGGTCTGCACGCCGCCGATGTCGTTGGCGATCCGCGACTGGATCTCGCCGGTGCGCGTGCGCGTGAAGAAGGCGAGCGAAAGGCGCTGGAGGTGGCGGTAGACCTTGGCGCGCAGGTCGTGCATGACGCGCTGGCCGACGACGTTCGAGAGCCACGTCTGCGCGACGCCGAGCACGCCGGTCGCGATCGAGATCGCGATCATGCCGCCCACGAGCGTCAGCAGCAGGTTGCGGTCCTTCTCCGGGATCGCCTGGTCGAGGATGTCTCGGAGCAGGAACGGCGACACCATCCCGAGCCCTGCCGAGATGGCGATCAACGCCAGTACCGCGGCCAGGCGGCCGCGGTACGGGCGGAAGAGGGCGGCGACCCTGCGGGTCACGCCACCAGCTTAGGCGCGGGCTCCAGCGCCCGCTCGAGCACCTCGTCGATGGTCATGACGGGGTGGAACTTCATCTGCTCGCGGACGTCCTCAGGCACGTCGTCGAGGTCGCCGCGGTTGCGCTCGGGCAGGATCACCTCGGTGAGGCCGGCCGCGTGCGCGGCGAGCACCTTCTGCTTGAGGCCGCCGATCGGCAGCACCCGGCCTTGCAGCGTGACCTCGCCGGTCATGCCGACCGTGTGCTTGACGGGCCGCCCGGAGAGCAGCGACGCCAGCGCGGTGGTCATCGTGACGCCCGCGCTCGGGCCGTCCTTGGGGATGGCGCCCGCGGGGACGTGGACGTGGAAGTCCCGCCCCTCGAAGGCCTCCTCGTCGATCCCGAGCTCCTCGGCGTGGCCGCGCACGTAGGAGAGCGCGATCCGCGCCGACTCCTTCATGACGTCGCCGAGCTGGCCCGTGAGCACGAGGCCGTCCTTGCCTTTCATGGTCGTGGCCTCGACGAACAGCACGTCGCCGCCGGTGCCGGTGACCGCCAGGCCGGTGGCCACGCCGGGCACCGCCGTGCGCGCCGCCGCCTCCTGGAAGACCTTCTGGCGGCCGAGCGCGTCACGGACGTGCTCGACGGTCAGGGCCACGGGCACCTCGACCTTCGCGCTCGCGATCTGGGTTGCCGTCTTGCGCAGGATCGTCCCGAGCTCGCGCTCGAGCTGGCGCACGCCCGCCTCGCGGGTGTACTCCGACACCACGAGCTGCAGCAGCTCGTCGGACACCGTGACTTCGTCCTCGCGCAGTCCGTTGCGCTCACGCTGGCGCGGCCACAGGTAGTCGCGCGCGATCGCGGTCTTCTCCGCGACGGTGTAGCCGTCGAAGCGGATGACCTCCATGCGGTCGAGCAGCGGGCCGGGGATCGTCTCCGCCACGTTGGCGGTCGCGATGAACATGACCTGCGAGAGGTCGAGCTCGACGTCGAGGTAGTGGTCGCGGAACGAGTGGTTCTGCGCGGGGTCCAGGACCTCGAGCAGCGCCGACGAGGGGTCGCCCCGCCAGTCCGCGCCGACCTTGTCGACCTCGTCGAGCATGATCACCGGGTTGATCGTCCCCGCGTCGCGCAGGGCGCGCACGAGGCGCCCCGGGAGCGCGCCGATGTAGGTCCGCCGGTGGCCACGGATCTCGGCCTCGTCGCGGACGCCGCCCAGCGACATGCGGACGAACTCGCGGCCGGTGGCGCGGGCGATCGACTCGCCGATCGAGGTCTTGCCGGTGCCGGGCGGGCCGATCAGCGTCAGGATCGCGCCGGACTTCTTGTCCTCCGCGATGCCGCGGTCGGTTCGCAGCTTGCGGACGGCCAGGTACTCGGTGATGCGGTCCTTGACATCCTCGAGGCCGGCGTGGTCGGAGTCGAGGACCTCACGCGCGTGCACGGGGTCGAGCTTCTCGTCGGAGCGCGTGTCCCACGGCACGGAGATCAGCCAGTCGAGGTAGGTGCGGATGGTGCCCGCCTCGCCGGACTGCTCGCCCATGCGCTCGAGGCGGCCGAGCTCCTTGTCGGCCTGCTCGCGCACGGCGTCGGGCATGCCCGCCTCGGCGATCTTCGTGCGGTACTCCTCCACGACGTTCGCGGAGTCCTCGCCCAGCTCGCGCTGGATCGACTCCATCTGCTTGCGCAGGAAGTACTCGCGCTGCTGCTGGTCGGCGCCGGACTGCACGTCCTCGCGGATGCGCTTGCGGACCTGCAGCTCGGTCAGGCGGTCGCGCTGGATGCGGACGGCGAGCGCCAGGCGCTCGGTCACGTCGACGGTCTCCAGGACCTCGACCTTCTCCTCGAAGGTCACATCGGGCGCGTAGCCGATGGTGTCGGCCAGGGCGCCGGGCTCGGCGATGGCGCGCAGGAACGCGCCGACGCGCTCGTCGGCACCACGGGTCTCGAGGATCTCCTCGACCACGGCGCGGTACTCGCGCTCGAGGCCGCGGGTGCGGCCGTCGACCGGGCTGTCGTCGGTCGACTCCTCGACCTCGACGCGCAGTTGACCGGTCGAGTCGGTGTGGGCGGCGCCGGCGATGCCGCGCATCTGCCCTGCCAGGGCGACGGCACGGCCGCCGCCGGGAAGGCGCACGCGCTCGGTGACGCGGGCGATGGTGCCGACCTTGGCGAACTCTGAGCCATGGCGAGGGACGAGCAGCACGCGCTCGTCATCCCCGACGTCCACGGGCAGGGTCACATCCATGGTCGGGAAGACGACCGTGTCGTCCAGCGGGATGAGAAGAAGTTGGGTCATTCAGGCTTGCCCTTCCATAGCCACTTACGATTGGTGCGTAGTTTAGCCGGCGGTCGTTGCATGCACAAGGACCTAGGGCGAAGATCTTAGTCGACGCGACTGAGATCCGAACGTTGTCGTTCGGCGGCGCTGCCGCGAACTACCGCGGCGGCATGCGCAGCGCCCCGTCCAACCGGATGACCTCGCCGTTGAGCACCGGGTTCTCGACGATGTGGGCGGCGAGGGCCGCGTACTCGTCGGGGTGGCCGAGGCGGTTCGGGTGGGGGACCTGGGCGCCGAGGGCCTCGCGCGCCTCCTGCGGGAGCGCGGCCAGCAGCGGGGTGTCGAAGAGGCCGGGGGCGATCGTGCAGACGCGGACGCGCGCGCTCGCGAGGTCGCGCGCGGCCGGCAGCGTCATCCCGACCACCCCGCCCTTCGAGGCCGCGTAGGCGATCTGGCCGATCTGGCCGTCGTAGGCGGCGATCGAGGCGGTGTTGACGATCACGCCGCACTCGCCACCCTCGTCGGGCTCGTTGGCGAGCATCGCGGTCGCCGCGAGGCGCAGCACGTTGAAGGTGCCGATCAGGTTCACGGTGACCGTGATCCGGAACGGCTCGAACTGGTGGGGGCCGCGCTTGCCGGCGACCTTCTCGGCCCAGCCGACGCCGGCGCAGCAGACGGAGATCCTCAGATCGTCGCCGGCGGCAGCGACCGCGGCCTCGACCTGCTCGGGCTCGGTGACGTCGCAGCGGACGAAGTTCGCGCCGAGCTCCTGCGCCAGCGCCTCGCCCGTCTCCTCGTTGAGGTCGGCGATCGTGACCTTCGCGCCGCCCGCGTGCAGCCGCCGCACGGTGGCGGCGCCGAGCCCCGACGCGCCCCCGGCCACGAACGCGTCCGCACCCTCGATCCGCATGGCGGCGGAACCTACACGCTGTAGCGCAGGTACAGCTCGCCGTCGGCGGTGGCCACCGAGCGCAGCGACAGCCGGGCGGGCTCGCCGGGGGCGATGATCGCCGGCGCCCGCTCGTCGCCCGCGACGAGCGGTGCGAGCGTGAAAAAGAGCTCGTCGAGCAGCCCCTCTGCGAGCAGCGCGCGATTCAGCGTCGGGCCGCCCTCGCACAGCAGCCGCTCGATCCCGCGCCCGCGCAGGTCGGCCAGCACCTCGGCGAGCTCGACGATCGGCACGGTCTCGACGTCCGCGACGACGTCGGGCGGCTCCCGCCCCGCGCGCGTGTAGACGATCACGCGCTGCCCGGGCGCCGCGAACAGGCCGGCCTCCCACGGCAGCTCGAACGAGCGCGAGACGAGCACGGCCGGGCACGGGAGCGGGCCGTAGCCCTCCGCCCGCACGGTGCCCGGACCGACGATCAGCGCGTCCGTGCGGCGGCGCAGCGCCAGCAGCATCTCGAGGTCGGTCGGGCCCCCGAGCGCGCGCGACGTGCCTCCGCGGGTGGCCCGCCCGTCGAGCGAGCTGACCATGACGCCGGTGACCCACGGGCGCCCCGGCGGCAGCTCCCCCGCCTCGCCGACGAGATCGTCGGCGGTCACCTCCGCGCGGTCGGGCCACACCCGCTCGAGGCTCAAGAGCGGAGCTCCGGCACGGCGGCGAAGCTACCAGCAAAGGGATAGGGTCCGCGCGTCGATGGACGTCCGCCGCATCACCCTCTCGGAGATCCTCGCGGCGGTCGGGGGAGCGCTGCTCGCGTTGAGCGTGTTCCTCCCCTGGTACAAGACCAGCCCGGACAACCCGAACGCGCAGATCGACGGGATGAAGGGCGACATCGCCGCCTGGGACGCGCACGCCATCCTGCGCTATCTCTTCCTCGCCGCCGCGCTCGCGCCGATCATCCTGCTCTACATCATCATCCGCGATCACGAGCTGTCCTGGCCGCGGGGCGAGATGACCGCGGTGATCGGGATCATCGCATTCGGCCTCCTCGTCTATCAGGGCGTGATCGACCGGCCGGGCGAGCCGCCGAGCGCGATCACCCTGGCGTTCGGGTGGTTCATCGGACTTCTGGGCACGATCCTGATCACGGTCGGCGGCTCCTACCGAGCCTCCACGACCGAACGCCCTCGTAAGCCACCCGGAGTCCTATAGAGATGCCACCCAGCGAAGTCCCTGACCGCAACCTCGCGCTCGAGCTCGTGCGCGTCACCGAGGCCGCCGCGCTCGCCGCCGGCCGCTGGGTCGGCATGGGCGACAAGGAGGCCGCCGACCAGGCCGCGGTCGACGGCATGAACGCCGTGCT
>JBDTMF010000119.1:0-13149 GCA_039934455.1 Solirubrobacteraceae bacterium
GAAGGACTACTTCCGCGTCAACACCGATCACAAGGTGATCGGGATCCAGTACGTCTGCACCTCGTTCTTCTTCATGCTGATCGGCGGCCTGCTGGCGATGCTGGTGCGCGCCGAACTGGCGGCGCCCGGCTCCCAGTTCGTCGACGCCAACGCCTACAACGGGCTCTTCAGCGTCCATGCGTCGCTGATGATCTTCCTGTTCATCATCCCGGTCTTCGCGGGCCTGGCGAACTTCGTGCTCCCGCTGATGATCGGCGCGCCCGACATGGCGTTCCCGCGCCTGAACGCCCTGTCGTTCTGGATGCTGCCCGTGGGCGGTCTGATGATGACGGCGTCCTTCCTCGCGCCGGGCGGCTCGTTCTCCACCGGCTGGACGGCCTACGCCCCGCTCTCCACGGAGGTGCCGATCGGGCAGTTGTTCTTCACGATCGGCGTGCAGTTCGCGGGCGCGTCCTCGATCGCGACCGCGCTCAACTTCCTCGTCACGATCATCACGATGCGCGCGCCGGGCATGAGCTTCTGGCGCATGCCGCTGCTGGTGTGGGCGAACTTCTCGACCTCGCTGCTGGTCGTGATCGCCACCCCGTTCGTCGCCGCCTCCCAGTTCTTCGTCCTGCTCGACTACGCGCTCGGCTTCAACTTCTTCGAGGCCAGCAAGGGCGGTGACGTGCTGATGTACCAGCACGTCTTCTGGTTCTACTCGCACCCGGCGGTCTACATCATGATGCTGCCGGGCTTCGGGATCGTGTCGGAGATCCTCTCCGTGAAGGCCCGAAAGCCGATCTTCGGCTACCGGATGATGGCGTTCTCGCTGCTGGCGATCGTGCTGCTCGGGTTCACCGTCTGGGCGCACCACATGTTCGTGTCGGGCATGCAGGGCTGGATCCGGGTCCCGATGATGGTCACCACCGCGATCATCGCCGTGCCGACCGGGATCAAGATCTTCTCCTGGCTGGCGACGCTGTGGCGCGGCGTGCTGCACGTCGACACGCCGATGCTGTTCGCGCTCGGGTTCCTGACCATGTTCACGCTCGGCGGCATCTCGGGCGTGATGCTCGCGATGGTGCCGCTGACGATCCACGTCTCGGACACCTACTTCATCGTCGCCCACATCCACTACGTGCTGTTCGGCGGGTCGCTGTTCACGATCTACGCCGGCGTCTATTTCTGGTTCCCGAAGATGACGGGGCGGATGTACGACGAGACGCTGGGCAAGCTCCACTTCTGGCTGACCTTCGTCGGCTTCAACGCGACCTTCGCGCCGATGCACGTGATCGGCGTGCAGGGGATGCCGCGCCGCGTCGCCGACTACCCGGAGCAGTTCGCGAGCTGGAACCTGTTCATCTCGCTGGCGAGCTTCGCGCTCGGGCTCTCGACGCTCGTGTTCGTCTACAACATGGTCTCCTCGTGGCGGGGCGGCGTGCGCGCCGAGGCCAACCCGTGGCGCTCGCTCACGCTCGAGTGGCAGGTCTCCTCGCCGCCGCCGGTCTTCAACTTCGACCACGTCCCCACCGTCGTGGGCGGCCCGTACGAGTACGGCGTGCCGGACGCCGTGCACGGGATCTTCCGCCCCGCGGGCGAAGAGGCCCCGCGCGAGGCCGAACCGCGAGCCGTGCCCGCCGGTGAGCGCGGACGGAGGGACGAATAGCCATGGCGAACATCCTCGTGCTCGCGAACGAGACGATCGGCGGTGCCGATCTGCTCAACGCCATCCGTGACCGCGCCAAGCGGGGCGACGCCCGCTTCATCGTCGTCGTGCCGCAGAGCCGGCCTCGCCACGGCAACGTCATCTACGACGAGGCGGTGCGCGACTCCGCCCAGGTCCGGGTCGACCTGGCGCTCGCCTTCATGCGCGACGAGGGCATCGAGGGCACGGGCGAGGTCGGCGACGCCGACCCGTTCAACGCCGCCATGGACGCGGTCGGCGCCTACGGGATCAACGAGATCATCATCTCCACGCTGCCCGCGACCACCTCCGGCTGGCTGCGCCGAGACCTGCCGGAGCGCCTCGAGCTCGAGACCGGCCTGCCGGTCCAGCACATCGTGGTCGACGTCGACTCCGAGGGCCTCCCGTTCGACGTCACGCTGGTGCTGGCCAATCAGACCGCCGGCGGCGACGAGCTCGTGGAGCGCCTCGAGCAGCTCAACGAGGAGGGGCCGCACCGCTTCATCGTGGTCGTGCCGCAGGACTCGGGCGACGGCCGGGCCGTCCGCGACGCGCGCGAGCGCCTCACCAAGCTCCTGCAGTCGCTGGAGAAGGACGGCATCGTGGCCGCGGGCATGATCGGCGACCCCGATCCCTACACGGCCGCGCGCAACGCCCTCGGCTACTTCCACCTCTCGGAGATCGTGATCTCGACGCTGCCCTCGAACCGCTCGGCGTGGATCGAGAAGGGTCTGGTCGAGAAGCTCGAGCGCGACAGCGGCAAGCGCGTCGTGCACGTCGAGTCGAGCGCCGAGGCGGCGGAGGCCAGCGCCTGATGGAGGCCGCCTCGGCCACGCACGGCGCCAACGTCGGCGTCCACGACGAGCACGGGCACGGGCCGCCGGAGGCCCACCGCTCCTCGCGGGTCGAGCCCCAACTGCTCGGCATGCTGCTGTTCATCATCTCCGAGGTGATGGTGTTCGGGGCCTTCTTCACGGCCTACTTCTTCATCCGGGTCGTCAACGGCGACCACTGGCCGGCCGACGGGACCGAGCTGCCGAAGCTGATCGCGGGGATCAACACCTGCATCCTGCTGTCGTCGTCCGTGACGATGCACTGGGCGTTGGAGTCGGCCAAGTCCGGCAACCGCTTCGGCCTGCAGGCCGGCATCTTCACCACCTTCGGGCTCGGCGCGACGTTCCTGTTCGTGCAGATCAACGAGTACGTCCACATCGGCTTCGCCCCGCAGGACCACGCGCAGGGCTCGATCTTCTACGGCCTGACCGGCCTGCACGGCGCGCACGTCGCGATCGGGCTCACGCTCCTGATGTTCACGACGATCCGCGCCTTCCGAGGGCACTTCACCCCGGAGGAGCACCGCGGCGTCGAGGTGCCCGGCATCTACTGGCACTTCGTCGACGTGATGTGGGTCATCGTCTACCTCAGCGTCTACATCATCTAGTGGGCCACTGCACCCGATGCTGAACCCGCTCCGCTCCGAGGCGGAGGCGTTCCGCTTCCTGATCTACGTCGTGATCGTCGCCTGCGTGATCGCCGGGCTCGTACTGCTGGGCCGCGCGATCCTCTAACGCGGCAGTACGACACGGACGAGCGCGCGCCGACGCGCGGCGCGACGCGGCCCTCACTTGACGGTGAGCTTGCCCTCCATGCCGCCCTGGCGATGGCCGGGAACGGAGCAGAAGAACGTGTACTGGCCTGGCTTGAGGTTGGCCGTGACCTTTGAGACGCCGCCGTTCTTGACGATCTGGCCCGTCTCGCTCACGCCGTTGCCCTCGATCGCGATGTCGTGATCGATCGACGACTGGTTCTGCGAGTCGATCTCGAGGTTGCCGGCGGGCGCCTCGGCGGCGCCGAAGGTGTAGGCGAGCCCGCCGGACGGGTCGGCCGGGATCTCGAGCTTGCCGCCCGAGGCCTTCGCAATCTTGTTGGACTTCTTGACGCCGACGGCCGCCAGCGCGCCCTTGTCCTCACCGGGCTTCGCGACCGCGCTCGCGACGTACGCGGCGACGTAGCGCGCCTTCTCGCCCGTGTAGATGCCGGCCGGCATGGCCGGGAGGTCCTTGCCGGTGGCGGGGTCGGTCTGGGAGGTGCGGGCCGGTTGGAGGATCTGGCGCTCGACGACACCCGCGAAGGTGCTCTGGCCGAAGCCGTCTCCCCGCGCGCGCTGGAACGCCTCGTCGAGGTTCGGGCCCGTCACGCCGGTCGTCCCGGCGCGCTTGAGCACGTGGCAGGAGCCGCACTTGGCGACGAACGCCTGCTTGCCCGCGACGAGGTTGTCCCCGCTGCTCTTGAGCTGGCAGCCCGAGACGCCCACGAGCAGGGCGGCGGCGGCGGCGACAACGGCGTTTCCTCTCCCCATGGGTCGCGGAATCGTACTGGTTCAGGGGGAGGGCAGACCGTCGAGGCGGCCCTGCGCGGCCGCCAGCACCGTTCGCGCCACGCCCTCCCACGAATAGCGCTCGCGCGTGACGGCGACCATCGCCTCGCGCGTGGCGGCCCGCAGCTCCTCCGGGGCCTCCAGCCAGCCGGTGAGTGCCGCGGCGAGCTCCGGGACGGCCCGCGCGCCGAGATCGAAGGCAAGCAGCGGGCGCGCCGCTTCGGGCACCGCGCCGGCCAGGGTCTCGGCGACCTCGGCGAGCCCGGAATGGCGCGCCACCACCGGCAGCGCACCGCACGCTGCGGCCTCCGCCGCGACCATGCCGAACGCCTCCGGGAACGTGCTGGGCACGACCATCGCCTCGGCCGCGGGGATCAGGTCGGCGAGCTCGGAGTGCTCGAGCCGCCCGACCCACGTCACGCGCTGCGGCAGGGCGGCGGCGGCCTCGGCATAGGCGCGCGCCTCCTCCTCCCCCAGCCCGTCCAGGAACGCCTGCAGCAGCTCCAGCGGCTCGCCGCGCTCGCCGCGCGTGGCGCGGGCGGCGGCGAGGTCGCCGGCCGCGAGATCGGCCGCGAGCTGCTCGAGGCCCTCGCGGAAGGCGCCGAACCCGACCACCACGAGCCGCGCCTCGGGCACGCGGGCGAGCACGAGCGGCCAGGCGGCGAGCAGCAGTTCCGTGCCCTTGGAGGCGATCAGCTTGCCGACGAAGACGACGAGCCGGTCGCGATCGGGATCGAGGCCGGCCAGCGCGTCGGCGGCCGCCGCCGGGTCGCGGGCGAACGAGGAGCCCGCGGTGCCCGCGCGCGCGGTGCCCGCGCGCGCGGAGCGCGCGCGCTCGGCCAGCGCTCCGAGGCCCGCCCGCGCCGCGGCGAGCTCGCGCGGGCCGAACTGCTCGATGTCGACCCCGGGCGGCCCGAGCCGGGTGCGGCGCGCGAGCTCGGGGTCGTCCATCGCCGCCCACAGGCTCTCCGCGGTGTGGCGGGAGCCGACCAGCACCGCGCGCGCGCCGGCCAGCCCCTCACGGGCGTAGGGGAGGAAGCGCGGGTGCGGCTTGACCGTGTACTCGAGCGCCGAGCCGTGGACCTTCACCACATAGGGGACGTCGAGCCCCTCCAGCCCGCGCGCGACCGCGACCGGGCCCATCACGAGGTGGTTGGCGAGCGCGACGTCGGGCCGGGCGCGCTGCGCGACCTCGCGCACCGCGGCCACGTTGCGCTCGAGGTAGCGGTCGAGCTCGGCGTCGGAGAGCTCTGGGAAGGGCCGCGCCTCGATGCCGTCGTAGCGGTCGGCGACGTAGACGGGCAGGAGGCCGCCGAGATCCGGCCGGTAGACAGTGGCGCGCACGAGCTCCGTGCGCGCCTCGACCTCCAGGGCGCCGCCGTCCCAGCTACCTGAGGCATCGACCCACCTCTGATCGAAGGGTTCGCGGTCCTGACACAGCAGGTGGACCTCGTGGCCGGCCCGGACGAACGCCGCGGCCAGGCGGGCGTTGTAGACGTTCGAGCCCGTGCCGCCGAGGAGGTAGCCGTGGAAGATGAGGATGCGCACGGGTCGGACCCTAGCCCGGTCGGGCGACCCCGCTGCTAGTCTGCGCGCGGAATGGGCCAGAAGTATCGTCTTCGCACGCCCTCCACCGGCCGCGAGATCCTGCTCGAGGCCGAGCCAGGGCGCACCTACGTCGACCGCGAGACGGGCGAGCCGCTCGAGGTCGTCGGCAAGGTTCTGCCGCTCCCCCCGTCAAAGTCCCAGCTGCCATGGGCGACCGAGAACCTGCGCTTCTGCAACTGGTGCGACCAGCTCTCACAGAGGGACCTCAACGACTGCCCCGTCTGCGGCCGCCGCATGGCCGCGCTCCCGCGCTGACCCCCTCCGCCGTGCGCCGGCTCCGCTCCACCCTTCTGTTCCCCGTTCTCGGCCTCGCGCTCGTGGCGCCGGGCTGCGGCGGGAGCGACGCGACGGTGGAAGAGGTCCCGGGCCCGCCGCCCGTGCTGAGCGTGCCGCACTCCAGGGCCGCGGCTGCGTCGGCGACCCCGACGCCGGCCCCCAGCACGACGGGGACGGCGACGCCCACCCCCACGGCCGCCGGGACCGGCAGCACGGGCTCCACCGGCAGCACCGGCACGAGCACCGGCACCATCACCGGCGCCGCGGCGACCCCGGTGCCCGCCACCCAGGACAGCCCGACGACCGACCAGCAGCCGGCCGCGGGCTCCCCTCCCCAGAAGTTCGAGCAGTTCTGCCAGGAGAACGCCGGCGCCTGTTAGGGCGCCACTTCGATCAAGCCCCGTCGGACGTGGGCCGATGCATCCGGGATCGACGTCGTGGCCCCGTCCGACACCTCTCCGCTCAGCGCCGCCCATCGCCTCTCCGAGGCGCTGCTGTCCGCGCGCTCGGCCGAGGCGGTCGGCACGGCGCTGATGGAGGGGCTGCAGGCCGCGCTCGCGGTGGACCAGGTCCACCTCACCGAGGTCTCCCAGGACGGTGACATCGGCCAGGGCACGGTCGGCGGCTCCCGGGGGCCGGGCTACCGGCAGTGGCTCGGCGGGCCGTCGCTGATCTCCAGCGTGATCGAGGCGGGGGCCCCGGTCGCGGTGCCCGACGCGCCGGGCGACCCGACCCTCCGCCAGGATCTCGTCGAGCGCTTCTCGGCCGCCTCGCTGCTGGGCGTGCCGGTGCGCTGGGGCGGCGAGGTCCGCTTCGTCGCCGTCGTCATCACCCACGAGCGCCGGAGCTACGAGCCGCACGAGATCGAGCTCGCGGAGACCCTCGCCAACCAGGCTGCGATCGCGCTCGCGCTGCTCGAGGCCGAGCGCAGCCGCGCCGCCAGGGCGGAGCAGGACGCCGCGCTCACCCGCGCGGCGATCGCCCTCAACGCCTCGCTGGAGCTCGTCGAGGTGCTCGAGACCCTGAGCCGCGAGGCCGACCTCGCGGTCGGCGGCTCGCTCGCCGGCGTGTACCTCGCCGACGGCTCGGGTGGCGGCGTCGCGACGGCGGGCCACAACACGCCCGAGGACTGGAAGGGGATCGTCATGGCCCGCGGCGAGGGCATCGCCGGGCGCGTGCTCGAGACCGGGCGCGCCTTCGTGACGAACGCGTACCAGGAGGACGTCGAGCTCCCCCCGCACCCGGCCCTGCGCCGGCTCCAGACCGCGGTGGGCCTGCCGATGATCTGGAACGGCGAGCTCAAGGGCGCGCTCTCGGTCGGCTTCGCCGAGATGCGGCGCGTGACCGACGACGACCTGCGCACGCTCGAGGCGATCGCCGCCCTCGCGGTGGCCGCCTGCCGCAATGCCGAGGCCTACGAGCACGCGAGCCTCGCCGCCATCACCGACGCGCTCACGGGGCTGCTCAACCACGGCGCGCTGCATCTGCGCCTGCGGGAGGAGATCTCGCGCTCCCGCCGCAACACCTCGACGCTGACCTGCCTGCTGCTCGACCTGGACAACTTCAAGGCGGTCAACGACGAGCACGGGCACCTGGCCGGCGACGACATGCTGCGCGCGGTGGCCACGGCCATGCGCGGCCAGCTGCGCGACCACGATGTCGTCGCGCGCTACGGCGGCGACGAGTTCGTCCTGCTGCTGCCCGACACCGACGCCGTCGGCGGGCGCGCGGTCGCGGACCGCATCGCCGCCGGCTCGCCGGTGCCCTGCTCGATCGGGCTTGCCCAGTGGGAGGAGCCGCTGGGGGCCGACGCGCTGCTCGGCCGCGCCGACCGCGCGCTGCTGCTGGCCAAGCGCACGGGCAAGCAGCGTGTGACGGTGGCGGACGCCGACCTCGAGCACGAACTCGACCTGACCGACGCCCGCATCGGCTCGCCGGCGGCCACCCTGCGCGACTTCTGGGAGATGGTCGCGGGCTCCGACTCGGCCCGCGACGCGCTGGAGACGCTGCCCTCCTTCCTGCACCGCGTGACGGGCGCGGAGGAGGTCGCGCTCTACGAGCTCGAGGGCGGCGACGTCGTGCGCACCACCGACGCCCATGACAGGGAGGTGCAGGCGTTCACCTGCGAGCGCATCGCCGCGGGCCCCGCGCTCCAGGACCGGCTTGCGGCCGGGGCGTTCTCGCGGCCGTCGCTCGCCGTCCTGCTGGCCACGCTCGACGTCGAGAGCACGCCCGGCGATCTCGACGCTCCCGCGGGCTGTTACACCGCCGTCCCGCTCGTGCACGCCGGCCGAGCGCAGGGCCTGATCGTGCTCCGCCTCGAGCGCGACCTCCAGCCGGAGCGGCTGCGGCAGATCGAGGGCCTCGCGCGCCAGACGATGGCGCTGTTCGGCGCACGCCCCGAGACGGGATCGCCCGCCGCGGTGCAGGCGCTCGCGGCCGCGATCGAGGCGCGCGACAGCTACACGCACCAGCACTCGGAGCAGGTCGTCGCGCTGGCCACGGACGTCGCCCGCCTGCTCGGCCTCTCGGCGCCCGACCTCGAGCATGTGCGCCACGGCGCGCTGCTGCACGACGTCGGCAAGCTCGCGATCCCCAACGAGATCCTCCACAAGCCGGGGCCGCTGACCGACGCCGAGTGGCGAGTGATGGCCGAGCATCCCGTGATCGGCGAGCGCATCCTCCGGCGCACCCCGCAGCTCGGGCATCTCGCGCCGGTCGTGCGCCACGAGCACGAGCGCTGGGACGGCGGGGGCTATCCCGACGGCCTCGCGCGCACGGCGATCCCGATCGCCTCGCGGATCATCCTTGCCTGCGACGCCTACAACGCCATGATCACCACGCGGCCCTACCGCGAGGCGATGTCGGCCGAGCACGCGGCCGCGGAGCTGCGCGCCAAGTCGGGGACCCAGTTCGACCCGCAGGTGGTCGAGGCGCTGCTCGAGCGCCTCTGCGCGGTCAGCGCGGCGGTGTCGGGAGCTTCGGCGTCGTGACCAGCGTCGCGCTGTAGGTCAGCCGCGCCGTCCGGTACAGGCAGCGGTACTGCGCGAGGTCGCGCAGGTCGAGCTGCGCGGACTGGATGCCCGGCTGCTGGCAGCCGTCGCGCGCACGGCTCGCGCGCCACGAGGTGTCGTTGCCCATGCCGAGCGCGAGCGCCGGCGCCCAGCTCGGAACGCTGAGGGCGATCAGGTAGCCCTTCCTGACGTTGAGCGCGCGGCCGAGCGGGAACTGGACGGTCATCCCGAACCACGGCTGGAGGTTCTGTACGGCGCTCTTGCCGGTCACGCGGCCGAACAGCTTGGTGCCGGTCTTGAGCACCGAGATGCCGGCCTGCGACGCGCCGCCGTAGTTCTCGTTGAAGAAGCGGATCTGGCGCGGCCCTGGCGTCCCGAGCGTGATCGTCCAGGCGACGATCTTCCCGTCGGCGGGCGCCTGCATGAGCCCGCGCTGCGCGCCGACCTTCGCCTGGTAGCCGGTCGTGCGGGAGACCGCCTGGCATGGGTTGGCCGGGCAGGACGGCGCAGTGGTCTGTGCCGTCTGGCCGATCTCGATGATCCGGGCCGACGCGGGCGCGGCGCCCACGGCCGCGAGTGCGGCCGCGGCGAGCGCGGCGAGGGCTCCCTTGTGGGTCAGGCGCATCCCGGCATTGAACACGACAGGGTCGCCCGGGTTGCGGGCGCCCTCAGAGCTTGGCTACGTTGACCGCCTTCGGGCCCTTGTCGCCCTGCTCCTCGTCGTAGGAGACCTTGGTGCCTTCGGCGAGCGATCGGTATCCGTCACCCGTGATGCCGCTGAAGTGGACGAACAGGTCACGCCCACCCTCATCCGGCGTGATGAAGCCGAAGCCCTTGTCGTCGCTGAACCATTTGACCGTCCCGGTGCCCATTCGTGCTTCCTACCTCGCTGGCTGACACCCTCGACCGGCCAGGGGACCGGTCCTGACGCTGACAACGCTAACCGGAGGGAGCGGTGGTGCGCAAGGTCAGATTTCCGGTCGTCGGAGCGTCCGGGGCGGTGTCGCGGCAGCCGAGCGGCCGCGGGCAGCGCCGGCCGCGGGTCACGGCCTCGGCGGCGAAGCGCACGCTCGTCGGCCGGTCGATCGTGGACTGGGCGAAGCGGAGGTAGACGGTGCGCGATGTCGGGCGGGTCACCGTCACGGCGCCGACCTGCCGCGGGAGCCCGTTGGCGCGGTCGCGCAGCACGCGGCCGCGCAGCAGGTCGCCCTCCTTCTCGGGGGTCACGCACACGAGCCAGTCGGCGGGATCGGATCCCGGCGCGCGCTTCGTGTAGAGGGTGAGGCAGATCGACCCCGGCGCGCCGGAGGCGGTGCGGAGGTCGTCCGTCGTCCACGGCTTCTCCATCGTGACCTCGCCGCGGAGGCGCCCGTCGACCCCGCGCGACATCGCCACGCGCACGATGTCGAGCGGGCCGCGGCCGTCGGTCGCCGAGTCCTTGCGGAAGGTCGGGATGATCTGGGCGGAGGCGAGCGGCGCGAGCACGCCGAGCGCCACCAGGACCGCCACGGCCCGCCTCACGACGCGCCGAGATCCTTCGCGGCCGCCGCGATCTCGTCGCGGTCGCCGGGCTCCGGGTGCCAGGGCAGGCGCAGGGGATCGTTCTCGTAGCGCGGGATCACGTGCAGGTGGAAGTGAAAGACGGTCTGCCAGGCGTGCTGGCCCGTCGAGTTGAGGAGATTCACCCCGTCCGCGCCGAGCTCGTCGCGCACGCGCTGCGCGAGCTCCTTGGCGGCGAGCGCGACCGCCGTGAGATCCTCGGGGTCGATGGCGTGGATGTCCGGGGCGTGCTCGCGTGGGACCACGAGCAGGTGGCCGCGAGTTGCGGGATTGATGTCCATGAACGCGACGGTGCGCGCGTCCTCGTACACACGTACCGCCGGGATTTCCCCCGCCACGATCTTGCAGAACAGGCAGTCCGGATCAGCGGCCATCGCCGCCGCAGGCTACTTGAATACCCTCCTGGAGCCATGGAGCCGGACGTCGACCGCCTGCGCGCCACCGTCGAGCACCTCGCAAGCTTCGACCGGCCATCTGCCTCCGAGGGCGAGCGGCGGGCGGCGGAGTGGATCCGCGGCGAGCTCGAGACGCTCGGCGTCGCGGCACAGGTCGAGGAGGAGCCGGCGGTCGGCTCGATGTCCCTGCCGCTGGGGCTCCTGTCGGCCGCGGGCGTGGTCGCGGCGCTGGGCGGGCGCCGGACCGCGGTGCTGGGGCTGCTGGCCGCCGCGGGGATCGTCGACGACGTGTCGGGCGGCCCGCACGTCTTCCGCCGCCTCCTCCCCCATCGCCCGACCTTCAACGTCACCGGCACCGCCGGCGACCCGGACGCCGAGGAGACGCTGGTCTTCGTCGCGCACCACGATGCCGCCAACGGCGGCCTGATCTTCCGGCCCGAGCTCACGCGGCTCGTGGCCGACACCTTCCCGCGGTGGTACGAGCGCCAGACGACGTCGCCGCAGATGATCCGGCTGGTCGCGGCCGGCCCGGCCCTCGCCGGCCTCGGCGCGCTGCTCGGCGTCACACCGCTGCGACGGCTCGGCGGCTGCCTCGCGGCCGGCAGCGCGCTGGCCTTCTTCGACATCGGCACCCGCACCGTCGTGCCGGGCGCCAATGACAACCTCACCGCGGTCGCGGTGATCCTGGAGCTCGCGCGGCAGCTGCGCGCGGCACCGGTCAGCGGCGTCCGCGTGCTGCTCGTCTCGACCGGCTCGGAAGAGTCGTTCATGGAGGGCATGCGCGGCTGGGTGCGGCGCCACGGGCCGGGGCTCGAGCCGGCGCGCACGCGCGTGGTGGTGCTGGAGACGCTGGGCTCGCCCGAGCTGATCCTGCTCGAGGGCGAGGGCATGATCTGGATGACCGACTACGACACCGGCGTCCGCGAGCTGCTCGACGGCAGCGCCCGGCGCGCGGGTGTGGCGCTGCGCCGGGGGCTGAAGCTCGGTTTCGCCACGGACGCGCTGTCGGCATTGCGCGGCGGGCTGCGGGTGGCGACGCTGGCCTCCTGCGACGAATACAAGATGCCCGCCAACTACCACTCGCAGCGCGACATCCCGCGCAACGTCGACTTCGGCACGGTGGGCTCGGCCGTGCACGTGGCCTGGGAGGCGATCAGGTCAGCAGCGAGCGGGCGAGGCTGATCGCCTCCTCGCGAGAGGCGATCTCGCCCGCGTAGCGCGCCTCCTCGAGCGCCGTGAGCAGCGAGCCCAGGTGCGGGCCGGGCTCGATCCCCAGCGTGGCCGCCAACTCGTCGCCCCGCACCAGCGGCGCCCGCCGCCGCTCGGCGCGGCGCTCGAACGCCGGCCCGAGCAGGTCGCGGGCGAGCTCGAGGTGCGCCGCGATCGCAGTCTCGGCGTTGCGCCCGCGCGTCGCGAGGCGGTCGGCGACCGTGAAGATCGTGACGTCGGCCGCGTAGGGATCGGTCGCGGCCAGGTAGCGCCAGATCGCGCGCCGCGACAGCGGGCGCTCGTGGACGAGGAAGCCGAGCCGCAGGTGGTGGCGCGTGAGCGCGGCGACGTAGTCGGCGACCCGCTGCGAGGCGCGCAGCCGGCGCAGCACAACGCGGGCGAGCTCGGCGCCCTCCGAGTCGTGCCCCACGAACGTCACGCGGCCGTCGGGGCGGTAGGCGCGCGTGGCCGGCTTGGCCGCGTCGTGCAGCAGCGCCGCGAAGCGCATCGCGTCGCCCCGGGTGAGGTCGTCGCCGAGCGGCTCGGCCAGCAGCGCGCGCACGGCGGCGGCGTGCTCGCCGAGCTCGTGTGCGCCGGCCTGCACGGAGGCGACGGCCTCGAGCACCTCGAGCGTGTGGTCGTGGACGTCGCGGTGGTGGAAGACGTTCTGCTCGACGCCGCGCAGCGCGGCCAGCTCGGGCAGCGCGACCGCGACGACGCCGAGATCCTCGGCCAGGAGCAGGCCCTCGGCGGGGCGCTCGGCGCCGACGACCCGCTTGAGCTCGGCGAACACGCGCTCGGGCGCCACGCTCCCCAGCCCGGGCGCCTGCCGGCGTACCTCCTCGCGCGTCTCCGGGTCGAGCTCGAGCCCGAGCTCGACCGCCAGGCGCGCCGCGCGCAGTGTGCGCAGCGGGTCATCGGCGAGCGCGACCGCCGAGACCATCCGCAGCCGCCGCGCCTCCAGATCGGCGCGCCCGCCGTGGGGATCGAGCAGCTCGCCGCCGGCCAGCGGCAGCGCCATCGCGTTGATCGTGAAGTCGCGGC
>JBDTMF010000120.1:0-12933 GCA_039934455.1 Solirubrobacteraceae bacterium
CGTCGAGCGTGGCGACCACGCGGCCCGGCCGGGGCGACAGCAGCACGATGCGGTCGGCCAGCAGCACCGCCTCCTCGACGTCGTGGGTGACGAGCAGCACGGTCCGCGGCTCGCGCGCGAGCGCGCCCGCCAGCCAGCCCTGCAGCTGCGCGCGCGTCAGCGCGTCGAGCGCGCCGAACGGCTCGTCGAGGCACAGTACGGGCCGGCCCGCGAGCAGCGTGCGCAGGAACGCGACGCGCTGGCGCATCCCGCCCGACAGCTCCGCGGGGCGCGCGGTCTCGAAGCCGTCGAGCCCGAAGGCGGCGAAGTGCTCCCGCGCAGCGTCCCGCGCCTGCGCCCGCGATCGGCCGGCCACGCGCAGCGCGAGCCCGGCGTTGTCGAGCGCGCTCAGCCACGGCAGCAGCCCGTCGCGCTGGGGCATCAGCGCGGCCGGCGGGCTCTGCAGCACGCCCGCGTCGGGCTCGAGCAGCCCGCACACGAGCTCGAGCAGCGTCGACTTGCCGCACCCGCTCGGACCGACGATCGCGACCGTCTCGCGGGGGGCCGCGCGCAGCGAGACGTCCGCCAGCGCACGCACGTCCCCGTACGCCTTCGCCACCCCGTCGACGGTGACTCCCACCTCGCGGCTCTGAACGGGACGAGGCTCCATCACGGGAGCCTCGGTCTGTGTGCGCATCGCTCCCTCCGCGGGCATTACCCCACAGGTTCGAAGGGTCAGCGCCGGAGGTCCTCGGGCGCTATCTCAGCCAGCCGTCCGGCCAGCCCCCCTGTTTGTGCTTCGAGGCCTCATCCTACCGACCATGACCGGTCCCGAGCTCCCCGTGCTGCATGGCGAGCGCGTCGTGCTGCGGCCCGTGCGCGACGACGACCTCGCGCCGCTGCTCGCGATGCTCAGCGAGCTCGACGTGGCGCACTGGTTCGGGCACTGGGACGCGGCGCGGGTGCGGCGTGACCTGCTCGCGTTCCAGGGCGACGAGGCGGTGCTGGCGATCGAGGTGGAGCGCGAGTGCGCGGGCATGCTGCTCGTCGGCGAGGAGACGATGCCCGACTACCGCCACGCGTCGATCGACATCGCGCTCGCCGGCGCCCATCAGGGCCGCGGGATCGGCCGCGAGGCGACGGGACGTGGCGAGACGGGCTGCTGATGGACCTGCTCGCCGAGGAGTACCGCGCGTTGTAGCTTGCCGGATCCATGGACTGGGAAGCCGAGGGGCTGCTCGAGGGACTGGAGGACGAGAAGGCGCGCGACGCGCGGCGCGAGCTGCTCGACCAACTCCATGACGAGGGCTGCAGCGCCGACGAGCTCCGGCAGGCGGTGAAGGAGGACCGGCTCGTGCTGCTGCCGGTCGAGCGGCTGCTGGCCGGCAACGCGACCTACACGCAGCGCGAGATCGCGGACGAGTCCGGCTTCGAGCTCGAGCAGCTCTCCGCCTTCCGCCAGTCGCTCGGCCTCGCGGTGCCCGACCCCGACGCCCGCGAGTTCACGGAGGAGGACCTCGAGACGGCCAAGGACGCGCGCAAGCTTGCGGAGGCGGGCTTCCCGTTCGAGGAGACGCTCGACGTCACGCGCGTCCTCGGGACCGGCATGTCGCGCTACGCCGAGGCGCTGCGCGTGCTCTTCGCCCAGGCGATCATCAAGCCCGGCGACAGCGAGATCGACCTCGCGCGCCGGCTCGCGGAGACCGCCGGGGAGCTGATGCCGCTGTCGAGCCGGATGCTCGACCAGGTCTTCCTCCTGCACATGCGCCAGCTGCTGCGCAACGACTACATCAGCCTCGCCGAGCGGACGTCCGGGAAGGTCACCGACACCGCCAGGACGACCGTCGCCTTCGCCGACCTCGTCGGCTTCACGGAGCTGGGCGAGAGCGTGGGCGTGGAGGAGCTCAGCGGCCTCGCGGGCCGGCTGGCGCGGATGGCGAACGCCGTGGTCGAGCCTCCGGTGCGGGTGGTCAAGCAGATCGGCGACGCGGTGATGCTCGTCTCGCCGGAGGTCCCCGTGACGGTGGAGACCTGCCTCTCGCTGATCGAGCGCGCCGAGGCCGAGGAGGACTTCCCGCCGCTGCGGGCCGGCATCGCGTACGGCCCGGCCGTGAACCGCTGGGGGGACTGGTTCGGCTCGACCGTGAACGTCGCGAGCCGCCTCACGGGCCGTGCGCGCCCCGGCACCGTCCTCGTCACCGATGCGGTGCGCGAGGCCGCCGAGGACGGGTTCGGATGGTCCACGGCGGGCGAGAAGAAGCTCAAGGGGCTGCAGAAGCCGATCAAGACGTTCCGGCCCCGCCCGCCCGGGTCGAAGGAAGGGCAGTGACGGGCACGACGGCGTGCGAGCCGTCGTCGAATACGAGCACCCCGCCGTGCCGGAGCCAGACGGCCGCACCGTCCGGGCCGCTCAGGACCGCGGCCTTCGCGAGCGCCTCGCCCTCCAGCGCGGTCGAGGCGAGCGCCGTGGCCTGGACGACGCCCGTGTAGGCGGGCTGGCCCGTCGCGGCGTCGAGCAGGTGGTGGGCGGGGCGCGTGCCCTCGCCCAGCCAGCTGCGCTTGGCGATATCGCACGTCGCCACCCCGCCGTCGCGGAGTGCGAACGCGTGCAGGATGGCGCCGTCGAACGGGCTCGCCACCTGGATCGCGCGCTCGACGCCGCCCGCGCCGCCCACGCGCAGGTCGCCCTCGCAGTCCACGGCGAAGCTCTCGTGGCCGCCGAGCGACTCAGCCAGCCAGTCCGCACACAGCCCCTTCACGATCCCGCCGCCGTCGAGCTTGACCCCGGGCGGCCGGGTGATCAGGCCCGCGCCGAGGTCGGCATCCACCGCGCGCCAGCGCTCGTCCGGGTGCGGCCCCGCCGCCGCCCGCCCCGGCGTGAGCGTGAGCGCCATCGGCAGCGCGAGCGTCCCCCGCAGCCGGTCCGAGCGGTAGCCGGCCGCCTCGATCTCCTCCAGCAACGTCGGGTCGACGAGCCCGCCGGTGGCCTCCGCAGCCGCCACCGCCGCTGCCGCGAAACGCGCCATGCTCGGCGACGCCGGTACGCGCTCGCGCGGGTCCGCGTTGAGCCGCGACAGCTCGCTCTCGGGCTTGAAGCGCGAGAACACGTCGTGCCACTCGAGCAGCTGATCGCGCGCGGCGATGACGGCGTCAGCCGCCCCGGCGCCCTCCACGAGCACCGTGCACGCGCCGCCGAAGCACGTGAAGGTTCGCTGCGCCGCCGCCACTCAGGCGTACGGCCGGGTGAGCGCCTTGACGAAGTCCTCGAGCTGGCGCGTGGTCCAGCACTCGTAGGCCTCGCAGTGCTCCTCGTAGGCCGAGATCACCGAGTCGCCGTAGTTCCAGTACAGGCGCGGCTCGGGGTTGAGCCAGAACGTGCGCCCGGCCAGCGCGACGATCGAGGCGAAGACGTCGGCGCGCGGGTCGCGGCCGTTCGTGCGCGCGTCGCCGAGCACGATCACCGTCGCGCGCGGGTGCAGGTCGTCGGCGACCGAGGCGAGGAACTCGCGCCAGACGCGGCCGTAGTCGGTGTAGCCCGACACGTCGGCGACGCCCGCGTCCTTGGAGATCGCATCCGAGACGGCCTTGAAGGAACGCTCGCGCTCGAAGACCTCGGTGACCTCGGAGATCCGCTCCACGAACACGAACGAGCGCATCTTGCGGAACGCGTCGCGCAGCGCCTGCAGCACGCTCAGGAAGAACACCGACGCGCTGGTGACCGAGGTCGAGACGTCGCACAGCACGTAGAGCTCGGGGCGCTTGGGCCGCCGCGGGCGGTACTTGAGCACGACCGGCACCCCGCCGGTCTGCAGCGACGCGCGCATCGTGCGCCGCACGTCGACGTGGGCGTGGCGCTTGCGCCCGCGCGTCTCGTGGCCCTGGGTGGCGAGCCGGCGCTTGAGCTGCGCCACGACGCGGTGCACGGCGGCGAGGTCCTGCAGCGGGCCCGAGGGCAGCGCGCGGTCGAGCTCGTTGAGCGGCCGCGAGGGCGGCAGCGCCTGCGTGCGCTCGATCTGCGCGCGCTCGAGCTCGCGGCGCAGCAGCTGCTCGAAGCGGCGGATCTGGTCGCGCGTGAGGCTCGGAGTGGGCGGTGCGTCGGGGTCACGCGGGGGCGGGCCGCCGGGCTCGGAGCGCAGCCCGAGCGCGCGGCGGATGCGCTCGACGTCGACGCCGAGCACGCCCGAGCCCTCGCCGCGGCGCCCGAAGGCGGCGATCGCGAGCCGCGCGAGGTCGCGCATCGCCGACTCGTTGCCGTCGGCGATCGCCTGCAGCAGCTGCTCGCGCAGGTTGTCGTAGTCGAGCTGCTCGCCGCCGGTGATGCCGTCCTCGTCCTCGGCCCCCGCCCCCGGCGCACCCTGCTCGCGCACCCCCTGTCGCATCGCGGCCTCCTCGGCGGCGCGGAAGAAGAAGCGCTCGAAGACGAGGTCGAACACGCGCCGGTCCTCGGGCGACTTCGCGAGCGTCGCGGCGAGCGCCTCGCGGAACGCCGCCTCCTCGGTCCAGCTGACCTCGCCGAGCGCCGCGAACGTGTCGAGGAGCTCGGAGGTCCCGACCGCCAGCCCCTCCGCGCGCAGGTTCTCGGCGAAGGCGACGACGCCGGCCGGGAACCCCTCGGTCACGACGCGGGCGAGCCGGCGCCGAGCCGGACGCCGACGCGCTCGGCGACGGTGTCGAGGTCGGTGCGGTGCTTGACGATGAGCGACAGCGTCGAGCGGAACACCTCGGGCGAGATGTCCTCGGCGCCGAGCAGCAGCAGCGCGCGCGCCCAGTCGATCGACTCGGCGATCGAGGGCGGCTTCTTGAGGTCGAGCTCGCGCACCATCTGGATGATCTCGACGAGCCGCTCGCCGACCTTCTCGGGCAGCTCGGGCGCGTGCAGGCGGACGATCTCGAGCTCGTGCTCCGCCGACGGGTAGTCGAGCCACAGGTACAGGCAGCGGCGCTTGAGCGCCTCGGTCAGCTCGCGCGTGTTGTTCGAGGTCAGCAGCACCACGGGATGCGTGCGCGCCTCGATGCGTCCGAGCTCGGGAATCGAGATCTGGAAGTCGGAGAGCAGCTCGAGCAGCATCGCCTCGAACTCCTGGTCGGTCTTGTCGATCTCGTCGATCAGCAGCACCACCGGCTCTGGCGAGGCGATGGCGGTCATCAGCGGCCGCTCGAGCAGGAACTCCTCGCCGAAGATGTCGTCCTGGACCGCGTCCCAGCCCGTGCCCTGGGCTTCGGCCTGGATCCGCAGCAGCTGCTTGCGGTAGTTCCACTCATACAGCGCCTTGGCCTCGTCGAGGCCCTCGTAGCACTGCAGGCGCACCAGCCGGCGGTCGAGGTACTTCGCGAGCGCCTTCGCGAGCTCGGTCTTGCCGACGCCCGCCGGGCCCTCGACGAGGATCGGCTTGCCGAGCCGGGCGGCGAGGAACGACACCAGCGCGGTGGACTCCCCGGGCAGATAGCCGACGGCGCGAAGGCCGGCGGCGACATCCTCGACCGCAGCCGGTTCGACGCTCATGCCGCCAGAGTCTAGGTGGAGGTCGCATATGCTCGCCGCCCGTGCCGCTGGCCGCCTTCTCCCCTTCCCCGACCCCGTTCGTCGTGCTGATGGCGCTCGGCTTCCTCGTCGGCGCCACCGGCCACGTCTACAAGTCCAAGACCCTCATCGCGACCGGGATCGGGCTGATCTTCATGGCCACGCTCGGCCTGCCGCTCGGCATCTACCTCTCCGACCGCTAGATGACTGATTCTGTCCTCACGGCCGGTTGCGGCCGTGCAGGTCGTGGGCGTTGACCCACTCCTCCGCCACGATCGCCGAGCCGAGCGAGAGCTCTCCGCACAGCACGGTCGCGGCGACGATCTCGGCGAACTTCCGCACCTTGCCCTTGCCGTAGCACCCGAGCAGCTCGAGGCACTCGCGCTGGGTGGCGAGCCCGGTGCCGCCGCCGTAGGTGCCGACGATCAGCGACGGGATCGTGAGCGAGTAGTAGTAGTCGCCGTTCTCGCGCAGCTCGGCGTAGGTGAACGCGGCTGAGGACTCGGCGACGTTGGCGACGTCCTGGCCCGTGGCGATGAACATCGCCGTGATGCCGTTGGCCGAGTGGGCGCCGTTGTTGTTGACGCCGGACATGAAGCCGCCGAGGTTCGAGACCTGGCGCGCCCGGTACATCAGCGCCGAGCTCGAGTGCATGATCTCCTGGAACAGCGCGTCCGGGATGACCGCCTCGGCCACGACGCGCTTGCCGCGCGTGCGCAGCATGTTGATCTGCGAGCTCTTCTTGTCGGTGGCGAAGTTGCCCTCGAGGAAGAACTGGTCGATGTCCGGGTACTGCTCGAGGATCCAGTGGCACGCGGCCTGTGTCGCCTTGCCGGTCATGTTCTGGCCCGCGGCGTCGCCGGTCGTGTAGTTGAAGCGGGTGTAGAGGATGCGGCTGGCGGAGTATTGCTCGATGTCCTGGAGCCTGCCCGACTTCGTGGTCGACTCCGCCACCTCGCGGATCTCGTCGAAGTGCTCGTCGAGCCACTCGCCGAACGCCCGCGCCCCGCGGGCGCTCTCGAACAGGAACGCCGGCGCGCGCTGCATCCGGTCGTCCATGATCGTCGTCTTCACCCCGCCCGCCGCATGCAGCAGCTTCATGCCGCGGTTGTAGGAGGCGACGAGCGTCCCCTCGGCGGTCGCCATCGGGACGTAGAACTCGCCCTGGGCGTGCTCGCCGTCCACCAGCAGCGGGCCCGCGATGCCGAGCGGGACCTGGGCGACCCCGGTGAAGTGCTCGATGTTGCCGGGGAGCTCGGAGGGATCCTGGGAGTAGGTGCCCACGTGCTCGAGCGACACGCCCGTCTGCTCGCGCATGAACTCGCGGCGGGCCTCGGCGGCCTCGTTGGTGTAGTCGTCGGACTGCCGCGGGACGGAGACCCGCGGGGAGGAGGATGCGGTGGCCATGGCAGGGGACTACCCCGATCGCGCCGCCTGCTGAACGAGGGTCCGGCCGCCGCGCTGCGCCCGCCACACGACGACGGGTCCCGCGCCAGCGCGCGGGAACGCCGCGCGAGCCGCGTCGCCCACGCCGATGTCCTCGGGCGGCCCGAACGGCGCACCGGGCCCGGCGTAGGCGGCCTGGACCAGCGATCCGGCGGTCCACACGGCGACACGCGCGCCGTCCGGGGCGGCGGCGACGTCGGTGAGCGAAGCGGTGGTGAGGCCGCTGGCCGAGACAGTGGGCGGCGAGAGGTCCTGCGATGAGCCGAAGCGCCCGCTCGCGTCGGTCGCCGCGGCGCGCACGCGATCGGCCGTCCACGCGACGACCGCGTTGCCGTGGCCGGTCAGCGCAAGGTCCAGCACGCCTGCGCGCCGCTCCGGCCCCAGCTTCTCGAGCCGCTGCGCGCGGCGGAAGCGCGCCGCGCCCGCGGGCCGCACCGCCGCCTCGAAGTAAACGGGGCCGGTGTCGCCGCCCTCGGTGGCGAGTTGCGCGCTCCATGCCACGTAGGCGCGGCCCGAGCTCGCGACGGCCGTGCGCAGCACCGCCGAGAACGTGGGCGAGGAGCGCAGCGTCTCGGCGCACCCGAAGCGCCGCGAGCCCGCTCGCCGCAGCCGGGTCCGGACCCTCCCGCGGGCGTCCCAGGCCACCAGCACGTCCCCGCGCGGGCCGACCGCGGCCGACACGCTGCGCACGCGGCCGGTGGCGAGCCGGAGCGGGGCGCCGAAGGACCCGCCCGGACGGCGCAGCGCCACCTCGACGCGGTCGCTCGCCCCCGGACGGTCCTCGAACCACGCGAGGGCGAGGTCGCCGCGCGCGTTGCCGGCGAACGCGGGTGGCGCGATCCGCGGGTGGCGCACCACGCTCCGCGACGGCCGGAAGTCGCCGCCGGCGGTGTTGCCGAACGCCACCCGCAGCTCAGAGCGGGGGTCGCGGTTCGAGCCGACAGGCCGCACGAGCGCGGCCGCCGCGCTCGACCGGCCGAAGGGCACGAGGTCGCCCGAGCGCCCGCGCGGCCCGCGCCGCTCGGGCCCGAGCCGGCCGGTCACCGAGCGCGCGACGACGGAGTCGCCGTCGCGCGCGCCGGCACCGGCCCCGTCCTGCAGGCGCCAACCAATCAGCCCGGCACCGTTGGGGACGAAGGCGATCGACACGTCGTCGATGAAGGTGTGCGGCCGTGACACGTCCCGCGGCGCGGACCAGGGGGCGACAAGCAGCGCAGCGAGGAGCACGGCGTGAAGCATCGGAGCCTGCAACGGCCCGCGCCCCGCCGAAGTTGCTCAGAACAGGCGGTCGGGCGGGTCCGGCGGTTCGTCCGGACTGTCGCGCGGGCGCTCGGCCCGGCCGGGCGCCTCGGGCGGCTCGCCGTCCCACGCCGGCGGGCGCTGGCGCAGCACTTCGGTGACCTCCGTGTGCTCGCGCGGCCGGCCTTTGGCGGCGCGCTCGCGGCGTGCGCGCGCCGGCACCTCCCACTCCGGCTCGTCGGCCGTCGGGTTGGGCGGCTCAGGGCGCCCGGCGGCGCGAACGCGCGCGCCGGCGGCCACGAGTCCGGCGGCCAACAGCAACGCGAGGAAGATCCCCCACTGGATGCCCACCGTCGCGGCCTTCTCGTGGACGCTCGGCTTGTCGAACAGCCGCCACACGATCAGCGCCAGCGCCCACCCGCCGGCGACCGAGACGACGAAGCCGTCGCCGCCGGGGAGGTGGAAGGCCTGGCGCTGCGCCCGCGCCCACACGAGGGAGAGCACGGCGAGCGCGACGAGCAGGATCGCGCCCTCGACCCACGTGAAGACCTGCAGCGCCGAGCGCGAGTCGGAGATCGCCTTGCCGCCCGAGAAGAACGAGACCTGGTACCAGGGCAGGAACAGCGAGAAGACGAGCGCGGCCGCCGCGCCGCCGGTCACGCGCGACTCGGGCGGCAGCGAGCGCAGCGTGCCGACGAGGCTCATCGCGGACATCCTATGGTCCGCACGTCTAATCGATCGGGATGTCCTGGACCTCGACCGGCGCCGCGGACTCGCGCTCGAGCCGCAGGATCCACCAGTCGATCAGCGCGCGCAGCGCGATCAGCAGCTCGCGGGCGGCAGCCGCGAGCTGGTGTGCGAGCTCGGGCGGCAGGGAGGACCGGGCGGCCTCGAGCAGCCCGGCCAGCGCCTGGATGTCGGGGAACGCGGAGTGCTCCCGCTCCGCGCGCTCGCCCTCGAAGCCGGCCGCCGGGACATCGCCCGCCCGCGCGCGCGCGGCGGCCTCGGCTTCGCGCACGAGCCGGTCGGCGGCGGCGTAGGCCGCGTCGACCTGCGAGCGCATCTGGCTGAGCGGGTCCGGCTCGCTCACTGGAAGCTCACCAGCAGCGAGCCGTCGGAGAACGACGCCGAGGACGGGCGGTAGGGGGCGAGCGCGGGGGGCAGGAGGATCGTGCGCTTCTGGCCGTCGACGCGCACGACGAGCTCGAGGCCGATCTTCTTGAGCGAGATGTCGCCCTTGTCGGTGAACGGGATGTCGAGCCGCAGGCTCGCCCCGTCGCCGTCGAGCGTGAGCTCCTGCGCGAGCTTGGCGTGCAGGATGCCGCCGGCGTCCGCGCCGTCGAACAGCGACTCGCCGAGGCGGTCGAGCATGGTCGCCCCGAGCACCTCCTGCTCGAAGTAGGGCGCGCGCAGCACGGGCACGGGGGAGAAGCCGGAATCGACGAGCTCGAGCTGCTCGCGCTGGACCTCCCGCCAGGCGCCGAAGTAGCCGCCCTCGAGCTCCTCCGGGAAGACGCGGTTGACCACCACGGCGTCGGTCAGGTACCCGTAGAGCGACAGGTAGGTGAAGGTCCGCATCGCCTCGGCGATGACCATGCGGTCGGGGGTCATCACGAGCCGGATCGAGACCGCCTCGCGGTCGCGCAGGATCTCGTTCATCGCGATCAGGTTCTCGACCAGGCGCTGGACCTCGCCGAACACCTTCTCGTCGGGCAGCGTGACGTCGAAGAACGTGCGCGCGAGCGGCCGCGCGGCGGCGAGCAGCGCGCGCTCGCGGCCGAAGACCTTGTCGAGCCACCACTGCGCGACGTCCGGGAACGACAGCAGCCGCAGCGTCTCGCCGGTCGGCGCGCAGTCGACGATCACGACGTCCCAGCCGCCGTCCTCGACGTGGCGCTTGAGCTGCAGCAGGCTGAACAGCTCGTCACCACCGGGCGGGACGGTCAGCTCCTCGGCCGCGATGCGGTCGACGCCCTGGTCGACGAACAGCCCGCCGAGCCACCCCTGGACCGCGGACCAGTTGCGCTCGAGCTCGTCCTGCGCCTGCACCTGCTGGGCCCACAGGTGGTCGGCGACCTGCGTCGGCTGCGAGCCGACCGGCTCCTCGAGCGAGTCCGCGAGCGAGTGGGCGGGGTCCGTGGAGAGGACGATCGTGCGCTTCCCCGACGCCGCGCAGCGCCGCGCGGTCGCGGCCGCGACCGACGTCTTGCCGACGCCGCCCTTGCCCGTATAGAGGATGGTGCGCGGCCTCAACGGCTGCGCTTGCGCTTCTTCGGCTTCAAGACGTCGAGCGTACCCTCCGCGGTGCCGACGTTCCCCGCCAGATCGACCGCGGTCAGCCGCACGTCGTACTCGCCCGCCTTCCGCGGAACCGGCCAGCGCAGATACGGCGTCCCGTGGCCGACGACGACCGCGGAGCGGACCGAGACCACGGTTCCGCCGCGCTCGACCCGCAGCCCGACGCGCGAGATCTTCGACAGCCGCAGGCGCAGCTTGCCGTCGGTGCCGCCGCGGAGGGTCTGAGTGACGAGCTCGAGCTGCGGCGGCTCGAGCTCGTACTGGGCGAGGCGCAGCTCGGTGTCGCAGTAGACGGGGTCCTCGGTGCGCGTGCACATGCTGCGCAGGAACGCGCGCAAGAGCTGGTGGTAGGAGAGGTCGGACTCGTGCTCGACCGAGCCGCGCGAGTACAGCGACCACGCGCCGGTATCGAACGTCGGCAGCTCGAGCCGCGCCTCGCGCTCGCCGTCGGCGTAGAGCATGCGGGCGCGCTCGTCGTCGCCGATCTTGCCGAGGTCATAGAGCCCGACGAGCGCCTGGATGAACCCGTTGATCACGCGCAGCCCGGGGTCGAAGGAATAGAGCGCGTAGTGGGCGCCGTCGGCGGTCGCGACGCGCACGCCCGCGGGCGGCGGGGTCGCGAAGATGCCGAGGGCCTCGTCGGCGATCGGGAACACCTCGGCCTGGCGGCCCGTCCGCTGTGCCACGCGCGCGATTGACTGGATGGCCGTGCCCTGCGCGAGGCCCGACACCCACGGCGGCTTCCCGCCGCCGTAGGCGAAGTCGTACTCCCAGGCGGTGCCGCCGGCGCGCGGGACGCGCAGCGCGAGCAGCTCGTCGAGCAGCTGGCCCATGTCGGGGGAGCGGCTCGCCCAGAGCTGGTTGAGCTTGGCGAAGTTGGCGAGCGGGTGGAACTGCAGCCCTTGGCCCGGGAAGTACTGCCAGACGAGCTGGGAGCCGGGGAAGGAGATGCGGCGCGTGCTCGGCCCGGTCGCGTTGGCCGACCAGAAGGCGCGGTTGCGCTCGAGCATGAGCCACAGCGGGACGAGCCGCGGGCCGGTCAGCGAGCGGCGGGCCGCGATCCCCTGGACGATGGCCACCACACCGCCGAGTTCGTTGCGGCGGGTGCTCCCCCGCGGGAGGCGCCTGACGGTGCGCTTGACGGCGCGGAAGGCGGCCAGGCGCTGGTCGCGCTCTGTGGCCGGGATCGCGCCCGCGGCGGCGAGGCGGCTGAGCTCGCTGCCCACCGTCCGTTGCTTCGCCGCACCCTGTGCCGTGGCCGGGGCCATGCACAGCACGGCAACGCACACGCAACATGTAATTCGCCAGGTGGTCATCGGGCCAATGCTAGGCTCGCCGCCGCGTGATTCGGATTCTGCGACCCATCTTGCTGTGCCTGCTCGCCTCGCTGGCGCTCGTCGTCGGGGCCTGCGGCGGCAGCAGCGGCGGCGGCGACAAGGCCAGCGCGGACACCGACGTCAATACCCTCCTCGCCGACACCTTCAATGGCAAGGACAAGAAGGTCACCTCGGGCAAGCTCGACCTCGAGCTCAAGATCGACGCCAAGAACACGCAGGGCGTCAGCGGCCCCGTCACGGTGAGCATCAAGGGCCCGTTCCAGAGCGAGGGCAAGCAGAAGCTGCCGAAGTTCAAGATCGACTTCGCCTTCGAGGGCGCCGGCCAGAGCATCAAGGCCGGGCTTACCTCGACGGGCGCCAAGGGCTTCGTCAACTTCCAAGGCTCCGACTACGCCGTCACCGAGCAGCTCTTCACGCAGTTCAAGACCGGCTACGTGCAGGCCCAGAAGAAGGGCAACACGAACAATCAGTCGCTCTCCTCGCTCGGGCTCGACCCGCGCAAGTGGCTCACCAACGCCAAGAACGAGGGTGACGCGAAGGTCGGCAGCGACGACGCCATCAAGATCACCGGCGGTGTCGACGTCAACAAGCTGCTCGACGACGTCAACAAGGCGCTGACGAAGGCCCGCAGCCTCGGGGTCTCCGGTACGCAGACCCTGCCGACGCAGCTCACGGCCGCGCAGCGCAAGCAGGTCACGGACGCCGTCAAGAACCCGAAGGTTGAGATCTACACGGGCAAGGACGACAAGATCCTGCGCCGGATGGTCGTGGCGCTCGGCATCGTCGCCCCGAAGAGCTCGAGCTCGCCCAACGGCTCCGCCGACTTCAGGCTCGACTTCTCGATCTCGGACCTCAACCAGGATCAGACGATCTCCGAGCCCGCGAGCCCCAAGCCGTTCTCCGAGCTCAGCTCTCAGCTGGGCGGCCTCGGCCTCGGCGGCCTGGGCGCCGGCTCGGGCGGCGCCTCGTCCGGCTCCGGGTCCTCCTCGTCGGGCTCCGGCACCGCGGGTGCGAACAACGCGAATCTCCAGAAGTACTCGAAGTGCGTGACCGACGCCGGGTCGGACACCACCAAGGCGCGCAAGTGCGCCGACCTGCTCACGCCCTAGGCTA
>JBDTMF010000121.1:0-12839 GCA_039934455.1 Solirubrobacteraceae bacterium
CCACGGCGCTGACCGAGGCCGGCTACGTGGGCGAGGACGTCGAGAACATCCTCCTCAAGCTGATCCAGGCGGCCGACTACGACGTCAAGAAGGCCGAGACGGGGATCATCTACATCGACGAGGTCGACAAGATCGCCCGCAAGGCCGACAACCCGTCGATCACGCGCGATGTCTCCGGCGAGGGCGTCCAGCAGGCGCTGCTGAAGATCCTCGAGGGCACCTCCGCCTCGGTGCCGCCCCAGGGCGGGCGCAAGCACCCCCACCAGGAGTTCCTCACCATCGACACGACGAACATCCTGTTCGTCTGCGGCGGCGCGTTCGCGAACCTGGACAAGGTCATCGAGCGCCGGATCGGCCACAAGGGCGTCGGCTTCGGCGCGGCGATCCAGTCCAAGTCGATGAAGGACACGGGCGAGGTCTTCGAGAAGTGCCTGCCCGAGGACCTCATGCAGTACGGGCTGATCCCCGAGTTCATCGGCCGCCTGCCGGTGACCTCCGCCGTGCACCAGCTCTCGCGCGAGGACCTGATCACGATCCTCACCGAGCCGCGCAACGCGATCATCAAGCAGTTCCAGCGCTTCTTCGGGTTCGACGGGATCGAGCTGGTGTTCTCCACCGATGCGCTGAAGGCGGTCGCCGACAAGGCGCTCGAGCGCGAGACGGGCGCCCGCGGCCTGCGCTCGATCATCGAGGAGGTCCTGCTCGAGGTGCAGTTCGAGCTGCCCTCGCGGCGCGACGTCAAGAAGTGCGTCGTCACCCAGGACACGATCGACCGCGGCGTCCGGCCGACCCTCGTCACCGTCGCCCCGGAGGACGAGGACGACGGCGAGGCGGACGCGAAGTCCGCCTAGCCGACCCCGGCGGGGCCGTCGCGAGATCGCGAATCCGGGCGCGGCGCTTTGGATCCCGGGTTTGCACGCCGATGAGTGTCGGATGAGCTCGGGTTCACGTCGCCTGGAGGATCTGCGCCGAGAGGCCGCCGCGGCCGCGCTCGGGCTGCGGGGCGGCGAGCTGACGCTGATCGCCGCGCTCGACGCGTTCCAGTCCGAGAACGAGCGCGTCGCCGAGACCTATCACTCGATGGTCCGGTCGCTGGCGCTCGCCCTCGAGGCGCGCGACGGCTACACCGGCGAGCACTCCGACGCGGTCGAGAGCCTCGCGCTGGCCGTGGCGGGCCGTCTCGGCCTCAACCCCGCGCAGATCGCCGACGTCCAGTCGGCGGCGCTGCTGCACGACATCGGCAAGATCGGCGTCCCCGACCGCGTACTGCACAAGCCCGGGCGGCTCGACGAGGGCGAGTGGGCGCTGATGCACCAGCACCCGGCGATCGGCGAGCGCATCCTGCGCCCGCTCGCCGGCTTCGACTCGGTCGCCACGGCGGTGCGCCACGCGCATGAGAGCTGGGACGGCCGTGGCTATCCCGACGGCCTCGCGGGCGAGGCGATCCCTCTCGCCTCGCGCATCGTGCTGGCCTGCGACGCCTGGCACGCGCTCGTCTCCGACCGCCCGTACCGGAAGGCGCTCGCGGTGCCGGAGGCGCGCGCCGAGCTCGAGCGCTGCGCCGGCACCCAGTTCGACCCGCGGGTGGTCGCGGCGCTGCTGGGCTCGCTCGACGCCGAGGACGACGCGCCCGCGCTCGCGCTCCCCGCCCACGCAGGCGAGGACGAGCTGCAGCGGCTGAGCCGAGAGTTGCGCGTGCTGATGTCGCTTTCGTCGGCGGTCGCCGGCACGAACTCGCTCGACGAGCTGCTCGACCTCGTCGCCGAGGAGGCCTGCAGCGCGCTCGGCGCGATGTCGTTGTCGATCTCGCGCTGGGAGGCGCAGGCCGAGGTGCTGCGCACGGTCGTCAACGTCGGGACGCTCGCGGCCGGCGAGGTCCGTCACCCGATCGACGAGATCTACCGGCTCGGCGAGGACAACCCGCTCAAGCGGCTGCTGCTCCAGGGGCGCGCCTACCTCGGCCTCGTCGACGACCCCGACCTGCACCCGGTCGAGCGGCGGCTGCTCGAACGGCTCAACCGGCGCTCATGCCTCGCTGTGCCGGTGATGCTCGGCGACATCGCGTGGGGCGAGCTGTGGGCGAGCCGCGGCTACGACCAACCCGCCTTCGACGAGCACGACCTGCGCCTGCTGAACTCGATCGCCGGGCAGGTCGCCGCCGGTGTCGGGCGCGCCGAGCTGTTCGGCCGGCTGGCCGAGCTTGCCCTGCAGGACGGCCTGACGGGCCTCGCCAACCGGCGTGCGCTCGAGGAGCGTCTGGGGGTCGCGCTCGACGGCGGGGCCGAGGTGACGCTGCTGCTGTGCGACGTCGACAACCTCAAGGAGCTCAACGACGTCCGCGGGCACCACGGTGGCGACTGGGCGCTCAAGGCGGTGGCGGGCACGCTGCGCGCGGCGGCCGAGTCGCTCCCGAAGACGATGGTGTGCCGCCTGAGCGGCGACGAGTTCGGCATCCTGGCCGAGGGCGCCAGCGTCGAGGACATGCAACGCGTCACCGAGATCGCGATCGACCGCCTTGCGACCCACCGGCCGCCGGTCGGGCTCTCGTGCGGCATCGCCTCCAGCCGCCTCAACCTGCGGCGGCCCTCCGAGCTCCTGCGTGCCGCCGACGCCGCGCTCTACACCGCGAAGCGCACCGGCCGCGGGCGCGTCTGCCTCGCCGACACCGACCCCCAGACGGCCTGGCGCTCGACCGGTCGGCCCGGCGCGCGCCGCGCCCGCCGCGACGGCCTCGAGGTCGATACGAGCGCGCTGCTCGTCCAGGCGCTCGACCTGCTCGACGGGCCCCTGCGCACCGCCGCGCCGCTCGAGCGCCTCGAAGGCCTGGCGACCTCGATCGGCTCGACCCTGCGTGCCTCGGCAGCGGCGGTATCGCTGTGCCCGCACGGCGCGGGCGTGATCGAGACGCTGTTCACGCTCGACCTGCGCTCGGGCCACTCCTCGAGCGTGCGCTTCGGCGTCGACGGTGAGCGCTACGACCTCGGCAGCTACCCCCGCACCGCCGACCTGCTCGCGCACGGCGGGTCGCTCCACCTCTACGCGGGCGACGCGGATGCCGACCGGGCCGAACGCGCGCTGCTCGACGACTGGGGCATGACCGACGTGCTCGCCGCGGCAGCCTCCGACGGCCGCGGCGCCTGGCTGCTCGAGATCTACGGGGACGCTGAGTCAGCCGACCTGCGCCTCGCCGACGCCGCGCTGCGGCTGCTCGCCGCTCATGCCGTGCGTCCGGCCGGAGGGCTGCGTGTCGAGCGCCGCGCAACCAGCGCGCGAGCGATCCCGTAGACGCGCGGCAGCGCTGAACTGCGCATTGAGGGAGTGTGGGAGGGGCGGCGCCCCGCACAACCGGCATTTCGTTCGATTCGATGGCCCGTGCAGGGGGCTGTCGAACGAACTGCCGCTCCCACCGGCACGTTGCCGTTCCCCGGCCGGCACTCTCACGCCGCTGCGGCTCTCCGGCGAGCCGCCAGGAACCGCCGCACCGCCGCGTGGGTCTGCTTCGGCGCCTCGAGCTGCGGCACGTGCCCGCACTCGAGCTCGAGGTCCCGCGCGCGCGGGAGTGCCTCGCGCACGTGCCGCGCGAACGCGATCGGCACGAGCCGGTGGTGGCGTCCCCACACGAACAGCGAGTCGCTCTCGAGGGCGCGCAGCCGCGTCCAGAAGCCGTCCTCGCCCTCCGGTTCGTCGAGGTAGATGTTGCGCAGCGCCGCGTAGAACGCCGCGCGGCCGCGGGGCTGCGCGTACGCGCGCAGGAACTCGTCGACGCCGACCGCCGACCAGCCGGCGCGGCCGCCCGGGACGAAGCGGCGCGCGAACTCCTCCACGACCGGCCGCGGCGCGAGCTGCAGCAGCCCGAGCTCCGGCCTCAGCGCCTTGACGATCGGCGCCCAGCGGCGGTCGCGCCGCCAGGCGGGTGACGCCGCGAGACCGACGATCCGGTCGACCCGATCGGGGTGCCGGAAGCCGACCTCGAGCGCGACGCGGCCACCCATCGAGTTGCCGATCAGGTGCGCGCGGTCGATCCCGCAGGTGTCGAGGAAGCCGCAGACCGCCTTGGCGAAGAAGCGCGGTCGTAGGCGGCGCCGACCGGCTTGACCGAGTCGCCGAAGCCGGGCAGGTCGATCGCCAGGGTGCGGTAGGAGTCGGCGAGCGCGGCGACCGTAGCCGCGCGCGGTCGCCGGGGACGTCCCACGCCGACGGGTCGAGTCGGCGGCAGAGTCGGATCAGGACCTCCGGAGGCGCGGGCATCCGCTCGTGATACCCCAGCCGCGCCTATCCTCAGCGTCCTCATGAGCTCCGACCTCGAGACACGCACCCGCTACGAGCCCTCCGAGGCCGAGCCGCGCGTGTTCGAGCGCTGGGAGCAGTCCGGGCGCTTCCACCCCGAGCCGGAGGGCACGCCGGAGGAGAACTACTCGATCGCGATCCCGCCCCCGAACGTCACCGGGGCGTTGCACATGGGCCACGCGCTCAACGGCTCCATCCAGGACGCGCTGATCCGCCACGCCCGCATGCAGGGCCGCAATGCGAAGTGGATCCTCGGCACCGACCACGCCGGCATCGCGACCCAGACCCAGGTCGAGCGGATGCTGCGCTCCCAGGGCACGAGCCGCGAGGAGATCGGGCGTGAGGCGTTCATCGAGCGCACGTGGGAGTGGCGCGAGCAGTACGGCGGAACGATCATCGAGCAGTACAAGCGCCTCGGCGCCTCCGCGGACTACACCGAGGAGCGCTTCACGCTCGACTCCGCCTACGCGCACGCGGTCCAGAAGGTCTTCGTCGACCTGTTCGCCAAGGGCCTGATCTACCGCGACAACTACATGGTCAACTGGGACCCGGGCTCGCGCTCGGCGATCTCCGATCTCGAGGTCGAGGAGCGCGAGGTCACCGACACCCTCTACTACGTCGACTATCCGCTCGAGAGTGGCCGCGGCTCGCTCACGATCGCCACCGTGCGGCCCGAGACGATGCTCGCCGACACCGCCATCGCGGTCCATCCCGACGACGACCGCTACACGCGGCTGGTGGGGGAGACGGCGATCCTGCCGATCGTCGGCCGGAGGCTGAAGATCATCGCCGACCCCTACGTGAAGCCGGGGTTCGGCACCGGCGCGCTGAAGATCACGCCGGGGCACGACCCCAACGACTTCGAGATCGGCCGCGCCCACGGGCTCGAGGAGATCTCCGCGATCGGTGAGGACGGGCGCATGACCCCGGAGGCGGGCGAGCGCTTCCAGGGGATGACCGCGCTCGAGGCGCGCGAGGCCGTCGTGGCGGCGCTGCGCGAGGCGGGCGCGATCGCGCGCACCGAGCCCTACACGCACAACGTGCCGTTCTCGCACCGCTCGGGCGAGCGGATCGAGCCGCTGATCTCCCTGCAGTGGTTCATGCGCATGGAAGAGCTCGTCGAGCCGGCGATCGAGGTGGTCACCAGCGGCCGTATCAAGATCCACCCCGAGAACTGGACCCGCGTCTACCTCAACTGGATGGAGAACATCCGGCCCTGGTGCATCTCGCGCCAGCTCTGGTGGGGCCATCAGATCCCGGTCTGGTACCGCGGCGAGGAGACCTACTGCGGGATGGAGGCGCCGGAGGGGGAGGGCTGGGTCCGCGATCCCGACGTCCTCGACACCTGGTTCTCCTCGGGGCTGTGGCCGTTCGCCACGCTCGGCTGGCCCGAGGACACGCCGCAGCTGCGCGCGTTCTACCCGACCGACGTGCTCTCCACGGGGCGCGAGATCCTCTTCCTCTGGGTCGCCCGGATGATCATGTTCGGGATCGAATTCGCCGGCGACATCCCGTTCACCGACGTCTACCTGCACTCGATCATCCAGGCCCCCGACGGCCGCCGGATGTCGAAGTCGCTCGGCACCGGGATCGACCCGCTGGCGTTGATCGAGGGCGGCCCGCGGCCGCCCGTGTATGGAAGCGGTGCCCACCCGCCCGGCGAGTTCCCCGCCTACGGGGCCGACGCGGTCCGCTTCGGCCTGCTCGCGATGTCCTCCTCGCAGGACGTCCGCTTCAACGAGGACAAGGTCGCCCAGGGCCGCCAGCTCGCCAACAAGCTCTGGAACGCGTCGCGGCTCGTGCTGCTGCGCGCTCCCGACGAGCTGCCCCAGCCGCAGGCGTCCACCGTCGAGGACGCCTGGATCCTCTCGCGCCTGCAGCGCGCGAAGGCCGCGACCGAGCGGGCGTTCGAGACCTTCGAGTTCCACCGCGCGGTGCTCGGCCTCTACGACTTCGTCTACGGCGAGCTCTGCGACTGGTACCTCGAGCTGATCAAGCCGCGGCTCTACGCCGACGACAACGCGGAGGTCTCCGCGGTCGCCCTCCACGTGCTGTCGGAGACGCTCGCGCTCGCCCACCCGGTCATCCCGTTCGTGACCGAGGAGATCTGGTCGTTCGTCCCGGGGTCCGGCGGCCTGCTGATGGCCCAGCCGTTCCCGGCCGCCGACGAGGCGCTGATCGACGACGTCGCCGAGGCGGAGATCGCGCGCGCGATCGAGGCGGTCGAGGAGCTGCGCGGCGGGCGCGACCGCGTCGGGGCCCCGCCCGGCCGGACGCTCGAGGCGCGTCTCGACGCCGGGGGCTATGACCGCACGCTCGACGCGGTCGCGCGGCTCGCGCGCGTCGAGTGGAGCACCAACGGCACCCAGCCGGTGGCGACCGTCCCGGTGCCCGGCGGGAGCATCGCGATCCTCACCTCCGACGCCGTCGACACCGAGGCCGAGGCCAGGCGCACGGCTGCCGCGCGCCAGCGGCTCGACGGCGAGATCGCCCGCGCCGAGGGCAAGCTGGCCAACCGCGGCTTCGTCGACAAGGCGCCCGCGCAGGTCGTCGAGGCCGAGCGTGCGAAGCTCGCGCGGCTGCGCTCAGAGCTCGAGGCGCTGGATTGAGCTGGTCGCTTGAGCGGGCGGAGGACCACCTCCTCTCGCTGGAGCTCTTCGGCATGAAATTCGGCCTCGAGCGCATGCGCCGGCTGCTGACCGTACTCGGCAGCCCGCAGCAGGCGTTCCGGGCGATCCACGTCGTCGGCACGAACGGCAAGAGCTCGACGGTGCGGATGGCCGCGGCGATCCTCGAGGCCCACGGCGTCCGCACCGGCGCCTACCTGTCGCCGCACCTGGCGACGTTCGCGGAGCGCATCCGCATCGGCGACGCGGACCTCGAGCCCGGCCGCTTCGGCGCGGCGGTCGAGCGGGCCGCGGCCGCGGCCGAGAAGGTCGACCGCACGCTCACGGGCGGCGAGCACGTCACGCAGTTCGAGCTGCTGACCGCGGCGGCGTTCTCGGAGCTGGCCGAGCAGGACGTCGAGGTGGCGGTGGTGGAGGCGGGCCTCGGCGGCCGCCACGACGCGACCAACGTGCTCGCGGCGCCGGTCGCGGTCCTCACCAACGTCGGCCTCGAGCACACGCGCTGGCTCGGCCCGACGCTCGCCGACATCGCGCGCGAGAAGCTGGCCGTCGTGGCGCCCGGCTCGACGCTCGTGGTCGGGCCCCTGGAGCCCGAGGTCGAGGCCGAGGTGGCGAAGGCCGATGCGCGCGTGCTGCGAGCCGATCCGGCCGACGGCGCGCCGCTCCAGGGCTTCCAGCGCACGAACTTCGCCGTCGCGCGGACCGCGGCGGCGGCACTGCACGGGGGGCTCGACGACACGGCGGTCCTGCGCGCCGCCTCCGCGATCACCGTGCCCGGGCGGTTCGAGGTCGTGAGCGAGGCGCCGCTGACGATCTACGACGGCGCCCACAACCCGAGCGGGATCGCCGCGCTCGCGTCGGCGCTACGCGAAGTCGTGGGCCACCGGCGGCTGATCGGCGTCTTCTGCGTCCTCGACGACAAGGACGCGGCCGGGATGCTGCGCGAGCTCGTGGACCTCTGTTCCGGCGCGGTCTTCACCGCCTCGCAGAACCCGCGCGCGCTGTCGCCGGCGACGCTCGCCTCGCTGTGGAGCCAGCTGTCGGGACCGCCGGCGCAGATCGAGGCCCAACCGCACGCCGCGGTGCGCTTGGCGCAGGAGCTCGCCGGGGAGGATGGAGCCGTCGTGGCGACCGGATCGATCTACCTCATTGCCGACCTGCTGGCGGCGCCGGGCACGCGCAGGAGGTCGGCGCTGTGAGCGAGCGCGGGCCCGGCGTGCTGCAGATGGTGGCGCTCGTCGCCGTCGTCGTCGCGCTCGTGATCCTGGTGTTCTTCGCGCTCGGCTATCTCTTCGGCCGGATGTTCCTGTAAGACGGCGGGTACGCTTTCCCGGTGCTCAATCTGACCTTCGGCGTCTTCGGCATCAACAACGACAGTCTCAATACGGCTGTCAATGTCCTCATCCTCGTGCTCGTCGTCGTCTGGGCGGCACTGATCTTCTGGACGTTCGCCGACGCGCGCCGTCGCATCGACGACCCGATGCTGGTCGCCTGCGCGACCGCCGCGTCGCTGTTCCCGTTCGTCGGCACGATCGTCTACGCGATCGTGCGGCCGCCGGAGTTCCTCGACGACGTGCGCCTGCGCGAGCTCGAGATGCAGGCCGCCGAGGGGCGCCTTTCCGCCTTCGACTACCAGCTGTGCCCGTACTGCGACTACGAGGTCAAGGGCGAGTACCTGCGCTGCCCGAGCTGCATGCGCCGCCTGAAGGAGCGCTGCTACTCATGCGGGAAGCCGATCGACCCCGCATGGAAGCTGTGCCCGTACTGCGAGGCAGAGACGGGCGCCGTCCCACCGCCGTCCGCGCGCCGCCGCCGTCGTGGCGGCACGTCGTCGGAGCAGGCCGTCACCGCCGCAGAGCCGCCCGAGTAGACCCAAGGAGCCTTATGGACAAGACCCTCATCCTGGTCAAGCCGGACGCGTTCGCACGCAACCTGACCGGCGAGATCATCGCCCGCTTTGAGCGCAAGGGCCTGCGCATCGCCGCCCTCAAGCACATGACGATGGACGTGCAGCTCGCCCAGCAGCACTACGCCGAGCACGACGGCAAGCCGTTCTTCGGCGAGCTCGTCTCCTTCATCACCTCCGGCCCGCTGGTCGCGATGGTGCTCGAGGGCGAGCAGGCCGTGCCCGCCGCGCGCCAGGTGATCGGCGCGACGAACCCGCTCGAGGCCTCACCCGGCTCGATCCGCGGCGACTTCGCGGTCGCGGTCGGCCAGAACATGGTCCACGGCTCTGACTCGGCGGAGTCCGCCGAGCGCGAGGCGGCGCTGTTCTTCCCCGACCTCTGATCCTCGCCTCCGCCTCGCCGCAGCGGCGGGCGATCCTCGAGCAGGCCGGGATCCCGTTCGAGGTCAGGGTCTCCGGCGTGGAGGAGGAGAGGGCGGGCGACCCGGCCTGGGTCGCGGAGGAGAACGCCCGTCGCAAGGCGCTCGCGGTCGCCGCGGGCGCCGGCGAGGCGCTCGTCCTCGGCGCGGACACCGACGTCGCGCTCGACGGCGACATCCTCGGCAAGCCGGCGGACGAGGCCGCGGCCGGGCGATTTCTTGCACGCCTCTCCGGCCGCACCCACGAGGTGGTCGGCGGGATCGTCCTCGCGCGCGGCGGCGAGGTGCTCGCCACGGCCGTCGAGCGCACCACCGTGACGTTCCGAACCCTCGACCGGGCGACCCTCGACTGGTACGTGAGGTCGAGGGAGTGGGAGGGGCGCGCCGGCGGCTATGCGATCCAGGGCCGCGGCGCCGTGCTGATCACCGAGATCCGGGGCGATTATCTGAACGTGGTCGGACTGCCGCTCGCCCGGCTCTTGGAGCTCCGCCCGCAACTGCTCCCCACGGCCTGATTTCCAGGGGTTCCGCGCAGGGCGTTCGGTAGACTGCCGCCCACTGCGCGTGACCCCTCGGGCTCCACGCCCCGGTCGCGCGCGCAGGGTTTCATTCCTCATGGGCTTCTTCTCGTACCTCACCGGATTCGGTGGCCGTGACATGGCGGTCGATCTCGGCACCGCCAACACGCTCGTGTACGTGCGCGGCCGCGGCATCGTGCTTTCCGAGCCCTCGGTGGTCGCGATCGACTCGCGCACCGGCGAGGTCCACGCGGTGGGGATCGAGGCCAAGCGCATGCTCGGCCGCACGCCGGGGACGATCTCGGCGATCCGGCCCCTCAAGGACGGCGTGATCGCCGACTTCGACGTCACGGAGGAGATGCTCCGTCACTTCATCCAGAAGGTGCATCAGAACCGCTGGGCGCATCCGCGCGTCGTGGTCTGTGTTCCCTCCGGCGTGACGGGGGTGGAGAAGCGCGCGGTCGAGGAGGCATGCCTGAGCGCCGGAGCGCGCCAGGCGTACCTGATCGAGGAGCCGATGGCCGCCGCCATCGGCGCCGGTTTGCCGGTGGGCGAGCCGACCGGCAACATGGTGGTCGACATCGGCGGCGGCACGTCCGAGGTCGCGGTGATCTCGCTCGGCGGCATCGTCGTGTCGCAGTCGATCCGCGTCGGCGGCGACGAGCTCGACGAGGCGATCATCAACTACGTCAAGAAGGAGTACAAGCTCCTGATCGGCCAGCAGACGGCGGAGGAGGTCAAGCTCGAGATCGGGTCCGCCTACCCGCTCGAGGAGGAGGTCCAGGCCGAGATCCGCGGCCGCGACCTCGTGTCCGGGCTGCCCAAGACCGTGGTGCTGACCTCCGAGGAGGTCCGCGCGGCGCTCGAGGAGCCGCTCGTGCAGATCATCGACGCGATCAAGGAGACGCTCGACCGCACGCCGCCCGAGCTCGCGTCGGACATCATGGATCGCGGCATCATGCTGGCGGGCGGCGGATCGCTGCTGCAGGGGATCGACGAGCGCTTGCGCGAGGAGACGCAGATGCCCGCGCATCGCGCGGAGTCGCCGCTGACCTGCGTGGCGGTCGGCTCGGGCCGCTCCCTGGAGGAGTTCGAGGCGATCCACCGCTCGAACCGCAACAACTCGCGGAACAACCGCCGGCCACGGCGATGAAGAACGCAACCATCTTGGAGACACTTCTCGCATGTACGACAAAGCGGTACGGCGACGACGCGCGGTCCTGGTCGTGCTCGTCGCCCTCTCGCTGACCCTGCTCACCGCCTACTTCGGCGAATCCAGCTCAGGCGGCCTGCACAGCGTCCAGCGCGGTGCGATGGAGGTCTTCGCGCCGATCCAGGAGGGCGCGAACCGGGTCGTCAAGCCGTTCCGCGACCTCTTCGGGTGGTTCGGGTCGACCCTGAACGCCAAGGACGAGCGCGACAAGTTCAAGAAGGAGCGCGACTCGCTGCGCCTCCAGGTCACCCAGCTCCAGGTCGACGGCTCCGAGAACAAGCAGCTGCGCACGCTGCTCGACATCAACACGGCCGGCGGCATGAAGGCCTACCAGCCGGTCATCGCCCGGGTCTTCGCGCGCTCCCCGAGCACCTGGTACTCGACGGTCGAGATCAACAAGGGCTCGAGCGACGGCGTGCGCGCCGACCAGCCCGTCATCAACGGTGAAGGGTTGGTCGGCAAGGTCAAGTCGGTGTCCGACGGCAGCGCGATCGTGATGCTCTTGACCGACCAGGAATTCGGCGTTTCGGCGAAGGCCGCCCGCTCGGGCGAGCCGGGGTCGCTCGACCCCGCCGTGGGCGCCCCCGGCGACCTGCTGCTCGAGCTCGTCCCGCACGGCAAGCTCGTCAAGCGCGGCGAGCGGATCGTCACGGCCGGCACGGTCTCGTCGGCGCTGAAGTCGCTGTTCCCGCCCGGGATCCTGATCGGCACGGTCAACCGCGTCGACGAGGGCTCGGGCGAGCTCGACCGCCGCATCCACGTCCGGCCCGCCGCCGACCTGCGCCGGCTCGAGTACGTCGAGATCCTGACCAAGCCGGCGACCGACCTCGTCGCCTCGACTTCAACGGGCGCGACGCCATGACCCCGGCCGCGCCCGTCATCGGCCGCCTCGCCGCGCTCGGCCTGCTCGGGGGCATCCTGCAGCTGACCACGGTCGCCCAGATCACCGTCTTCGGCGTCCCCGCGGACCTCTCGCCGCTGCTCGTCGCGTCGGTCGGGCTGCTGATGGGCTCGGTCCCGGGCGCGCTGTTCGGCTTCTCGATCGGCCTCTTCATCGACACCGCGCTGCTGCAGACGCTCGGCATCTCCTCGCTCGTGCTGGTCGCGGTCGGCTACGGCGCGGGCCGCCTGCGCGAGCTGCGCGACCCCGCGCATGGGCTGGTCCCGGTCGCCGTCGGCGCGATCGCGACAGGCGTATACGCCGTCGGCTTCTCGGTCATGCAGTTCCTGCTCGGCGTCGACGCGCCGGTCTCGCTGCTGCTGGTGCGTCAGATCCTGCTCACCGTCATCCTCAACACGCTGCTGGCGCTGCCGGTCTACCTGCTCGTGCGCCGCGTGCTCTCGCCCTTCCTGCCCGACGACCCGCGCCGCCGCCGTCGCCGCGCCTACACGACCGGCGGGCTCAGCCCGATCTCGCGCTCGTGACGCCACCCAACCTCGAGGAGCGCCGCCCCGCCATCACGCCGCAGCTCGCGGTGCGGGTGGCCGTGCTCGGCGGCTTCGCCTTCGTGCTGTTCGCGGTCATCTTCTTCCGCCTGTGGTTCCTGCAGGTGCTCTCGGGCGAGGACTACGTGACCCAGGCGCGTGAGAACCGGGTGCGCAAGATCAAGATCGAGGCTCCGCGCGGCGACATCGTCGACCGCGACGGCAACCGCCTCGTCCGCACGCGTGTCGCGCCGGTCGTGCAGATCGTGCCGAGCGGCCTGCCCGCCGCGGAGATCAAGGCCGCCGACAGCTACCGCGTCGCGCGCTCGAGCGCGGAGCGCTCGCGCCTCGCCGCCGCCGACCAGCTGCGCTCGCTCGAGCGCAACCGCCGCGAGGAGGAGCGCCGCTACACGCGCGCCGAGCGCCGGGAGCGGCGCGTGCTGA
>JBDTMF010000122.1:0-12819 GCA_039934455.1 Solirubrobacteraceae bacterium
CCGGTTCGCGGTCGGCGCCTTCACCAACCTGAGCCAGGACCACCTCGACTTCCATCCCGACATGGAGGCGTACTTCCTCGCGAAGCGGCGCCTGTTCGAGATCGACCCGGGTGCGCGGATCGCGGGTGCCGACGACCCGTACGGGCGGCGGCTGGCCGCCGAGTTCCCGGGGACGGTGACGTTCGGGATCGACGAGGAGGCCGACGTGCGCGCCCTCGGCGTGCGCCCGGACGCCGCGGGCTCGGACTTCACGCTCCGCACGCCCGAGGGCGAGTGGCCCGTGCGGCTCGGGATGCCGGGGCGCTTCAACGTGCTCAACGCGCTCGGCGCCTGGGCCGCGGCGCGCGTGCTCGGCGCCGCGCCCGAGCCGCTGCTCGCGACGCTCGCCGACCCGCCGCGCGTCCCGGGCCGCTTCGAGCCGGTTGACGAGGGCCAGCCGTTCGCGGTCGTGGTCGACTACTCGCACAAGCCGGCAGCGCTCGAGAACGTGCTGCAGGCCGCGCGAAGGGTCGCCGAGGGCCGGGTGATCGTCGTCTTCGGCGCGGGCGGCGACCGCGACCGCGGCAAGCGCCCGCTGATGGGCGAGATCGCCGCGCGGCTCGCGGACCTCGCGATCGTGACCTCCGACAACCCGCGCTCCGAAAACCCGGCCGAGATCGTCGAGGAGGTCGCCGCGGGCGCGCGCGGCGGCCACGTGGAGCGCGAGGTCGACCGCCGCGCCGCGATCGCCCGCGCCGTCGGGCTGGCGCGGGCGGGCGACGTCGTCGTGATCGCCGGCAAGGGCCACGAGCAGGGTCAGGAGTTCGCGGGCGGGCGCAAGGAGCCCTTCGACGACGTGACGGTCGCGCGGGAAGCGCTCGCCGCGGTGCGAGCATGAGGCACTGGAGCGTCCAGCGCATCGCCGGCACGATCGGCGGCCTGCTCGACCGCGAGCAGGCCGGGGGCCGCGCCGCGGGCGGCCCCGGGCGCACGGTCATCGACTCGCGCGGCATTCAGCCCGGCGACCTCTTCTTCGGCCTCCCGGGCGAGAAGGTCGACGGCGGCGCGTTCGCGGTCACGGCGCTCGAGGCGGGAGCGTGGGGCGTCGTCGTCGGGCCGCACTGGGTCGACGAGCTGCTCGCGGGCGAGTTCGAGGGCGCGGTCATCTCCTCAGAGCTGCCGCTGCCCGCGCTGGGCGCCCTCGCGCGTGCCTGGCGCAAGGACCTCGCCGCCTTCGTGATCGCGGTCACCGGCTCGGTCGGCAAGACCACGACCAAGGACCTGATCGCGGCGATGATCGCGCCGCATCGCAAGGTCGGCGCGTCGCGGGCCAACTTCAACACCGAGATCGGGATGCCGCTGGAGATCCTCGCGGCGCCGTTCGGCACCGAGGTGCTGGTGCTGGAGCTGGCGATGCGCGGGCCGGGCCAGATCGCGGAGCTGGCGGCGATCTGCGAGCCCGACGTCGGCGTCATCACGAACATCGGCCCGGTCCACCTCGAGCAGCTCGGCTCGCTCGAGGGCGTCGCGGCGGCCAAGGCCGAGCTCCTCGACGGGATGGCGGCGGGCTCCACCGGCGTCGTGCCCTCCGACGAGCCGCTGCTCGAGCCGTGGCTCCGCGACGACCTCGAGATCGTCACCTTCGGCCCCGGTGGCGACGTCTACTTCGAGGGCTCGTCGCTGAAGGGCGGCGTCGTGCCCGACGCGCCGCCGACGCACCACGTCGTGATCGCGGGCGGCGAGCGGATCGAGCTCGAGCTGCCCTTCGACCAGGAGCACAACATGCTCAACGCGCTCGCCGCGGTCGCCGCCGCGCGGGCGATCGGGGTCACTCCCAGCGGCGCGATCGACGTTCGCTTCTCCTCGATGCGGGGGGAGCGCGTGGCGCTCGGGATCGGGGCGCTCGTCATCAACGACTGCTACAACGCCAACCCACTTTCCATGCGCGCCGCCCTTGACGATCTCGCCTCGCAGCACGCCGAGGGCCGCCGCGTGGCGGTCCTGGGCGACATGCTCGAACTCGGCCCCGCCGAGCGCGAGCACCACCGCGAGATCGGCGCCTATGCGGCCTCGGCCGGGGTCGACCTGCTCGTGACGGTCGGTCCCCGGGCGACGGCGATGCTCGACGACTTCGACGGCGACTCGCATGCCCTGCTCGACGCCGGGGAGGCCGCCGCGCTGCTCCCCGAGCTCGTGGCCCCGGGGGACGTCGTGCTGATCAAGGGCTCGCGCGGCGTCGGCCTCGAGATCGTCACCGAGGCGCTGCAGGCCGCCGGCTGATGGGCGAGGTACTGATCGCGGGGACCGCGTCGCTCGTCCTGTGCATCTTCCTGTCGCCGAAGTTCATCGCGTTCCTGCGCGAGCGCGAGTTCGGCCAGCACATCCGCGAGGAGGGGCCGCAGGAGCACCACGCCAAGGCCGGCACGCCGACGATGGGCGGGATCATCATCTTCACCGCGATCGCGGTGCCGTTCCTGCTGCTGACCTCGTTCACCCCGCGCGCGGTCGGCGTGTTCGGCGTCGCGCTGGCGTGCGCGCTGCTGGGCTTCGCCGACGACTTCACGAAGATCGTCAAGCGGCGCTCCCTGGGCCTGCGCGCGCGGACGAAGCTGGTCGCGACGATCGTCATCTCGATCGGCCTCTGGCTCGTCGCCACCCGCTGGGCCGAGCTGCCCGACACCGTCGACCTGCGGATCATCGACGCCCGCGTCGACCTCGGCTACCTCTATCCCGTCTTCATCTACATCGTGCTGGCGGGCACGACGTCGGCGGTCAACCTCACCGACGGCCTCGACGGACTGGCTGCGGGCTGCGCCGCGATCGTCCTGCTCGCCTACATCGGCATCACGTTCACGACGCGCCAGTTCGACCTCGCGCTGGTCGCCTCGTGCCTAGTGGGCGCGTGCGTCGGGTTCCTGTGGTTCAACTCCTTTCCGGCCTCGATCTTCATGGGCGACACGGGCTCGCTGGGGCTCGGCGGCGCGATCGCGGGGCTGGCGGTGATGACCAAGACGGAGGTGTTGCTCGTGATCCTCGGCGGCATCTTCGTGATCGAGGCGCTCTCGGTCCTGATCCAGGTCGCGTCGTTCCAGGCCTTCCGCAAGCGCGTGTTCCTGATGGCGCCGATCCACCACCACTTCGAGCTGCGCGCGTGGTCGGAGACGAAGATCATCCTGCGCTTCTGGATCGTGGCCTCGGTCTGCAGCGCGATCGGCTTCACGCTGTACCAGCAGTCGCTGACCTAGGCGTGGCCGGCGCCGCGAAAGTCAGCTGCGCGGGGGAGGAAGCGAAGGAGCGAAACGCCGCGGCGGTCAACCGGCGTTTCGTTCGATTCGAGCGCCTTCGGACAGCGTCGTCGAACAGACTGCCGCTCCCACCGGCATAACGTTCGACGCCGCCCAAACCCGAACTCGAAATCGAACGAAATGCCGGTTCCTCCGGACCACCTCCTACCCGGCCACCGTTGACGTTCGCCGGCCCCGCCACAAACGTGTCGCACCCGCCACCTTCGCCACAGCACCGTTCCAACTTCGTCACAAAGTACCCGCACAGGCCCACATTCGGAGTCCCGTGCCGTAGCGTCAGCGGCCGTGACACCGACTGGAGGAGAACCACATGGACCCCGACCGTCTCGACGAGATCGTCGCCGCCATCCCACCCGGCCGCTGGATGAGCTACGGGGACGTGGCGCACGCCGCGGGCGGCACCGACCAGCACGCCCGAGCGCTCAACCAGCGCTTCATCCGCTCGGCGACCCCGGGGGCGCATCGCGTCCTCAAGGGGGACGGCAGCGTGGGAGGGACCGCGCTCGGCGACCCGGGGCGGGTGCGCCGCCGGCTCGAGTCCGAAGGGCTCGAGTTCACGGGCGGCCGCGCCGACCCGGAGACGCGCCTGCGCCCCTCGCCGGCGGAGGAGGCGAAGCCCGAGGCCGAGCCCACCCTGAGGCCCCGAATCAAGGCCGCGCGGAAGAAGGTGGTCGCCTAGAACGCCGTTCGAGCGGCCGACGCGGCCCGCGTGCGCGCTGCCCGATCTGGAACGACCTGACCCTCCGACACAATGGCCGGGTGCTTCCGCGGCCGCCGCTTCCACCCGGTCCCTATCTGGTGGTGGGGCTGGCCCGCTCCGGCGTTGCGGTCGCGCTCGCGCTGCGCGGCCGCGGTACGGCGGTGGCCGGCTGTGATGCCGGTCCGGTGGCGCCGGAGCGCCGGGCGGAGTTGGAGGCGGCGGGCGTGGCGGTCCACGCCGGCACGTCGGGGCTCGAGTTGCTCGCGGCGGCCGGCACCGTGGTCAAGAGCCCCGGGGTCCCGGCGCAGGCGCCGGTCGTGGCCTCCGCGCGGGAGGCGGGGCTGGCCGTGGTCGGCGAGCTGGAGATCGGCTGGCGGCTCGTGCCGAACGAAACGATCGCCGTGACCGGCTCGAACGGCAAGACGACGACGGTGGAGCTGATCGGGCACCTGCACCGCACGGCCGGCCAGGCCGCGGAGGTCGTGGGCAACGTCGGGACAGCGCTGTCCACGCTCGCCGGCGGCGCGCTGGCCGACACGACGACGATCGTGTGCGAGGCATCGTCATTCCAGCTCGAGGACACCGAGCGCTTCGCGCCCGACGCGGGCGTGCTGCTCAACCTCGCCGAGGACCATCTGGACCGCCACGGCACGTTCGACGCCTACCGCGCGGCCAAGCTGGAGGTGTTCGCCCGCCAGCCGCCCGGCACGGTCGCCGTCGCGCCGGAGGAGCTCGCCGCCGGCGGATTGCCGGGTGAGGCCGAGCGCGTGTGGTTCGGGACCGGCCCGACAGCCCGCCTCGCGGCCCGGGACGGCGCGCTGTGGTGGGACGCGGAGCGCCTCATCGACTGCGAGGGGATCCGGCTGCGCGGCCCCCACAACGTCCAGAACGCCATGGCGGCTGCGGCCGTCACGCTCGCCCGCGGCATGGCCCCCGAGGTGGTCCGCGAGGGGCTCGCGAGCTTCGCCGGCGTCGCGCACCGGCTCGAGGCGATCGCGACGCTCGACGGGGTGCTCTACGTGAACGACTCGAAGGCCACGAACGTCGCGTCGGCGGTGGCGGGGCTCGCGTCCTTCGCCGGCGGCGTGCACGTGATCCTCGGCGGCCGCGGCAAGGGCGGCGACTACGCGCCGCTCGCCGCGGCGGTGGCCGAGCGCGGACGCGCCGCCTACCTGATCGGCGAGACGGCGGCCGAGATCGGCGCGGCGCTCGCGCGCACCGGCATCCCGCTCCATGCCGCCGGCGACCTCGAACGGGCGCTGGCGCAGGCGCGCGCCGCAGCGCGGCCCGGGGAGGTGGTGCTGCTCTCGCCGGCGTGCGCCTCGTTCGACCAGTACGCCGACTACGAGGCGCGCGGCGAGCACTTTCGCACGCTCGTGGAGGGTGCCGCCGCCGGGCGTCGAACTCACGCCTAATGCCCAGGCGCAAGCAGCAGCAGCCACTCGAGCACCGGCTGCTGCTCACGGCGACCCTCTGCCTGCTCGCGGGCGGCGCGGTGATGGTCTACTCGGCCTCAAGCGCGCGGACGCTGCTGCAGGGCGACGGCGACGGCACCGCCTACCTGGTCAAGTACCTCGTCTACGGCGCGATCGGCCTGGTGCTGATGCAGGTGATCGCGCGCCAGGGGCTGGCCTCGGTCCGGCGCTACACCCCGTACCTGCTGCTGATCTCCTTTGTCCTGCTGCTGCTCGTGCTGGTGCCGGGCTTCGGCGTGAAGATCAACGGCGCGCGGCGCTGGCTCGGGGCGGGCCCGCTGCAGTTCCAGCCCGCGGAGATCATGAAGCTCGCGCTCGTCCTGCACGCGGCGGCGGTCATGTCGGCGCGGCCCAAGCTCGCGCTCAACCTGCGCACCGCGGCCGGCCCGATCGTGGGCGTCGGCGCCGCGGCCGCCCTGCTCGTCGCGGCCCAGCCCGATCTCGGCACCGCGCTGGTCATCTCCTTCACGCTCGCCGCGATGCTCGTCGCGGCGGGGATGCCGCTGCGCCAGCTCGGGCTCCTGGCGGGCGTCGGCGTGTTCCTCGTGCTCGTCTTCGCGATCCTCGAGCCCTACCGCCGCGCGCGCCTGACCGCGTTCCTGAACCCGTGGGCGGACGCCGGCGGCAGCGGCTTCCAGTCGGTGCAGGGCCAGATCGCGCTCGGCTCGGGCGGGTTCTTCGGGCTGGGTCCCGGCCAGTCCGTGCAGAAGATCTTCTACCTGCCGGAGGCCCACACCGACTTCATCCTCGCGGTCATCGGCGAGGAGCTCGGGGTGGCGGGGATCTGCGTCCTGCTCTCGCTCTACGGCATGATCGGGTACGCGGGCCTGCGGACCGCCAAGGCGGCCAAGGGCGCGTACGCCAAGCTGCTCGCCGCCGGCCTCACGAGCCTGATCCTGTGCCAAGCGCTGCTCAACATCTACACCGTCCTCGGCCTCGCGCCGCTCACCGGCGTCCCGCTGCCCTTCATCTCGTCGGGCTCGACGTCGCTGATCGTGCTGCTGTGCTCGATGGGGCTGCTGCTCAACGTCGCCCAGGGCGGTCACGTGCCGCTGCGCGCGGCGAGGCCGTCGCGTGACGGGGATACGCGCAGGCGGGCCGCCGACGATCGTGATCGCGGCCGGCGGGACAGCGGGCCACGTCGTGCCGGCGCTGGCCATCGCCGCCGCGCTGCGAGCTGAGGGCGCCGACGTCGTCTTCGCCGGGGGGGAGCGCGCCGAGGCGCAGCTCGTGCCGGCCGCGGGCTACGAGCTCGAGCCGCTGCGCGTCGAGGGCATCTCGCGTTCGAACCCGCTGAAGGCCGCGCGCGCGGTCGTGCGGGCGGCCGGTGCGGTCGGCGCGGCGCGGCGCATCCTCGCCCGCCATGGCGCCACCGCGGTGCTCGGGGGCGGCGGCTACGTCGCCGGGCCCGTCGGGCTCGCCGCGCTCACGAGCCGGATCCCGGTCGTGCTGACCGAGGCCGACTCGCACCTCGGGCTCACCAACCGCCTACTCGCGCCGCGCGCCCGCCGCGTCTGCCTCGCCTTCCCGATCGAGGGGCGCGAGAGCGAGCGCTACCTCGTCACCGGGCGCCCGGTGCCGCCGACGGTCGACGACCGCGAGGCGGCCCGCGCGTCGTTCGGGATCCCGCCCGAGGCGACCTGCGTGCTGATCTTCGGCGGGTCGCTGGGGGCGCGCTCGATCAACCTCGCCGCGGTCGAGGCGTTCGCCACTGCGCCGTACCACGTCCTCCACGTGCCCGGGGCGCGCGACTTCGCCGGCCTGCGCGCGCCCGGGCCGCACTACGTCATCCGCGCGTACGTCGACCCGTTCGGCAGCGCGCTGGCGGCCGCCGACCTCGCGGTCGCGCGCGCCGGTGGCTCGGTCTTCGAGCTCGCCCAGTACGGGCTGCCGGCGGTGCTCATCCCCTATCCCCATGCCTCCGCCGACCACCAGACCGCCAATGCGCGCTGGATGGCCGATGCCGGCGCCGCGACGATCGTGCGCGACGAGGAGCTGACCCCGCAGCGGCTGCGGGCGGAGGTCGACGCTCTGCTCGCCGACTCGGATCGCCTCCGCGGGATGGCCGCCGCCTCACGCTCCCTCGCCCGCCCGGATGCCGCCCAGGCGGTCGCACGCGAGGTGCTCGCGGCCGCCCTCGAGCACCGCTAGCCGGCCGCTCCAACCACCCCTCACCGGGCTGGGCGGGACGCCGCTGCTCGAGCTGGACGACGATCTGATCCAGCTGTGGGATGCTCCGGTCCACACCGCCGCGCTCCGCTGGGGAGCCTAAGCGGATGGGCACGTCGATCGCCGCAGACCACATGCTGTCCGTCAACGACTGGATGAACCGCGCCGCCGCCTCGATCGAGGCCGAGGCGGACCACTTGACGCAGCTGGACGCGGCGATCGGCGACGGCGACCATGGGATCAACATGATGCGCGGGATGCGCGCGGTCACCGCGGCCCTGGCCGACGGCGACCCCGATGCGCCGCCCGGCAAGCGCCTGATCCTCGCTGGCAAGACCCTGGTCTCGACCGTCGGCGGAGCGAGCGGGCCCCTGTGGGGATCCGCTCTCCGACACGGCGGGCGCGCGCTCGGGGACACCCCCGAGCTTGACGGCCCCGCGCTCGTCGAGGTGCTGACCGCGGCGTTGGCCGCGGTACGGGATCTCGGCGCCGCGGTGCCGGGCGACAAGACGATGGTCGACGCGCTCGGACCGGCACTCGCGGCCTTGCGCGACGGGCTCGAGGCCGGCGACCGGCTGGACGCTGCGCTCGCCGCGGCCGCCGACGCGGCCGAGGAGGGCGCGCGCGCGACGGCGCCGATGCAGGCGCGCAAGGGCCGCGCCTCCTACCTCGGCGAGCGCTCCGTCGGGCACCAGGACCCGGGCGCGACGTCGACCGCCCTGATCGTCCGGGCGCTCGGAAGCGCCCTCGCCGCCTCGGGCTGATTGGCCGAGCCCATCCTGGAGGGGCTCGCGGCAGCGCCGGGACTGGCGGTCGGACGCGCTCGTCTCGCCCATGCCCGCGTCGAATCGCGCGAGCGGATCGCCGAGCCGCGACGGCCGCTCGAGCTCCATCGGGCCCGCGCGGCGCTCAGCGCGGCCGGCACCGAGCTCGAGGCGGTGGCCGTCCGGCTCCACGAGGCCGGCCGCGCCGACGAGGCCGAGATCGTCTGCACCGGGTGCTGATGGCCGAGGACCGAGCCTGATCTCGGACGTCGAGCGATCGGTGCTCGACGGGCTCCCCGCGGCTCGCGCGCGAGCGTGACGAAACCCTGCTGGGCGAGGTTGAGCCTCGCCGCGCCGATCCACGACTGCGCCGGCCATGCGGTGGGCGCGATCGGCGTGGTCGGCGACACCGAGGAGATCCTCCCCCGCGGCCCCGCCCGTGGGCTCGGCCAGGCCGTCACCGAGGCGGCGCGCAGCGTCTCGCGCGAGCTCGACGCCGGGCGCTGGACCCGCGCCTGACGGGTAGAACACCCGCTGACCGCGCTAAAGGACACTCCTTTAGATGCCGTTGAGGTGGCGGATGAGTCTTCATCTCACACCGCGCCGTCTGCGTGATCAGCGCGGCTTCACGCTGATCGAGCTGATGGTCGTGATCCTGATCATCGGGATCCTCGCGGCGATCGCCCTGCCGGCGTTTCTCAACCAGCGCACGAAGGCCCAGGACGTCGACGCGAAGTCCGCGGTCCGCAACGCGCGCACGACGCTCGAGACCTTCCACACCGACCGCGGGACCTACGACACGGACAGCGCGACGCTGATCGGGCTCGAGGCGGCGCTCGGGGCCGCGCAGAACCTGACGATGGCGGGCACCGACACCACCTTCATCCTCTCGGTCGACTCGAAGTCGGTCGACGGCGGTGGCACCTTCACGATCGAGCTCGCCCCCAGCGGCGACGTCACGCGCACCTGCTCACGCCCGGGCAAGGGCGGCTGCCGCTCCACAGCGGACCCCGCCGGCAACCGCTGGTAGGGCCGCTCAAACCATCTGGATGGTTGGTTCCGCGACCCCCCGTAGAAGCAACCATCTAGCCTCACGCGCCAATGGACTTGGCGTGGTCAGGTCGCCGCCTGCACTTCGTGGGCATCGGCGGCGCAGGCATGAGCGGCCTCGCGCTGGTCGCGGGCGAGCTGGGCGCCGAGGTCACCGGCTCTGACCGCTCGGGCGGCTCCTCGTACGCCACCCGCCTGCGCGAGGCCGGGATCGAGCCGATCGAGGGTCATGACGCCGTCAACGTCCCGGCCGGGGCGGAGGTCGTCTACTCGACCGCGATCCCGGCCGAGAACCCGGAGCGGGCCGCGGCCGCGAGCGAGCTACACCGGGCCGACCTGCTCGGAGAGCTCACTCGCCTGCGCCCGACGATCGCCGTCTCGGGCACGCACGGCAAGACGACGACCTCGAGCATGCTCGTCCACGCGCTGCGCGGCGCGGGGGCGGACCCCGGCTATCTCGTCGGTGGGGAGGTCCGCTCGACCGGCTCGAACGCGGGCTGGGGAGCGGGGGAGTGGCTGATCGTCGAGGCCGACGAGTCCGACCGCTCGCTGCTCAAGCTCGACCGTCGGGTCGCGGTGCTCACGAACGCCGAGCTCGACCACCACGCGACCTACTCGTCCCAGCGCGACGTGGAGGCGACGTTCCGGGCGTTCCTCGCCCCGGCGGAGCACGCCGTGGTGTGGGACCGCCCGGCGCTGCTGGCGCTGGCCGGCGATCGCAGCCGGCTCTGGCCGTTCGATGCGGCGCCCGAGCTGTCGCCGGGCGGCTCGCGCTTCACGCTCGACGGCCTCGAGGTCGAGCTGACCGTCCCGGGCGCCCACAACGCGCTCAATGCCGCCGCCGCGCTGACGGCCTGCCGCGCGATCGGGGCCGACGTCGCGGCCGCCGCCGCGGCGCTGCGCGACTTCTCGGGCGCGGGGCGCCGCTTCGAGCGTGTCGGCACGACGCCGGAGGGCGCGCTGGTCGTCGACGACTACGCCCACCATCCGACCGAGGTGCGCGCCACGCTCGAGGCGGCGCGGACGCTCGCCCCGCGGCGGCTGATCGCGGTCTTCCAGCCGCACCTGTTCTCCCGCACCCGCCACCAGGCGCGCGAGTTTGGCGCGGCGCTCGCGCTCGCCGACCTGCCGGTCGTGACCGAGGTCTACCCGGCGCGCGAGCGGGCGGAGGACCATCCGGGGGTCTCCGGTCGGCTCGTCGCCGCGGCGGCCGCCGACGCGGCGGGCGGGCGGCGCGTGGCGTGGCTGCCGGACTTCGACTCGGCCGAACGCTTCCTGCGCTCCGAGCTGCGCGAGGGCGACCTGCTGCTGACGCTCGGCGCGGGCGACATCGACGCGCTCGGCAGGAGGCTGGCGGGTCCGGGTCGAACCCCCGGAGGGTGAAGCGGATCCTCGCGGGAGTGCTCGTGGCCGCCTGTGCGGCGGCCGGAGGCTGGCTGTGGGTGCGCGACTCCTCGCTCGTGGCCGTTCGTGACGTCTATGTGACCGGCGTCAACTCCTCCGAGGGTCCGCAGATCCGCAGCGCGCTTCGCAGCGCCGCGCTTGACATGACCACGCTGCACGTGCGCGAGGACGCGCTGCGCACGGCCGTCTCGCAGTACCCCTCGGTCAAGGGCTTCGAGGTTGAGACCGACTTCCCGCGCAAGCTGACGATCGTCGTGCACGAGCGGGCGGCCGTCGCGGCGATCGAGAGCGGCGGCGGCACGGTGGCGGCCTCCCGCGACGGGCTCGTCCTGCACGGTCTGCGCGCTCGCGGCCTCCCGACCCTGCGCGTGCACTCCGCGCCCGCCGGCCAGCGCGTGACCGACCGGCGCACGCTCGGCGCGCTTGACGTGGCGGGCGGCGCACCCCCCGAGTTGCGCGCCCGCATCCAGCGCCTGTGGTCCGGTCCGCGCGGCCTGACCCTCGACCTGCGCAACGGCCCGGCCCTCGTCTTCGGCTCCGGCGCGGACGCCGCGCGCAAGTGGGTCGCGGCGGTCCGCGTGCTCGCCGAGCCGAGCTCCGCGGGCGCCACCTACCTCGACCTGCGGGTGCCCGAGCGCGTGGCCGCGGGTGGCCTCGGACCGGTGGAGCCAGAGGGCGATCCGACCGTCACGCCTGACCCTCAAGCTCCGGTCGAGAGTGGCCCTACTCTCAATCCGTAGTTGAGGCTTATGAAGGATGCAAGACAGCTTGCGGTCCTACCCTCGTGTTGACAGGAACGCCGAAACGCCCGTAACGTGCGAAAATCCGAACCACGTCGAGCGGAGGGGAACGCTCGACTCCTACTAGAGGTCCGGAACGGAAACTTATGGAAGCTGGCAGCTATCTCGCAGTCATAAAGGTCGTCGGTGTCGGCGGCGGTGGGACCAATGCGGTCAACCGCATGATCGACGCCGGGCTCTCCGGCGTCGAGTTCATCGCCTGCAACACCGACAACCAGGCGTTGCAGATGACCGATGCGGACATCAAGCTCAACATCGGGTCCGGGCTCACGAAGGGCCTCGGTGCCGGCGCCAACCCGCAGGTCGGGCAGGGCGCCGCGGCGGAGTCGCGCGACGAGATCAAGGAGGCGCTGAAGGGCGCCGATATGGTCTTCGTCACCGCTGGGGAGGGCGGCGGCACCGGCACGGGCGCCGCGCCCGTCATCGCCGAGATCGCGAAGAACGAGATCGGCGCGCTGACGGTCGGCGTGGTCACGCGGCCGTTCGAGTTCGAGGGATCGCAGCGCGGGCGCCAAGCGCAGGAGGGCATCGATCGCCTCCGCGAGATGGTCGACACGCTGATCGTGATCCCGAACGAGAAGCTGCTCTCGATCGTCGAGCGCCGCACGAGCATCCTCGACGCGTTCCGCGAGGCCGACAACGTGCTGCGCCAGGGCGTCCAGGGCATCACCGACCTGATCACGATCCCCGGCCTCATCAACCTCGACTTCGCCGATGTGCGGGCGATCATGGCCGACGCCGGCTCCGCGCTGATGGGCATCGGCTCCTCCACGGGCGAGAACCGCGCGGCGGAGGCCGCCAAGACGGCGATCTCCTCGCCGCTGCTCGAGGAGTCGGTCGAGGGCGCCACCGGGATCCTGCTGAACATCACCGGCGGCAAGGACCTCGGGCTCTTCGAGGTCAACGAGGCCGCTGAGCTCATCCACTCGGCGGCCGACGCCAACTCGAACATCATTTTCGGCGCCGTCATCGACGAGGAGCTCGGCGACGAGATCCGCGTCACCGTGATCGCGACCGGCTTCGACCGCGCTCGCCGCAGCAGCGGCGGCTACACGACGACCCGCGAGGGTCGCCGGACGCCCGATCGGGGCCCCCGGATCGACGACCGCCAGCGGTCCTCGCTCGAGATCTCGGACGACGAGATCGACATCCCGCCGTTCCTTCGCTGAACGC
>JBDTMF010000123.1:0-12778 GCA_039934455.1 Solirubrobacteraceae bacterium
CGCGGCGACGCGCTGGAGGAGACCTTCGAGCTGCTCAACCAGCTCGACCGCGACAGCGGCGCCGCGCCCACCGACCACCCCGTCATCGCCTCGCACTCGGGCTACCGCTTCGGCAAGCAGAAGTACAACCTCGACGACGAGGCGGTGCGCCGGGTCGCCGCCCGCGGCGGCGTGATCGGGCTGATCCTCGCCCAGCACCAGCTCAACGACGGCATCGTCAAGGAGAGCAAGACCTTCGCCGAGTCCTTCGGCGTCATCGCGCGCCACGCCGACCGGCTGCGCGAGCTCACCGGCTCACACGATCACACGGCGATCGGCTCGGACTTCGACGGCTTCATCAAGCCGACGATGGGCGGCCTCGAGCGCTCCTCGGACCTCGCGCGGCTGCCGGCGGCGCTGAGCGCACGCTACGGTCCCGCGGACGCCGAGCGGATCCTGTCGGGCAACGTCCTGCGCCTGCTGCGCCAGACGCTCTAGGAGCCTCCTAGGCCGCGACGGGCGCGGCGGGCGGCCGGCCGAGGATCCACAGCGCCGGCACCACGACGAGCACGGCGCCGCCGATCGCGAGCGCCGCGACCCCGATCGCCGACAGCGCCAGGCCGCCGAGCAGCGCGAGCCCGGCGCCGGCGAGGCCGGCGAGCAGGTCGTTGAAGCCGAGCAGCTTCCCGCGCTCGGCGGCCGTCGCGCAGTCGGCGAGCTGCGCCGTCGCCGCGACGAAGGACAGGTTCCAGCCGATGCCGAGGCCGAACAGGACGATCGCCGTCGGCGTCACCTCGTCGACCCACAGCAGGCTGATGACCGAGACGCCCATGATCAGCAGCCCGCCCGCGAGCGCACGCGTGCGCCCGATGCGGTCCACGACCCGGCCGATCACGAGCACGAGCGCGTACATGCCCACCACGTGCGCGCCGATGATCGGGAACACCGTGTGCCCCGGGTGGTGCTGGTGGTCGACCACGATCGCGCCGGTCAGCGTCATCACGCCCACCATCACCGCGAACGAGGCCTGGCCCGCGAGCAGCGCGGGGATCGCGCCGGGGCGGCGCACGATCTCGCGCAGCGGCGCCGCCGGCGCGGGGTCGCCCTCCGCCTCGGTGCGCAGCAGCTCCGCGATCCGGCGCGCGTCGCGCCGGACGGCGAGCACGAGCACGAGCCCGGCGACCATGAAGCCGCCGGCGGCGAGCCACAGCCCCGCCAGTGCGTCGCCGGTGAGGTCGCGGCCGGCGAGCAGCGGGCTGAAGACGAACGGCCCGAGGATCGCGCCGAACACCGCCCCGAACAGCACCAGCGCGATGCCGTGCGCGCGCCGCTCGGGCGGGTACATGTCACCCGCCGCGGTGCGCGCCAGCAGCGCGGTCCCGCTCGCCGCCCCGACCAGCGCGAGGCCGAGCAGCACCACCGGCCCGGACGGCAGCGCGCTGCCGAGGGCCGCCAGGCCGCAGCCGCCGGCCCCGACGCAGAAGCCGGCCGCGAGCACCGGCACGCGGCCGACGCGGTCCATGGCGCGCCCGGCCGGCAGCGCGGCCAGCGCCCCGCAGGCGAGCACGATCGCGGGGCCGAGCCCGAGCAGGCCTTTGACGCCGATCGCGGCCACCAGCGTCAGGGACGAGACAGCGGCGGAGAGCTGGAGCATCCCCGAGTTGGCCGCCAGCGCGGCGGCCAGCAGCGCGGTGTTGCGGCGGATCGGCAGATCGGCGGGCGTGCTCACGGGCGCCCAACGCTACCCGCGGGCCTGAGAACATCGCGCTGTGGCCACCACCCCACCCGCCGAGGGCCTGCGAGCGATCGACCCCACGCCGTTCCGCCTGCGGCTCGAACGCGAGGCCCCGCGCGACCCCGGCCGGCAGCCGGCGGGGCTCCAGGGCGTGCTCGCCGACCTCGACCGGGCCATCCGCCCGTTCGGGCGCGGCTTCGGCGCCCCGTGGGCCGCGCGCCGCGCCCACGGCCTGCGCGGCGGCTTCCGCTGGGACGCCGAGGACAGCCGCACCAAGGCCTGGTATCCGCAGGGCATCGCGGCCTCGCCGGACGGCGCGGTCGTGGTCGTCTCCTGGTACCACAAGCCCTCGAACGCCGCGCGCGTGTCGTTCGCCGACCTGCGGGCCGGCCGCTACCGCCACGTCCCCCTCGTCACCGCCGCGGGCGAGGCCGTCCGGACGCACGCGGGCGGGCTGGCGTGGCGCGGGGACCTGCTCTACGTCACCGAGACCAGCAAGGGGCTGCGGGTGTTCGACCTCAGCCGCATCGAGCGCACCGGCGCCGCGGGCGACGAGCGCTATGTGCTCCCCGAGGTCGCCCGCTACCGCCCCGACGGCGAGCCGCTGCGCTTCTCCTACACGTCGGTCGACCAGGCGGGGAGCGGCCTGCTGATCGGCGAGTACACCGATCAGAAACCGGGCGCGCGACTGGTGCGCTGGCCGTTCGCCGCCGACGGGCTGCTCGCGCAGGAGAGCGCCGGCGACGCCTGGGTGACCGCGCACTCGAACCTCCAGGGCGCGGTCGCGCTCGGCGAGCGGATGCTGATGGCCGAGAGCCGCGGCGCCCGGCTGCCCGGCCGGCTGCACGCGAGCCCGTACGACGAGTCGGTGGAGCAGCTGCGCTGGGCCGTCGGGGGCGAGGACCTGGCCGTGGCCGGCGGGGAGATCCTGTCGCTGTCCGAGCACCCCGACTTCCCGCGGCCGCTGCCGCGGCGGCGGACCGTGTTCAGGACCGCCGCGCCCTAGGAGACGGCGAGGACCTTCAGCTTGCGCTCGCCGCGGGGCGCGGGCACGATCGCGGTCTCGCCGACCTTCAGCCCGCTCAGCGCGGCCGCCACCGGCGACTCCGCCGACAGCTTGCCGTCCGCCGCCGAGGCCTCGTGGACCGCGACGAGCGTGTAGGTCATGCGCTTGCCGGTCGCCTCGTCCTCGACCTCGACGGTCGAGCCGAAGCCGACGACGTCGCCCCCCGCCACCTCGACCACGCGGGCGTCCATCAGCCGGTGCCGCATCTGGATGATCTTCGTCTCCAGCCGCGCCTGCGCGTTCTTGGCCTCGTGGTACTCGGCGTTCTCCTTGAGGTCGCCGAAGCCGCGCGCGGTCTTGATCTCCTCGGCGATCGCCGCGCGCGCGGGGCCCTCGAGCTCCGCCAGCGCGACGCGCAGCGCCTCGAGGTCCGCCGCGGTCATCTGGTTGTCCAGGTTGTCCACGAGACAGAACCTAGCGGTCGCGATCCGATACAACCGCCGGATGCCGAACGGACTCGACACAGCCGACGCGATCGTTGTCGGAGCGGGGCTCGCGGGGCTGGTGGCCACGGCAGAGCTCGCGGACGCCGGCCGTCGGGTGATCCTCGTCGACCAGGAGCCGGAGGCGTCGCTGGGCGGCCAGGCGTTCTGGTCCCTGGGTGGGCTGATGCTCGTCGACAGCCCCGAGCAGCGGCGCCTGCGCATCCGCGACTCGCGCGAGCTCGCGTGGCAGGACTGGCAGGGGACCGCCGGCTTCGACCGCCCGGAGGACGAGTGGCCGCGCAGGTGGGCCGAGGCGTACGTCGACTTCACCGCCGGCGAGAAGCGCGCGTGGCTGGCCGAGCAGGGCGTGAAGTTCATGCCCAACGTCGCGTGGGCCGAGCGCGGCGGCTACCTCGCCACCGGGCACGGCAACTCCGTGCCGCGCTTCCACATCACCTGGGGCACCGGCCCCGGCGTGCTCGAGCCGTTCATCCGGCGCGTCCGCGAGGCGCAGGGCCGCGGCCGGGTCGAGCTGCGCTTCCGCCACAAGGTCGACGCGCTCACGCTCAGCGGCGGGGCGGTGACCGGCGTGTCCGGCGAGCGGCTCGAGCCGAGCGGCGTACAGCGCGGTCAGAAGAGCTCGCGCACCGCCGCCGGCGAGTTCTCCCTCCAGGCGCCGGTCGTGATCGTCACCTCGGGCGGGATCGGCGCCGACCACGAGCTCGTGCGCGCGAACTGGCCGGCGCGGCTCGGCACCCCGCCGCAGCACATGATCTCCGGCGTCCCCGACCACGTCGACGGGCGGATGCTGGTGATCTCGCAGCGGGCCGGCGCCAGCGTGATCAACGAGGACCGGATGTGGCACTACACCGAGGGCGTCCGCAACTGGGACCCGATCTGGACCGACCACGGCATCCGGATCATCCCCGGGCCCTCCTCCCTGTGGCTCGACGCGACCGGGCAGCGGCTGCCCGCGCCGCTGTTCCCCGGCTTCGACACGCTCGGCACGCTCGCGCACATCATGGGTACGGGCCACGACTACACCTGGTTCGTGCTGACTCAGAAGATCATCGAGAAGGAGTTCGCGCTCTCCGGCTCCGAGCAGAACCCCGACATCACCGGCCGCGACCTGCGCCAGGTGCTGATGGGCCGCCTCGGGCGCGGCGCGCCGGGGCCGGTCGAGGCGTTCAAGCGCCACGGCGCGGACTTCGTGGTGGAGCGCGACCTGGGCGCGCTGGTCCGCGGCATGAACGCGATCACCGCCGAGCCGCTGATCGACCACGCCGCGCTCGAGCGCGAGATCGTGGCGCGCGACCGCGAGGTCGAGAACCGGTACACCAAGGACCTCCAGCTGACCGCCGTCCACGGCGCCCGCCGCTTCCTGGCCGACCGCATCACGCGCGTGGCCGCGCCGCACCGCATCCTCGACCCCGACGCCGGGCCGCTGATCGCGGTCCGCCTCTCGATCCTCACCCGCAAGTCGCTCGGCGGGCTCCAGACCGACCTCTCGAGCCGGGTTCTGACCGCGTCGGGCGAGCCGCTCCCGGGGCTCTACGCGGCCGGCGAGGTCGCGGGCTTCGGCGGCGGCGGCGTGCACGGCTACCGCGCGCTCGAGGGCACCTTCCTCGGCGGCTGCCTCTTCTCGGGCCGCGCCGCGGGGCGCGGGGCCGCGTCAGCTCTGGCCTAGCGGCACCCTCCACCGGGCAGCAGGGACGCATGGTCGCGATGTTCACCGGCTTCGTCGTGTTCGTCGCCCTGGGCTGAGCCGGGCGGGTGTAGGGTCGGCAGTGCCCATGGCACTGCGCCCGGCTACCGCGGTTGGAGCGGTCGTGCTCGTGACGATCGGGCTGTCCGCCGCGCCCGCCCGCGCGGTCGCGCCCACGGTGATCAAGGGCAAGCTGTCCCCGGGCAAGGTCAAACTGCCGAAGTCGGCGCGCAAGGGCCAGGCGCAGGTGATCGCCATGAACGTCGACACGTCGGCGTTCGGCGGCGCCGCCCACGTCTCCCGGCGCGGGCGCTACACGCTGAAGCTGCCGGCCGGCAAGTGGGCGCTGCGCTCGTCCGTCGTGTCCCTCGGCAAGCCCTTCGCCTCGTTCCAGTCGGCGCGGATCGTCGCCCGGGCGGGTCAGCGCCGCACCCTGCCGCTGACGCTCAAGCGGTTCAAGAAGCCGCGGCGGGTCAAGCGACGCGCGCACCGATCGAACATCAACCCGCGCGACGGCCGGGCCTACAAGGGCGAGGCGATCGGGATCGAGCGCTTCGACGTCGTCGGCGGCAACTCCGAGGTGGGGCCACTGGGCAACGGCATCCCGGAGATGCTGATCACGGACCTGCTCCAGAGCCCGAGGTGCCCGATGACCATCGTCGAGATGCGGCACCGCCAGGCGATCCTGGACGAGCAGGCCTTCCAGCAGAGCGAGCATGTCGATCCAGCCTCGCGGGTGGAGCCCGGCCACCTGATCGACCCGGAGATCCTGCTGCGCGGCCGCGTCGAGGATCGGCCCGGGACGCCCCATCGCGTCGCCCTGTTCGCCTGGCTCGTCGACGCCAGGACCGGCGAGCGGATCTCCGAGGACGTCAGCTCGGTTGCGCTCTACAGCGCGATCTTCGAGAGCGAGGAGCGCCTCGCCCTCCTGGTCCAGCGCGATCTGATCTGCGCGCGCGCCGACCGGTCCGCACCCACGCCCCCTGCCCCCGCGGGCGTCCCCGTCCCGGATGTGCCCGTCTGCCTGCCGTCCCGCGCGCGCAGCTCGTGTCCGCTCCCACCGACGCCGCCCGTGCCACCCGCGGCCCCCGACACCTACACCGGCACCTTCTCCGGCGAGGCGGACTCCGCGGGCGCCGACACGCATTGGACCTGGCACGGGACGGTGGTGATGGACGCCGCGGCGGACCAGTCGCACTTCCCGCCCAACGGCGCACCCGCGGGGAACTACCGCGTGTTCACGGTCACCAGCGGCGAGGTCGACCTGACGCTGACCGCGACCGCGACGAGCGGCTGCACGTTCGCCGGCACCAAGCACCTCGACGTGATGCCCGGCCTGATCAACACGCTGACGCTCCAGCTCGACGACGCGAGCCCGGCCTACGCGCTGCAGATCACCGGGAGCATTCAGGACACCCTCGACGCCACGCACTCCGGCACCAACTGCCCCAACGAGACCACGACGCCGTTCTCGATCTACCCGACCTGGGCGTCGACGGGCAGCGACGCGCACACCTCCCCCACGCTCAACCTGGTCGACTCGCAGGCAGAGCTGACTCCGGAGTCACCGTTCGACTTCGACTCAACGATGCGCTGGAGCCTCTCGCCCGGCTAGGAGCCTGTCTGGTTCGGGCCTGTAGTTTGTGCGGCGGCGCCCGCCGCGCTGACCGCTTCGCCTGGGAGGGTGCCGAATGAGGATGAGGAACCGTCACGCAGTCGCGCTCGTCCTGGGTGCGCTCGTGCTGTTGCCGGCGAGCGCCGGAGCCGTGACGCGCAGCCCGGCCACCGGGCCTGCGGCAGCCAAGCCGTACCTCGACTCGCGCGCGGCCGACCGCAGCCGGGCGGCGCGCGCCGGGACCCCCGTCGCGGCCGTGCGCCCGAGCGCGGCCACCCGCCAGGCCCGCACCGCGCTGCGGAGCCGGCTCGGCCGCGAGGGCGTCCTCTCCATCGACCCGCTGACCGGCACGCCGCGCCAGCTGCTGCGCACCGACGGCGCGCTCAGCAGCCCGCGGGGCGGCGACCGCGCCGGCATCGCGCGCGACGTCGTGCGCGCCAACCGCGACGCGCTCGGCCTCGACGCCGCCGACGTCGGCGGGCTCAGCCCGCAGCGCAGGGTGACCGGGACGCACGGGCTCATCGTCGTGCACTTCCGCCAGCTCTACCGCGGCATCCCCGCGTTCGACAACGACGTCCGCGTCGCGATCGACCGCGCCGGGCGCGTGCTCTCCGTCGCCGGCTCCCCGCGCCACGACCTCGCGGCCGCCTCGATCGAGCCGGGCCTGAGCGGCGCCGAGGCGCTGGCACGGCTGCAGCAGAACGTCGGCGTCGAGCGCTCGCTGCCCGTGGCCTCCGGCCCGGCGGGTGCGCGGCGCACCACCACCTTCAAGGGCGGCGACTTCGCCCGGCTCGTGCTGTTCGGCGCCGCCGGCGGGGCGAAGCTGGCCTGGCACGTGACCTATCGCGCCACCTCGACCGCGCTCTACGACGCCGTCGTCGACGCCTCCAGCGGCGCGGTCCTGTACCGCCAGAACCTGACCAAGGCCGCGGCCGCCGCCAATGTCTACCCCAACCACCCGGGCGCGAGCGCGACCCAGGCGGTCGATCTCGAGGGCTACGGCCTGACGCCCGGCGCGACCGTGCTCGACGGCACGTTCTCGCGGCAATGGGCCGACGTCGACGACGACGACGTCCCGGACGCGGCGGAGGAGACCCACCCCAGCGGCGGCACCGACTACCTCTATCCGTTCACCCCGTTCACGCCGGGCGCGAGCTGCACGTCGGCCAGGCCGTGCGCGTGGGATCCCGCGGCCCGCACGTCGTGGCAGGCGAACCGCGGGCAGAACGGCGTCCAGGCCTTCTACCTCGTCTCCCGCTTCCACGATCACCTCGCCGGGCCCGATGTCGGCTTCACCGACGCGGACGGCAACTTCGAGAAGGGCGGCACGGGCGGCGGCGATCCCGTCCTGACGCAGACCGACGACGGCGCCGACACCGAGGGCGACGGTGGGCCGGACGTCAACCACGAGAACAACGCCAACATGAGCACCCCGCCCGACGGCCAGTCGCCGACCATGCAGATGTACCTGTTCGAGGACTCCGGCTCGCCCGACGCCCTCGACTTCCGCAGCATGAACGGCGGCGATGACTCCGGCGTCGTGTGGCACGAGTACACGCACGGGCTCTCCAACCGCCTCGTGACCAACGCGGATGGGTCGGGTGCCCTCAGCGCCGCGCACGCCCGTTCCATGGGTGAGGGGTGGAGCGACTGGTACGCCTCCGACTTCCAGGTCCGCGACGGCCTGAAGAGCGACACGCTCGCCACGCCCGGCCAGATCGACGTCGGCGACTACTCCGACCTCGACCCGCACGCCCTGCGCACGCAGGCGCTGGACTGCCCGGTCGGCATCGTCGACACGCGCTGTCCCGGCGGCGCGGTCACCGGCGTCGGCGGCTACACGCTGGGCGACTTCGGCAAGGTCGCCGGAGCCCCGGAGGTGCACGCCGACGGCGAGATCTGGTCCGAGGCGCTGTGGGACCTGCGGCAGGCCCTGCAGGTCAAGACCGGCAGCGCCGACGCCGCCGCCGGCCGGGCCGAGTCACTCGTGACCGAGGGCATGCGGCTCTCGCCGCCCGAGCCCACGATGCTCGACATGCGCAACGCGATCCTCGCGGCCGAGCAGGCCATCCTCGGCGGCACGGGGCACGATCTCGTGTGGGACGTGTTCCGCAAGCGCGGCATGGGCTACTACGCCGCGGCGAGCGACGGCGCGGACACCAACCCCGTCGAGGACTTCATGGCCCCGCCGAACCCGAGCGGCCCCAAGGGCTCCGTCACCGGCGTCGTCACCGACTCCGACACCGGCCTGCCGATCTCCGGCGTCCGCGTCGGCTTCGGCGGCCACGCGTCAGGCCCCGGGTTCGCCGAGAACTTCGCCGACACGACCGATGCGAGCGGCCGCTACACGATCGAGGGCGTCCCAACCGGCAGCTACCCCAAGCTCGCCTTCTTCGCGTCGGCGGGCTACGACGCGGGCGTCGCGCCCAACGTCTCGATCTCCGCCGACACGACGACGACGCGCGACATCCGCATGACGCGTGACTGGGCGGCGTTGAACGGCGGCGCCGTCGTCAGGCAGGTAAGCGACAACACCGCCGATCCGTTCGGCTGCGGGGTGGACAAGGCGCTCGACCTGTCGCAGGGCACGGCCTGGTCCGCGTTCAACCCGAGCAGCCCCGACCCGGGCAACCCGCACGCCGGCTCGCCGACGATGGTGGTCGAGCTCCCCCGGCCGATCGACATCTCGGCGTTCCTGATCGATCCGTCGGCCGGCTGCGGCGACGGCGCCTCGTCCACCACCCGCGAGTACACGGTCGAGACGTCGGGCGACGGGACGACGTTCCGGACGGCCGTCGACGGAAGGGGCGCCGCCGGGTTCACCGACGGCGACATCGGCCTGCTCAACCGCAGGAACCCGGCCGGCACGACCGGCAAGAACGTCAGGTTCGTCCGGCTGCGGATGCTGAGCCCGCTGCGCCAGGGCGACGACTGCCTCCCGACGGCGTGCACGGGCACGGACTTCATCGACCTCACGGAGTTCAAGGTCCTCGGCGGCAGGCCCAACACGTTGCCGGCCGGCTCGCTGGCGGTCAGCAACGCCAACCCGACGGCGGGCGAGGTGATCACGTTCGACGCCCGCTCGTTCACCGACGCGGACTCGGCGATCGCCGGCTACGACTGGGACTTCAACCACGACGGCACGGTCGACCGGACCACCGACACCCCGACGACGGACTTCGCGTACGCGACGGCGGGGTCCTACACCGCGACGGTCGCGGCGAAGGATTTCCGCGGCGGCGCCGGCAACGCCAGCACCGGCGTGACGGTCGCCCCGCCCGCCTCCGGTCCCCCCGGGCCTCCCGGCCCGCCCGGCACGCCGCCCGCCCTCGGCCCGGTCCCGTCGCTGACCCTGCCCGCGCACGGGACCCGTGGCTGGATCCGGCCGTCGGTGCGCTGCGCGCTGCGCTGCTCGGTGCGCGCGAAGCTGGTGGTGAGCAAGGCGACCGCCCGCAGGCTCCACCTCAGGAAGCGCACGCTCGCGACGCTGACCCGCACGCTCACCCGGACCACGCGCACCCGCCTGCGGCTGCGCGTCCCGGCGAAGGTCCGGGCGGCCATGAGGCGGCGGGGCGCCAAGAGCATCCGCGCGACGCTCACGATCACCGCGCGGCATATCGGCGGCCGCGGCAAGACCGCCCACCGGGTGGTGCGGATCAGGTTGTGATCCGACCGCACGTCAGTGGTGGAAGGCCTCCGATCGCGGCCGCTGCGAGGGCGTCGGCAACTTCGAGAGGTCGTCATGCACCGCGCGCTCGAGGTGGCCGAGGAAGATCTCGGCCAGGTCGGCGCTGAAGCCGTTGCGCACCACGATGCGCAGCACCGCGACGTCCTCGAGGTTCGCGGGCAGCGTGTAGGCGGGCACCTGCCAGCCGTGCTCGCGCAGAGCGCGCGAGACGTCGAAGACGGTGTAGTTCTCGACGTCGTCGCGCAGCCTGAAGGCGAACACCGGCAGCTCGCTCCCGTCGGTGAGCAGCTCGAACGGCCCGAGCGCGGCGATCCCGGCCGCCAGCCGGCGCGCGACGTCCTGGCAGCCCTGCTGGACGGCGCGGTAGCCCTCGAAGCCCAGGCGCAGGAAGCTGTAGTACTGCGCGACGACCTGGCTGCCGGGCCGCGAGAAGTTCAGCGCGAACGTCGGCATGTCCCCGCCCAGGTAGTTGACCCGGAAGACGAGGTCCTCGGGGAGCGCGTCGGCGTCGCGCCAGAGCGCCCAGCCGACGCCCGGATAGACGAGGCCGTACTTGTGGCCCGACGCGTTGATCGACTGCACGCGCGGCAGGCGGAAGTCCCATTCGAGGTCGGGCTGGATGAACGGCGCGACGAACCCGCCCGAGGCGGCGTCCACGTGGATCGGGACGTCGAGGCCGCGCTCGCGCTCGAGGCCGTCGAGCGCCTCGGAGATCTCGTTGACGGGCTCGTAGCTGCCGTCGAACGTGCTCCCGAGGATCGCGACCACACCGATCGTGTTCTCGTCGCAGAGCTTCACCGCCTCCGTCCCGGTGAGGTGCCGGCGCTCGCCCTCCATCGGCACGGTGCGCGGCTCGACATCCCAGTAGCGGCAGAACTTCTCCCAGCAGACCTGGACGTTGACGCCCATCACCAGGTTCGGCCGCTGGACGGGCCGCCCCGCGGCTCGCGCACGGGCGCGCCAGCGCCACAGCAGCGCCATCCCGCCCAGCATGCACGCCTCGCTGGAGCCGGTCGTCGACGTGCCGGTCGCGTCCCCGCCCGCCTGGCCGTTCCAGAGCTCGGCCAGCATGTTGACGCAGCGCAGCTCGAGCTCCGCGGTCTGCGGATACTCGTCCTTGTCGATCAGGTTCTTGTCGAACGTGCCGGCCATCAGCGCCTCGGCCTCTGGCTCCATCCACGTCGTCACGAACGTCGCGAGGTTCAGCCGCGCGCTGCCGTCGAGGATCAGCTCGTCGCGCACGAGCTGCGCGGCGATGTCCGGCGCGATCGTCGCCTCGGGCATGCGGAAGCGGGGCACGACGCCCGCGAGCTCGAGCAGCGGGCTGATCGCCACCTCCTCGCGCGTGCGCTCGTCGGCGACCTGGCGGTGCAGGGGCATGCGTCCTCCGTTTCGTGTCGATCCGCGCCAAGCCTAGACTCGGCACCGAATGCGCATGAGGCCCTCGGCCGGGCTCGCGCGGCTGCCCGTTCCGGGTCAGACCATCGACGCCGTGAAGGTCCGCCCGGTCGCCGTCGAGATGTGCCCGGCGATCCGCTGCCCGTGCCGCAGCTTCGCCACCGCGCTCGGGCGCCCCTCGACGTAGTAGTTGCCCATGATCGAGTGATCGCTGAAGACGCCGGGTGAGGTGGCGGTGGCGCGGTTGAGCACGTCGGCGTCGACGTACTCGTCGAGCAGGCCGAGCTGGTGGCCGAGCTCGTGCGCGCGGTCGGTGGCGTTGGAGTCCACGTACCAGTTGCGGCGGTTGTCGGTGCCGTCGGCCGGATGCAGCGCGATCGCGACGTGCTCCCCGCTGGTGACGTAGGTGACGGTCACGCGCAGCGTGAAGACGCCGGTGCCCGCTCCGGACTCCGTGAGCCGGAACTTGTTGTCCCAGATGCGCAGGAACTCCGCTCGCGTGACGTTCTTGACCGAGGTCTCCTGCGCCTCGGTGACGCCCGCGTCGCGGGTGATCTTGGCGTTGATGTTGAGCCGGCACTCCGTGCCGACGAAGTCCACGTCGTAGGCCGAGGTCCAGCCGATCGGCCCGAGCCCCGCGCGGCGCTCCTCGCGGTTGACGTTCGTGACGGTCGTCGGCGTCCGCGCCAGCGCGCCGACCGTGCGCGCGACCGCGCGGTTCCCGGCGGCGCGCTGCAGCGCGAGGATCTCCTGCGCGCCGAGCGCTGGGCCCGGCGCACTCAGCTCGCGCGCCGCGGGCCGGGCCGGGGGCGCGGTCTCGGTCTCCCGCTTCGTGACGGCCTCCCTCATTCGATCGGCCCGTCGTCCCCGTAGGGGAGCTTCCCGCCGCTGACGTCCGCGACGATCGCGTCGAAGCGGCGCAGCAGGCCGTCGAGCCGCCCGTCCTCGTAGCGGCGGCCATCCCACGCCTCGCCTTCACTGATCACGCCGCCATCCCGCCGGACCGCGACCTTCACCGCGGTCTCGTCGGGCTCGCTCGGACCGCCCCGCCCCGGAAGCTCGAGCCCGGCGAGGTCGCCGCCGAGCGCGTCGATCGCGGCGCGCTCGAGGCGCTCGCCGAAGCGCTGCTCCTTGCCGGCCCGCCGGTTGAGCACATCCACGCTGCCG
>JBDTMF010000124.1:0-12648 GCA_039934455.1 Solirubrobacteraceae bacterium
GAGGGCGGCGGCGGTGGTCCCCGCCGCCGCCCCGCGGGCGCTACCGTGGCCCCGTGGGCTGCCCCGTGCACGAAGGCTTCGACCCGCTGTCGGCCGAGTTCCTGGCCGATCCCTACGCGGTGCTCGCGTCGCTGCCGGAAGGGCAGCCCGTCTTCTACGCGCCCTCGCTCGACTACTACGTGGTCACGCGCTACGCCGACGTCGAGGCGGTCTTCCTCGACGCGAAGACCTACTCGGCCGCCACCGCGCAGCTGCCGCTCGTCGCGCTCGTGCCGGAGGCATCGAGGATCCTCGCCGAGGGCGGCCACCGGCCGCAGCCCTCGATGGTCTCGCTCGACCCGCCCGATCACACGCGCCTGCGCCGCCCGGCCTCGCGCGCGTTCACGCCCCGGCGCGTCGCGGCGATGGAGGACCGCATCCGGTCGACCGTCGCCGAGCTGCTCGACGCGGTCGACGACAGCGCGCCGTTCGACCTCGTCTCGACGCTCACCTTCCCCCTCCCGGCCACGATCGTGTTCTCGTTCATGGGCGTGCCGGAGGCGGACCGGCCGAGGCTGAAGGCGTGGTGCGGCTCCCGCGCGGCGCTCGCGTGGGGCCGCCCGGAGCCCGGCGAGCAGGTCGAGCACGCGCGCAACATGGCGGCCTATCGGGGCTACCTGCGCGCGCTCGTGGCGAGCAAGGTCGACGACCGGGCCGACGACTACGCGAGCGCGCTGCTCGCGATCCACGACGAGGACCCCGAGGCGCTCAGCCACGAGGAGATCGCCTCGATCCTGTTCTCGCTCTCCTTCGCCGGCCACGAGACGACGAACTACCTGATCGGCAACCTGATCCGGCGGCTGCTCGAGGAGCGCTCGCGCTGGCAGCAGGTCGTCGCCGAGCCGGGCCTGATCGCCGGCGCGGTCGACGAGACCCCGCGCTTCGACACCTCGGTGCCGGTGTGGCGGCGGATCACCAAGCGGCCGGTGACGCTGGGCTACTGCGCAGGCGCGACCCTCGGCAAGCTCGAGGCGCAACTCGCGCTCGAGGGGCTGACCTCGCGCTGGCCCGAGCTGCGCCTCGTCGAGGACCAGGAGATCCCGTTCCAGCCGAACATCTCCTTCCGCGGCCCGCTGGAGCTGTGGGCGACGGCTTGACTTGGCCCCGGATCCCGGGGAGTGTGCGATATGCGCACAACCCGCCGCTTCGTGGTCCTCCTCCTGGCGCTGGGCGCCTTCCTCTCGATCGTCGCGTCGGCCTCGGCCACGCTGACCGTGGTCGCTGACGAGAGCGACGCCGGCCACAGGATCCTGCAGATCCAGGGCACGGGTGGCGAGGACCCGTCCGTCCGCATCGAGGGCTCCGACATCACGATCAACAACTCGGGCGGGGTCGTCCTCGACGGCAGCGCGACCAACTGCAGCCAGGACGCGAACCTCCTCAAGGTCACCTGCGCCGACGTCTATCACGACTTCCAGGCGATCTTCGACGGCGGCAACGACGGGCTGAGCGTCCAGCCGTGCTTCCCCAGCATCGAGGTCGACATGGGGAACGGCACGAACAACTTCCAGTCCCCGGGCTGCCTCCAGCCGATCGTCGTACAGGCGTTCGGAGGCAGCGGAGAGGACACGTTCACGGGCAACGATGACGACCAGTCCGTGACCGTCGACCAGCTCTCCGGCGGGGCCGGGAACGACACCCTCTACGGCGGCGGCGGCAACGACGTCATCGAGGGCGGGGACGGCAACGAGGCCGCGATCGACGGCGGCGCCGGGAATGACCAGCTCGCCGGCGAGGGCGGCGATGACGTCATCCGCGGCGGCGACGGCAACGACGTCGAGAACGGCGGTCCGGGCAACGACCGCATCGGCTACAGCCCCGGCAGCTCTAACGACGACGACCCCGGCGCCGACCAGCTCATCGGCGGTGACGGCGAGGACCGGCTCCTGCTCGACGCCCACCCCGGTGGCGTGAACATCACGCTCGACGGACAGGCCAACGACGGCTCGCCGGGCGAGGGCGACAACGTCGCCTCGGACTTCGAGCACATCGACGGCACCAAGAGCGCCGACGTCTTCACCGGCGGCCCGGGCAACGACCAGTTCTCCGGCAACGCCGGCGACGACGAGATCCACGGCGGGGGCGGCGCCGACAAGCTCTCGGGCGACAGCGGCGACGACCGGGTCTTCGGCGACGCCGGCAACGACATCGTCGAAGGCACCAACGGCGCGGACATCGTCGACGGGGGCGCGGGCAGCGACCAGATCTACGGCGACATCGCCAACTGCTCCGTCTTCTGCAACTCCGACGCCGACCAGCTCTTCGCGCGCGACGGGGAGCGCGACATCGTCGACTGCGGCGGCGGCGCCGACCAGGCCCAGGTCGACCAGCTCGACATCGTCGCGTTCTGCGGCACGATCGACCGGCAGACCGTCGGCGTCCCGGGCGGCGGCCCCGGTGCGGGCGGCGGCGGCGGCCCGGCCGCGGTCAGCCCGCTGGCGGTCGCGGCGACGGCGAAGCTCAAGCGCCTGATCAAGAAGGGCTTGTCCTTCCGCTACACGTGCGCGGCCGCCTGCAAGATCGTGGCGACCCTGACCTACAAGGGCAAGAAGCTCGGCGCCGGCCGCAAGAGCCTCAAGCGGGCGGGGACGGCCAAGGTCGTCGTCCGGATCGCGAAGAAGTCGCGGGCGAAGGTGCGGCGGCTCAAGGGCAAGAAGCTCACGCTGCGCCTCAAGATCACCTCCAAGGGCAAGACGACGAAGCTGACGCGGAAGGTCAAGCTCAAGCGCTGAATCGGCGGGTCGACTGGAAATCGACCGGGTCTCTACCGCGCTGCATCAGCGTCTCTGGCGTCCACTCGACCGCCTCGGAAGGAGGCCGTCTTGAACGTCCAGCACTGCTCACGCCGACTCACCCGTGGCCTCACCGCGAGTGTGGCCGCGCTCGCGCTCGCCGCGCCGGCGGCGAGCGCGCACCACTCGTCCTCGAGCGTCGTCTCGACCTGGAACGAGAACGCGGGAAAGGCGGCGGTGGCCGCCTGCATCTCCCCCGTCGGGCCATCGCCCGCGGAGGTGCGCCTGTACGCGATGACGCACGTGGCCATCCACGATGCGCTGAACGCGATCGACCGCCGGTCGCGACCGTACGCGTACTTCGGGCGGGCCCGGCGCCACGCGTCTCCCGACGCCGCCGTCGCCGCAGCCGCGCATGACGTGCTCGTTCCGGTCGTCGGTCAGGTCGTGGGCCTCGTGGGCCAGGCCTGCGTCGACGCCGCCGTCGCGAGCGTCGAGGCGGACTACGCCGCCGCGCTCGCCGGCGTGCCCGACGGGCGCGCGAAGGTCCGCGGGATCGCCGTCGGCCAGGCCGCCGCGGCCGCGATCCTTGAACTGAGGTCGACCGACCGCGCGCAGGAGCTGCTGGTGGGGGACCCCTTCTACCCGCAAAGCACCCTCCCGGGCGAGTACCGCTTCACCGTGGACCCGTTCGCCTTCGCTCCGAAGCTGGGCGAGATGACGCCGTTCGTGCTGCGGGAGGGCTCGCAGTACCGTCCGGGTCCGCCGCATGCCGTCACCGACCCGCGCTACACCGCGGACTTCAACGAGATCAAGCGGTTGGGCGGCGACGGCGATGGCACCCCCAGTGCCCGCACCCCGGACCTGACCGAGATCGCCCTCTTCTGGTACGAGAGCTCGCCCCTGCAGTGGAACCGGATCGCCAGGACGATCGGCGCCCGGCTCGACCCGTGGGAGCAGGCTCGCCTGCTCGGGCTGCTGAACATGGCCATGACCGACGGCTACATCAGCTCGTTTGAGACCAAGTACCACTACAACTACTGGCGCCCGGTGACCGCGATCCGGCTCGGAGACTCGGACGGGAATCCCGGCACGGCGGGCGACCCCGGATGGACGCCGCTCAGGCCGACGCCCGCGATCCCCGACTATGACTCGGGACACGCCGTGGAGGGCGGCACGGCGACGGAGGTCCTGCGGCGGTTCTTCCACCGGGACCGTCTCGCCTTCAGCACCTGCAGCACCACGGTGCCGGTCGTCGACAGCACCTGCGACCGGTTCCGCAGCTACCGCAGCTTCTCCCAGGCAGCAGCGGAGAACGGGCTCTCACGCATCCTCATCGGCTACCACTTCCGGGAGGCCGTCGAGGTCGGGATCGAGCACGGACGCAAGATCGGCGATCGCGCCGTCGACCGCTTCATGCGGCCCTCCCGCCGCTAGCCCTCCAGCTCGGCCAGCCGCGCTCGTGCCCGCACGAGCGCGGCCTCGGCGTCGCGGCGCATGTCGGCGAGCAGGTCGCGGCCTGCCGCGGCCGTCGCCATCGCGCGGTCGAGCAGCTGGGCGAGTTCGGAGGACCGCAGCTCCTCGAGGCGCTGCTCGGCGCGGCGGTCGGCGTCGCCCAGCGCGCCCACGCGCCGCTCGGCGCGAGCGGAGCGCGCCGTCTCGTCGTCGCTGCGCGCGCCGAACGGGGAGGCCTCCCACTGGCCCAACAGGTTGACGATGCCCTCCGCGTCACCGGCGCGATAGGACGCGTTGAGGCGCTTCATGAACGCCTCGGCGTGGCCGCGAGCCTCCTCGTCCCCGGCAAGGTCGGGGTGCATCCGCTTGGCCGCCTCCCGGAACAGCTTCTTGATGTCGCCGGTCGGGACCGGGCCGGGCGACTTCGGGACGGCGCGGATGTGCGCCGTCGTCTCGTTCACGCGCCGGCGGGCGCTCTGCGCGGCGTCGGCGTCGTCCGAGGCGCCCGAGCGGGCGGCCACGAGCGCCAGGATCCGCGCCTCGAGCTCCTGCACGTCGAGCATCACCGTCATGACCACGCGCATGTAGTCCGCGTTGAAGGCGGCGAGCTCGGCCTCGAGCGTCGCCTGCTCGACCTCGATCTCCGCCAGCCGGTCGCGCAGCCGCGCGGCCTCGCGGTCGGCGGAGGTGACGAGGTCGCTCATGCGCCCGGAATGATGACGGGTGGCGTCGAGTGGGTAGTGACCGGAGCCATGGCGACGAACGAGCGATTCATGCCGGTGCCCCCAGAGGCGATCTGGGACGTGCTGGCCGAACCGGCGAGCTACGGCTACTGGGTCGTCGGCTCGAAGACCATCCGCGACGCCGAGCCCGAGTGGCCGGCCCCCGGCTCGAAGTTCCACCACACCATCGGCGTCGGGCCGTTCGTGCTCTCCGACCACACGGTCGCCCTCGAGGCGGAGCGACCCCACCGCTTCGTCCTGCGCGCGAAGGGGCGCCCGGCGGGCACCGCCACCGTCTCCCTCGAGCTGACCCCGAAGGACGGCGGGACGGTCGTGACGATCAGCGAGAACCCCGACGGCGTGTTCGCCCCACTCTCCTTCCTCCCGCCGCTGCAGCTGTTCACGAAGGTTCGCAACGCCGAGTCGCTGATGCGCCTGGAGGAGCTGGCGCTGCGCCGGGCATGAGCGTGGAGAGCGTCAAGCACACGTCGGTCTGGGTCGACACCGGGCCGCGGCCGGACGCGCGCCCGCAGCTCGAGCAGACCACGGACGCCGAGGTCGCGGTGGTCGGCGGCGGGATCGTCGGGATCACGACGGCGCTCCTGCTCCAGGAGGCCGGCATGCGCGTCGTCCTGCTCGAGGCGGGCCGGCTCGCGGCCGGCGTGAGCGGCTACACGACCGCCAAGGTCTCCTCCCAGCACGGGATGATCTACGACCGGCTGCGGTCGAGCTTCGGCGCCGACGGCGCCCGCACCTACGGAGCCGCCAACGAGGCCGCCCTGGCGTGGATCGCCGGCCGCGTCGAGCGCGACGGCATCGACTGCGACTTCCGCCGCCGCGCGTCCTATGCCTACCTCGGCCCGGACGCGGACCGCTCGGATGCCGAGCGGGAGGCTGAGGCGGCGCTCGAGGCCGGGCTGCCCGCCGCGCTCGTCGACGAGACCCCGCTGCCCTATCCCGTCGCGGCCGCCGTTCGCTTCGACGACCAGGCCGAGTTTCACGTCCGCAAGTATCTGCTGGCGCTGGCCGAGCGCCTCGACGAGGTCTACGAGCACTCGCACGCCGTCCAGGTCGATGCGGACGAGCGCTGCGCCGTCAAGACGCCCGGCGGGAGCGTCACCGCCGACCACGTCGTCGTCGCGACGCACTACCCGTTCCTCGATCGCGCGCTCGCCTTCGCGCGCGTGTCCCAGCAGCGCTCCTACGCGCTGCTCTGCCGCATCGCGGACGAGCCCCCGGCGGGCATGTTCATCAGCGGCGACTCGCCGACGCGCTCGGTGCGCGCGGTCCCCGTCGACGGCGAGGAGCTGCTGCTGGTCGGCGGCGAGGGCCACAAGACCGGCGAGGGCGGGGACACCGAGGAGCACTATCGCGCGCTCGAGCGCTTCGCCCGTGAGCACTGGGACGTGGAGTCCGTCGCGTACCGCTGGTCCTCTCAGGACGGCGCGACGATCGACGGCGTGCCCTACATCGGGCCGCTCACGCCGGGCGGCGAGCAGGTGCTGATGGCGACCGGCTTCGCGAAGTGGGGCATGACCGGCGGCACCGCCGCGGCGATGATCCTGTCCGACCGGCTGCTGGGCCGCGCGAACCCGTGGGCAGGCCTGTTCAACCCCAACCGTGTCAACGCCCGCGGCGCGGTCAAGTTCCTCGAGGAGAACGCGAAGGTCGGGATGCACTTCATCGGCGACCGCGTGACCAAGCGCGGGACACGGCCGATCGAGGATCTCGCGCCCAGCGAGGGCGACATCGTGCGCCACGCCGGCGAGAAGGTCGCGGGCCACCGCCGCGACGACGGCACGCTCGTCGCCGTCTCCCCGCTCTGCACGCACCTCGGCTGCCAGGTCAACTGGAACACCGCCGAGCGCAGCTGGGACTGCCCGTGCCACGGCTCGCGCTTCAGCCCCGAGGGCGAGGTGCTCCACGGCCCGGCCGTGCACCGGCTGGAGACCAAGCCGATCGAATCCTGACCTGGCGCGTTGCCCGTGTCCGGGCGCCCGACTAGGGTCGGCACCATGAGGAGACTGCCGCTCGCGCTCTTGCTGTGCACCGTCGCCGCGCTGCTGCCGGCCGCGGCCCAGGCCGCCCCGCCCGCCAACGACAATCGCGCCACCGCGACGCCGCTGACGCTGCCCGCCGCGCCGAGCGGCACGACGAGCGAGTCGACGCTCGAGGAGGACGAGCCGTCCTCGTGCGCCCAGCTGCGCGGATCGGTCTGGTACTCCGTGCAGGCGCCGGCGCGCCGCAACGTCGTCGTCCGCCTGGCCGCACAGGGAGACCTCGACGCCGTCGTCGACGTCTTCCAGCGCACGCGCTCGCAGCTCTCCCCCGTCAACTGCGACGTCGGCAACGCGCGCGGCCAGGCCGAGACGGAGTTCCGCTCGACCCGCGGCGGGAGCTACCTGATCCGTGTCGGCCAGCGCGTGAACTCCGTGCCGGGCGGCTTCCGGCTCGACGTCTTCGCGCCCCAGCCGCCGCCGAAGCCGCCCGGCCCCGCGCTGCCCGCCGCCGGCGTGTCGCGCAGCGTCAACGTCACCGGCCACACGAGCGACGCCTTTTCGACCGTCATGCGCGCCGGCACCACCTACCGCGTCCATCGCGCGCAGGCCCGCGGCTGCACGGCGCTCGCGCTCTACCCGCCCGGGACGACGGACTTCGACGAGGGGTCGCCGGTCAAGCGGGCCGGCTGCGGCGGCTACTTCCTGTTCACGCCGGCCGCCGGCGAGGGTGGGCGCTACTCGCTGCTCGTGACGGCGCAACCGCGCCGGCGCGGCGACCAGCGCTACCACCTGCAGGTCGCCCAGGCCACCGACGACGACACCTCCCCGGGTCTCCCGCTCGCGAACTACGAGCGCGCCCGCGGGAGCCTGCAGGGCTCGGGCGTCGACGCCGTCGACATCTACCGCTTCTCGCTCGCGCGGCGCAGCCTCCTGCGCGTGAACCTGAGCGGCAACGGCTTCAAGCTCCAGTTGCTGCGCGACACCGGACACCGGGTCGCGTCGAGCGACGACGGGGTGATCGAGCGCCGCGTCAAGCCGGGCCGTTACTACCTCGCCGTCCGCTCGCCGCGCACGCAGTCGGGGCGCTACGTCCTCCAGCGGGCGGCGCGCACGATCACGCACGCGCGGATCTCGATCGACGGCGAGCACTCGGCGGGCGCATCGCCCGGCGCTGCGGTCCGCGTCGGCGTGCGGCTGCGTCCACCGGTGGCCGGGCCCGTGCGGATCACGCTCGAGCGCTTCGACCCGTTCGCCGGCTGGCAGTTCTACCGCCGCGTGTCGGTGCAGGCGGGCAACGGGGTGGCGACGCTCTCCTTCACGCCACCGTCGCAGGGCCGCTGGCGGGCGAGCGCCGTCTACCGCGGCACGCGGCTCGCGGCGCCGAGCGAGACGGGCTACGCGACCGTGCTGGTCGCGCCGCCCCTCAGCGACTGAGTCAGGGCACGTTGAGCAGCTCGGGGCCGTCCGGGCCGAGGTGCACGAGGTTCTCGTAGCGGACGCCGTAGCGGCCGGGCACGTAGATGCCCGGCTCGACGCTGAAGACGTGGCCGGCCTGCAGCGGCGCCGGGTTGCCCGGGCGCAGGTAGGGCTCCTCGTGGATCTCGAGCCCGACGCCGTGGCCGGTGCGGTGGATGAAGCGCTCGCCGTATCCCGCCGCCTCGACCACGTCGCGCGCGAGCCGGTCGGCCTCGTGGCACGGCAGACCCGGCTCGAGCCCGGCGATCACGGCGTCGTGGGCGGAGCGCACGACCTCGTAAGCCTCGGCCGCCTCGCCCCCGCCCGCGGGCAGGTGCACGCGCGTGATGTCGGAGTGATAGCCGCCCACGACGCAGCCGAAGTCGGTGAGCAGCGGCGCGCCGGCGGCGATCGGGGTGTCCCCCGTCTCGTGGTGCGGGAGCGCGCCGTTCGCCCCGCTGGCGATGACGTAGTCGGCGTACGGCGTGACGCCGCGGCGCAGGAAGCGCATCTCCAGCTCGAGCGCGAGCCAGCGCTCGCTGCGGCCGTCGAGGTTGGCGCCCGCGACCCATTCCATCGCCTCGTCGGCCTCGCGCCCCGCGGCCCGCAGGTGTTCGAGCTCGTCGGGCGCCTTGCGCTCCCGCAGGCCGCTCAGCACGCCGGGATCGAGGACGAGGTCGAGCCCGGGCCGCGCGGCGCGCAGCGCGAAGGCGACGCCGCTCGGGAGATCGGGCTCGATCAGGCAGCGCGAGACGCCGTCGAGCACGCGCGCGATCGCCGCCTCCGGCCCCTCGCCGTCGCTCCACCCCGTCACCTCCGCGCCCTCGAGCTCGAGCTCCGGCGCGAGCATCTCCGGGGCGAGCACCCGCAGGCCGTCGGCGAGGATCACAAGCGCGGTCGGCCGCTCGACCGCGATCGGGGCGAGCCCGGCCAGGTAGCGGAAGTCGACCGCCGGATGGACCCACAGCGCGTCGGCGCCGGCGTCGCGAACGGCCGCGCGGATCTGCTCGAGGTGGCGGACGCTCACCCGAAGGAGACGGCGAGGGTGCCGAGCGGCTCGAGGCGGACCTCGACCTCGTCGCCGGGCGCGATCTCGAGCGCGGGCACGATCGAGCCGCAGATCACCATCTCCCCGCGCTCGAGCGACTCGCCGGCCGTCTTGAGCGTCTTGGCTACGTGGGCCACGAGCCCTTCGAGGTCCCCGGTCGCCGCGGTGACGTCGTCCGCGGCGGCGACCTCATCGCCGTTCACGTACAGCCGCAGCGTGACGCCGGCGACGCTCGCGCCCTCGGTGACCGGCCCGAGCAGCACGTGGCGCTGGAAGATGTCGGCGCCGAGGATCGCCTCGGGGTCGCTCACGCTCGGGTCGAGGTCGATCAGCTCGATCGCGGCGCCGATGGCCGCGATCCCGCCGTCCTCTCCCACGCGGGCGACGATCTCCGGCTCGAGCCGCGGGTTCCGCCAGCTCGAGATGTCGACGACTGCGCCCGACTCCAGGCGCCCGGACTCGAGCAGGTAGCCCACCAGCGGCCCGTCGATGCCGAGCTTCTTGATCGCGGCCTCGGTCCCGAAGCCGAGCTTCCAGCCGAGCCCGCGGTCGTCGTGCGCGATCGCCCAGCGGCGGTCGGTGAGTTGGCTCTTCATCCCGCGGGTCACGCGTTCGTCCTCGCTCATCGGCGGGCATTGTGCCATCCACGGGCCGGTCGCGCCCGATGCCAAGGCCATCACTCGTTCTGACGGGATATCGTCACGGCATGAGCGTGCGCCGCCACGTCATCCTCGCGCTCGTGCTGATGATCGCGGCGACCGGCGGCGCCGCCTACGAGGCGAGCGCGGCGACCGGGTCGGGCTCCGCCGCGAGCAGCCTGCGCCTGGTCTGTCCTCTGCACTAGCCTGCGCCCGTCTACCGGGGGAGAACCATGAGGACGCGCAGGCGCAGGGTGATGGCCGGGCTGGCGACGGTGGTGCTGAGCACGGCGGTCGCGGGCGGAGTGGTCGCCGCCACGCAGTCGAGCGACGAGGCGGCGCTCGCGCCCAACCGCGGCGCTCCCAGCCGGGACGTCGAGAAGCGGGTCCACCGGCTGCTGAAGAAGATGACGCTCGAGGAGAAGCTGAACCAGATCCAGCTGCTCTCCGACGGCCAGATCACCGACGCCGAGGCCAGGAAGCCGGTCGGCGGCGTGTTCAGCCTCACCGAAGCAACGCGCATCAACGAGCTCCAGCACATCGCGGTCGACGAGTCGCGGCTGCACATCCCGATCCTGTTCGCCTACGACACGATCCACGGCTACCGGACCATCTTCCCGATCCCGCTCGGCGCGGCCGGCTCCTTCGACCCGAGCGCCGTGTCCGCCGACCACTCCTTCGGCGCGCGCGAGTCCGCCGCGGTCGGCCTCAAGCAGATCTACAGCCCGATGGTCGACGTCTCGCACGAGCCGCGCTGGGGGCGCATCTCCGAGGGCAACGGCGAGGATCCCTACCTCGGCTCCGTCATGGCGGCCGCGCGGGTCAAGGGCGCCCAGGGCCGCGACTACTCCGCCCCTGACAAGGTCGTCACGAGCGTCAAGCACTACGCCGCCTACGGCCAGCCCGAAGGCGGCCGCGACTACAACACGACCGACATGTCGGTGCAGCGGCTGCACAACCTCTACCTGCCGCCGTTCAAGGCCGCGATCGACGCCGGAGCGGACACCGCGATGTGCTCGTTCAACTCGATCAACGGCAGCCCGGGCTGCGCCGACAAGGAGCTCGAGACCGACCTGCTCAAGCGCCAATGGGGTTTTGACGGCTTCATCGAGAGCGACTACACAGCGGTCGCCGAGCTGATCAACCACGGCGTGGCGGGCAGCGGCGCCGAGGCCGCTGCGCTCGCGCTCAACGCGGGGACCGACTCCGAGATGGTGTCGACGCTGATGCGCGACAACCCCAACGCCCTCTCGCGGTCGCGGATCGACGACGCGGTGCGGCGGATCCTGCGCGTGAAGTTCCGCGCCGGGCTGTTCGAGCACCCGTACGTCGACCCCTCGAAGGCCGACGCGGCGCAGTTGAAGCCGGACGCCGTCGCCGCCGCGCGCAAGGCGGCCGGCCGCTCGATGGTGCTGCTCCAGAACAACGGCACCGGCGCCTTCAAGCTGCCGTTCAGCAAGAACAAGAAGACCGCCGTGATCGGCCCGCTGGCCGAGGACGGCCACGACATGCTCGGGCCCTGGTGGGGCAGGGGGCGTGACGAGGACGCCGTCACCGTGTTCGACGGCATCAAGGCACAGAGCACCCAGCCGACGACCTACGCCGAGGGCTGCTCGGCCGCCCACACGGAGCCGCCGGACAATACCCCGGACGACGTGTGCGGCTCGGACGCCGGCTTCGGGGCCGCCGTCGCCACCGCGGCGGCGGCCGATCAGGTCGTGCTCGCGCTCGGCGAGACGCGCGAGCAGAGCGGCGAGGCCGCCTCGCGCTCGGAGATCGACCTGCCGGGCCGGCAGGAGGAGCTGATCAAGCGCATCAAGGCGACCGGCAAGCCGTTCGTCGTCGTGCTGTTCAACGGCCGCCCGCTGACGCTCGCGGGCGTCGTCGACGACGCGCCCGCGATCCTCGAGGCGTGGTTCCCCGGCGTCCAGGCCGGCAACGCGGTCGCCGACGTCCTGTTCGGCACGGTCAACCCGGGCGGCAAGCTGCCCGTGTCGTTCCCGCGACGGGTCGGCCAGGTGCCGATCTACTACAACCACGAGAACACCGGACGGCCGTGCGACGCGGGCTCGAAGTACAACTCCCGCTACCGCGACATCCCGAGCTGCGACCCGCAGTTCGTGTTCGGATACGGCCTCAGCTACAGCCGGTTCGAGACCTCGAACCTGAGGCTGAGCTCGTCGCAGGTCTCGCGGCGGGGGAAGCTCACCGCCTCGGTCGACGTGAAGAACGTCTCCGGGCCGAAGGGCGACGAGGTGGTGCAGCTCTACCTGCACGACCCGGTCGCGAGCCTCTCGCAGCCGGTCCGCCGGCTGCGCGGCTTCGAGCGCGTGACGCTCGATCCGGGCCAGAAGCGGACGGTCACCTTCACGCTCGACCGCAGCGACTTCGGGTTCTATGACAACCGCGGGTCGTTCGTCGTCGAGCCGGGCACGATCGACGTCTACGCGGGCAACAGCTCGAAGGCGGACCTCAAGCAGTCATTCGTGGTGACCGGCTGAAACAAAGGGAGAACCCATGAAGCGAGGCAGGATCGCGGCGATCGCCGCATTGGCGATC
>JBDTMF010000125.1:0-12436 GCA_039934455.1 Solirubrobacteraceae bacterium
AGCACGGACCCCAGTCCACGGCCAGGCCTGCGCCTCCGGTGACCGGCCCCGCCTCGTCCGCGGTCGCGCGTGAGCCGGTGCATGGCCCCGGATCCTCCGCGACGCCGCTGCCACCGCAGCACGGCCCCCAGTCCACGGCCAAGCCCTCGCCTCCGGTCACCGGCCCGCGTTCCTCGGCGACGCCCCCTCCGCCCACGAGCGGCCCTCGCTCGGAGTCCGCGACTCCCGCGCCGGTGCGCCGACGGCTCGCGCGCAGGCCCACGTCGTCGCGCGTCAGCGGCCCACAGTCCGGGGCCGCCCCCACTGCCTCGGCCGAGGGCCTCGTCACCGCTCCGCTCGCACCGAGCTCCTCCGCATCCATCCCACCGCCGATCAATGCGCCGCACTCGCACGCCGACCCCGTCGGCCCAACCGCCGGACCCCAGTCGGTCGCCCGCGCGGCCGCGCCCACGTCTGGCCCGCAGTCGCAGGCAGCCCCGGCCGCGCCCACATCCGGCCCACAGTCGCAGGCAGCCCCGGCCGCGCCCACATCTGGCCCGCAGTCGCAGGCAACCCCGTCCGCTCCGACCTCCGGCCCACAGTCCCACGCGGCACTACTGCCTCGGCCAGGGGCCACGCCCCCACCCCGCTCGACGCCGACCTCCGGCCCGCAGCCCCCCGCGGCACCACTGCCCCCCACGCCCCCACCCCGCTCGTCGCCCACCTCGGGCCCCCAGTCGCTCGCCCGCGCAGCCGCGCCCGCGTCCGGCCCTCAGTCGCACGCCACACCACTGCCTCGGCCAGGGGCCACGCCCCCACCCCGCTCGACGCCGGTTTCCGGCCCGTGGTCGCGAGCCACGCCCGCGGCGCCCGTGGCCGGCCCGCGCTCGCACGCCACCGCACCGGCGCCGATCCACGCGCCGGCCTCGCGCGCCCCGGCGCCCGGCCCACTGCGCTCCGCCGTGTCACGCGCGACGGCCCGGCTGCGCGGCGCCGAGGTGCACGCTCCGCGCGCCCGCGCCGGCGCGCCCGCGCCGCTGCACGCGCCGGCCTCGCACGCCGCCCCCGCACGCCCGCTCGGGGGCCCGCAATCGCACGCCGAGGCCGCTCCGCACGTCTCGGGGCCGGCCCCTCTCACGCTCGCCCGCTCCTCGCGCACGGTCGCCCGCGCGCCGCGCCCGATGCCCGGTGCCCGGCCCGCCGCGCAACCCGCCAACGGGCAGCCCGCCGCCGAGCTCGCCGCCGCGGCTCAGGCCGCCGGCGCCGAGGTCCGCTCGGGCGCCGACTTCATGGAGATCTCCTTCCCGCCGCCGCCCGGCGCCGCGAGCGCTGCGGTGACCGGACCCCGGGCCGAGGCAGCGATCGCCAGGACGGCCGCAGGCCCAGCGCTCCCGCCCGCGGCCGCCACTCCACGGACCCTCGGCAATGCCTCCACCCTCGCGCGAGCCGTGAGCGGCGGCAGCAGCAGTGGCGGGTCCGCGACCGACAGCGTCGTGGAAGCAGTCCTGAAGGCTCTGCGCGAGGAGAACGAGCACCTCGGCAACATCGACGGAATCGACCCCCTCTTCTAAACCATGCCCCCACCCTCTGCCCGCCGCGTCCTCTCCGACCACTACTTCCGCCTCAGCGTCCCCGGCCTCTCGATCGGGACGTTCCAGAACTGCAACGGCCTCTCGATGGAGTTCGACGTCTTCGAGTGGGCCGAAGGCGGCAACAACGAGTTCACCCACCACCTCCCGGGACGCGTGCGCTACCCGTATCTCCAGCTCTCGGCGGGGATGACGGACGACAACGCGATGCAGGCGTGGTTCTGGAAGACGCGTGAGCAGGCGGAGCTCAAAGAGGTCACCGTCGAGCTGACGACCCAGGACGGCGGCACCAAGCGCGCCTGGAGCTTCACCGACGCCTTCCCCGTCCGCTGGTCCGGGCCGAGCATCTCGGCGTCCGGCAGCGGCCTCGCGACCGAGTCCCTCGACATCGCCCACTCCGGGCTGAAGATGAGCTGAGCCGATGCCGCTTCCCCAGAACTTCGAGCGCGCGCAGCTGGTCGTCGACGGCGGCGAGCCGATCGAGTGCGCGTTCAATCCGCAGGAGTACTCGATCACCAAGACCAACGTCTGGACGATCAAGCCCGTCACCGGCACGGACACGCCGAAGCCGGAGTTCGGCGGCGGCATGCCGTGGACGATCCGGGTCCAGCTCCTCCTCGACGCCTCCCTCAAGGGCGCCGACGCCTCCATCAAGGAGGACGCGATGAAGCTGCTGAAGATGATGGAGGCGGGCGGCGGGGGCGGCGGCGGCTCCGCGCCACCGTTCGTGACCTTCAAGTGGGGCTCGATCGAGAGCCCGAAGATGGTCGGCTCGTCCCTGAGCATCCGCTTCGTGATGTTCCGGCCCAACGGCGAGCCGGCACGGGCGCTCGTGGACCTCGAGCTGACGCAGTCCGAGCAGGCCCAGCCCGGCCAGAACCCGACCACGCGCGCGATCGCCGGCATGAAGGTCCACACCATCACCGACGGCGACTCGCTGCAGTCCATCGCCTACAAGAACTACGGGGACGCCACGCGCTGGCGCACGCTCGCCGAGGCGAACGGGATCGACGACCCGCTCACCCTCCGGCGCGGCCACGAGCTGACGATCCCGAGCCTCGACACCTGATGCCCGCGACGTCCAAGGACCACGTTCCGCTCTTCAAGATCCTGATCGAGGGGGCCGACCTCGACCCGGCCGAGATGAACTTCGTGCACGAGATCAAGATCACGAACTGGCTGCGGCTGCCGGACGTCTGCACGGTGCAGGTCGGCTATCCGGCCAAGCTCGACGGCAGCCCGCCGTTCCAGCCGCTCGACGAGTCCAAGTTCGAGATCGGCAAGGCCCTCGAGGTCAAGCTCGGCTCGATGGGCGAGTCGACGACCCAGTCGCTGTTCAAGGGCGAGATCGTCACCGTCGAGCCCGAGTTCACGGGCGGCGGCGCGGCGATCGTCGTGCGCGCCTACGACCGGACCCACCGCATGATGCGCTCCCGCAAGCAGCGGGCCTTCCAGGACCAGACGACCTCGGACATCGTCAAGAAGATCTGCGGCGAGCACGCTCTCCAGGCCTCGGTCGAGTCGAGCGGCGGCCCGCACAAGTACCTCCTCCAGCACAACGAGACCGACTTCGACTTCGTCCTGCGCCTGGGCCGGCGGATCGGGTTCGAGTTCACCGTCGACGCGGGCAGGGCGAAGTTCGCCGCACCCAACGGCGACGGTGAGAAGATCGAGCTCAGCTACCCCGAGGATCTGCACCAGTTCCGGCCCCGCATCACCGCGGTGCAGCAGGTCGAGAAGGTCAACGTGCGCGGCTTCGACCTCATGAGCAAGCGGGCGGTCGTGCAGACCGCGAGTGCCGCGAAGCAGGTCACGGACGCCGGCATCACCCGCAGCACGGTCGCGAAGAAGTTCCCGGGAGCCGTGCTCGAGATCGCCGGGCAGTCGTTCAAGACGTCGGAGGAGGCCTCCAGCATGGCCCAGGCCTCGCTCGACCAGCTCGCCAACGCCTATCTCGCCGCCGACGGGACCTGCGAGGGCAACCCGAAGATCAAGGCCGGGGTCATGATCAAGGTCACCGGCGTCGGCAAGAACTATTCCGGGACCTACCGCGTGGCCAAGTCGGTGCACGTCATCCGCGGAGGCGGCGGCTACGTCACGCAGTTCTCCAACTCCGCGGGCGAGCACAGCATCCTCGGCCAGTCGGCCGGCAACGGCGGCGGCCCGATCGCCATCAACTCGATCATGGTCGGCGTCGTGACCAACAACAACGACCCCGAGAAGATCGGCCGCGTGCGGGTGAAGCTCCCGTCCCTGAGCGACGTCGAGACGTTCTGGGCCCCGGTCGGCTTCCCCTCGGCGGGACCGGAGCGCGGCCTCACCATGCTCCCCGTGGTCAACGAGCAGGTGATCGTCGCCTTCGAGAACGGCGACCCCTCCTACCCCTACGTCATCGGCTCGCTGTTCAACGGCAAGGACAAGCCCGGCGGGGAACTGGCGCTCACCGACGGCTCGTTCGCGCTCAAGAGCGACCACAAGGCGGTGGTCCACACCGTCGAGGACATCACCCTCCAGTCCGACAAGGGCAAGTGGGAGATCAAGATCGACGGCGGCGAGATCAAGGAGACCGTCAAGTCCGGCGCCGGTGGCGGCGGCGGCTACACGGGCGACTTCGGCGGCGCCTGGAAGCTCGGCGCGACGCAGGCCATCACGGTCGAGTCGAAACAGGCGGTGACGATCAAGGCGCCCTCGATCACCATCGAGGCGCAGGGGCAGCTCGCGCTCAAGGGCGCCACGGTGGACATCAACGGACAGGGCCCGGTCACGATCGCCGGCCCGATCATCAACATCGGATAGGTTCGGAAATCGATGACGGAACTTCTCGGCTCGGGGCTCTCGTTCCCCCTCACGGTCGACCGGCGCGGCGGCATCGCGCTCGCGTCGGGCGAGACGGATGTGGACCAGGCCATCGAGATCATCCTCAGCACCGCCCCCGGCGAGCGGCCGATGCGGCCGGAGTTCGGCTGCGGCGTGCACGACTTCGTGTTCGACACGATCGACGCCGCGACCGCCGGGCGCCTGGAGACGGAGGTGCGCCGCGCGCTCGACCGCTGGGAGCCGCGGATCGTGGTGGAGGACATCGACTTCGACCTCTCGCACATGATCGACGGCCAGCTGCTGATCAACATCGGCTACCGGATCCGCTCGACCAACCACAAGCGCAACCTGGTCTATCCCTTCTACGTCATCCCCGACGAGGGCGAGGACGACGAGGCCGCCAGCGCGTGAGCAAGCTCCCCGACATCCAGCTCGACGACCGGCGCTTCCAGGACCTCGTCTCCGAGGCGCGCCTGCGCATCAACCGCTCCTGCCCCGAGTGGACCGAGCACAACGTCTCCGACCCCGGCATCACGCTGATCGAGCTGTTCGCGTGGATGACGGAGATGACGATCTACCGGCTCAACCGGGTGCCCGACAAGCTGCACGTGACGCTGCTCGAGCTGCTCGGCATCCAGCTCGACGGGCCCAGCGCCGCCGCCACCGACCTGCGCTTCCGCCTCGTCGAGCCGCCGCTCGAGCCGCTGCTGATCCAGGGCGGCGCGACCGAGGTCGGCACGCCGCGCACCGCGCGCGACGACGCGGTCGTCTTCCAGGTCCGCGAGGACTTCACGATCCCCACCGCACGGCCGGCCGCGTACGTGCTCCAGCGCGGCGGCCAGGTCAAGGACGTCGGCGTGGCCGACGGCGAGGCCCATCCTCAGGGCGCCGACCAGATGCCGTTCGGCAACCCGCCGGCGGTCGGCGACGCGCTCTACGTCGGCTTCGAGGAGCCGGTCGGCCGGCTGCTGATGCAGGTCGACGTCGATGCGTCGCCCGCCCGCGGCGCCGGTGTCAACCCCGAGGACCCGCCGCTGCGCTGGGAGGTCTCCCAGGGCGACAACGCCTGGGAGGAGGCCGTCGTCCTCGAGGACCTCACCGGCGGCTTCAACTACGGCGCCGGCGCGGTCGAGCTCCAGCTCCCGCCGCGCTCCGCCGTGCAGCCGCTCGGCGGCCACCGCATGCACTGGCTGCGCTGCCGGATCGACGACAAGACGCGCCACGGCAGCGCCGCGACGACCTACACGCAGGCGCCCGAGATCTACTCGCTGACCGCCGCGCCGATCGGCGCGCTGCTGCCCGCGCAGCACGCGGCGCAGGAGGAGAACGAGGTCCTCGGCGTCTCCGACGGCACGCCGGGCCAGGTGTTCCCGCTCCGCTTCAACCCGGTGCTCAAGCCCTCGACCGGCGAGACGCTCGAGGTCCAGGACCCCGAGTCCGGCGACTGGGCCGCGTGGGAGCTGCGGCCGGACTTCGTCACCTCGACCGAGTTCGACCGCCACTACATCCTCAACCCGGTCGGCGGCGAGGTCGAGCTCGGGCCGGCCATCCGCGAGACCGACGGCGGCTGGACGCAGTACGGCGCCATCCCGCCGAAGGGCGCGCTCATGCGCTTCACCCGCTATCGCCACGGCGGCGGGCGCCCCGGCAACGTCGCCGCCGGCTCGCTCTCCACGCTGCGCTCGACGCTGGCCGGCGTCGACACGGTCACCAACCCGCTGCCGGCCAACGGCGGCGTCGACCCGGAGGCTCTCGACCACGCCCGCCAGCGCGCGGCGATGGAGATCCGCACCCGCTACCGCGCGGTGACGGCCGGGGACTTCGAGTTCCTGGCCGGCGAGGCGTCCCCGCGCGTCGCGCGCGCGGTCTGCGTGCCGCCGCAGGTGACGGGCGGCCCGGTCGCGCTGCACATGGTCCCGCGCCTCTACCCGGCCGACCGCCAGCTGACCTATCAGGAGCTGCAGCCGAGCGAGGAGCTCCTGCAGGAGGTCTCCGAGTACCTCGACGAGCGGCGGCTGATCGGCACGTCGGTGCAGCTGCTGCCGTGCAGCTACCGCGGGCTGTCGGTGATCGTCAACCTCCAGGCCTCGCCGCTCGCCGACACGGCGCGCGTCGAGCAGGACGTCGCGCACGCGCTCTACACCTACATCAACCCGCTCGTGGGCGGCAACGCCACGGGGCCGGGGCAGGGCTGGGACTTCGGCCGCGCGCTCAACCAGGGCGAGCTCTACGGCGTGGTGCACGCCGTCGACGGCGTCGAGTTCGTGAAGATCCTCCGCATCTACGAGACGAACCTGGCGACCGGGGAACAGTCCTCGAAGCCCGCGGGCAGCCACATCGTCCTCGAGCCGGACGAGCTGATGGCCTCGGCCCAGCACATCGTCAAGGCCACGCACCGGGAGGCCTAGTGGCCCCTCTCGTGAGCATCGGTCCGAAAGGGCGTGCGGCGGCGCCGACAGGCAAGGACGCAGACCCGCGGGAATGCCCCTGGCATGTCAAGTGGTCGCGAGGCGGAAACGGTGACGAGCCGCTAGGCGAGTCAGTGCAGCATGTCGGTGATCGACGTGCGTCATTCCGGGTCGATGGTCGCGGGAGGGGGCGCTAGATCCCCGTGGCGGACTCCACGGGCAACGGCGGCGCCGGAGGCGGCGATTACCAGACCTTCATGGGGGCCGGCTTCGGGACCCTGATGGTCCAGCTCGCGGCCGGGACGAAGGAGACGCCGAAGAGCGCCTCCGGCCGCGCCTACCTGCGCGACGGGCTGCCCTCGCTCTATGCCGACGGCGACTTCGGGATGCGCTTCGTCGGCGCGCTCGAGACGCTGCTCGACCCGATCGTGGCGATGCTCGACGCGCTGCCGGAGCACTTCGACCCCGACTACGCGCCGCGCGACATCCTCAACCTGCTCAGCGCCTGGCTCGGCGTCGACCTCGACGAGTCTCAGCCGATCGCGGTGCAGCGGGACACGATCCGGCGGGCGGCCGAGCTCGGGCGCCGCCGCGGCACCAAGGGCGGCCTCGAGCTCGCGCTGGAGCTCGCGTTCCCCGGCACGCCGCTGCGCGTGGAGGACGATGGCGGCGTGTATTTCTCGCCGTCCTCCGAACCTCTGGAATCAAAACCGGCGCAATTCGTCGTGTACTGCGACAAGCCCGTCAATGAAGAGGTCCAAGCCGCCATCGCACGTTGCATTGAGAACTTCAAGCCGGTACACACGGCGTACCGACTGCGCGTGAAAGCACCGAAGAAGAAGCCTGAATCATGAGAGTCTGCTCCAGCTGCGGCCGCGAGAATCCCGACGACCGGGACTTCTGCGAGTGCGGCGAATACCTGCGCTGGGATCCCACCGGGGTCGTTCAGGCGGTCACGCCTGAGGTGCTTCAGGCGGCGCAACAGCAGGCACCGGCCGCCGATGCCGCGGCGCCCGCCGCCGACGCTCCCGCCGCCGCCCCCGCACAGCCGGAGGCCCCCGCGCCCGGGCAGGCCACGACCCAGCCGCCGCATCCCGCCGCCCGCCCCGCGGCGGCTCCGGCCCCCTCCAGCCCTGCAAACGGCCAGGGCGCGGTCGTCTCGGGCGACCCGCTGGCCGGCTCCGCCCCTGCTCCGCCGCCGCCTCCCGCCGCCGCGGCGCCGCATCCCGTCCCCACCGCACCGCAGCCCGCCGTGCCCGCCGCGCCGGTGCCGGCCCCGCCGCCTCCGGCGCAGCCCGCCGAGCCCGACCCGGCCGCGATCTCCCTACGGCTGCCCGAGGGCGAGCAGGTCAGCCTCGGCGAGACGCTCGCCATGGGGGTCGAGCCGGGCCAGCGCGCCCGAGTGCTCGCGCTCGTGCGCAACCAGAGCGGCATCGTCGACAACTACGAGCTGTCAGTGCTCGGACTGCCGGGCGACTGGTGGTCGATCTATCCGAACACCGTCTACCTCGTGCCGTTCGGCACGAGCGGCACCTATGAGCAGGAAGTCGAGATCCACATCCACCCGCCGCGCTCGGCCGAGGCCGAGGCGCGGATGTGGGAGCTCGAGGTCGTGGGCGAGTCGAAGGCCTACAGCCGCCGGGCCGCCACCGCCCCGCTGAGGCTCGGCATCCAGCCGTTCGAGGAGTTCAAGACCAAGCTCGCGCCCGAGCGCGCGTCCGGCCGCAAGAAGGCCCAGTTCGACGTCGCGGTCAGGAACACGGCCAACGCCCCGGTCACCGTCGCGCTCGACGCCGCCGACCCCGACAACGAGCTCGAGTACAGGTTCACGCCGGCGACGATGGAGATCCCGCCGGGCCAGTCGATCAGCTCGAAGATGCTGGTCAAGCCGCCGCGCCAGAAGTGGATCGGGCGCCCGGCGGAGAAGCGGATCCAGGTCTTCACCAAGACGGGCGAGGAGGCCGAGCAGGCCAAGTCCGCCGCCGACATGGAGCTCCCCGAGGGCGAAGGGGAAGAGGGCGAGGAGGGCGGGGGCGCGCCGAAGCGCAAGGGCCTGAAGCAGCGCCTGCGCATCACGGGTCCGCGCGCCCAGGTCGGCACCAGCGGCGTCCGGCTCCAGGGCCCGCGCGTGGCCAAGCCGCGGATCCCGAGCAAGAACGTCGACCTCATGAAGCTCAAGGCGCCCGGCAGCGGCGCTCCCGCGGCGCAGATGCCGCTGATGCCCAACCAGGTCGTCTTCCGCCACAAGGCGTGGCTCCCCTGGTGGATCGCGCTGCTCGTGCCGCTCCTGATCCTGCTCGCGCTGTTCCTCTTCCTGTTCCTGCCGAAGAACGTGGTGGTCCCGGAGGTCACGGGCGCGAAGTCGACGTTCGAGGCCGAGAAGAAGCTGACCGACGCCCAGCTGAAGCTGTCCGCCGCGACGAAGCAGAAGGTGTCCACCGAGGCGCCGCCCGGCACCGTCATCGGCCAGACGCCGAAGGCCGGCCAGAAGGCGAAGAAGGACTCCGAGGTCGCGATCGAGATCGCCGTGGGCAACGGCAAGGTCGAGGTGCCCGACATCGTCGGCAAGACCCAGGCGGACGCGGACCCGATCCTGCGCAAGGCGAACCTCACGGTCGGCCAGGTCTCGCCGCAGCCGCCCGACCCCAAGGCCAAGATCTCGAGCCAGATCCCCGCCGCCAAGGAGATCGTCAAGGAGGGCGCGCCGATCGCCATCTTCACCGCCGACCCGCGCGGCAAGAAGAAGGGCAAGGGCAAGGTCGACAAGAAGAACGGCAAGGCCGGCGGCGCTGGCGCGACAGCCGCGGCGGTGCTGCCCGCGCTGGCCGGCACCGCGGTCGCGGAGGCCGGCCAGAAGGCCGCAGAGGCCGGCCTCGTGCCGGAGACGGTCAACCAGTTCTCCGGCAAGAAGAAGGGCACGCTGATCGGGACGATCCCGCCCGCGGGCACCAAGCTCGCCGAGGGCGCGAAGATCAAGCTGATCGTCTCCGCCGGCTTCCCCGAGCTCGCGTTCGACGACGGCAAGAACGTCCTGCTCGCCGACGGCTCCAACGGCAAGCGCCTGCCCGCGGTCGCCAAGGGCTCCCAGGAGGAGACCGACCCGACGTTCTCGTTCGACGGCACGCAGATCGCCTACGCGAGCGATCGCCGGGTCTTCATCAAGAACCAGGCCAAGCCCGACGAGCCGGCGATCGCGGTGACCCCGCCCGACGAGGTGTTCTCCGACCTCGCGTGGGCGCCGACGCTCGACCTGAACCTGCTCGCCATGCTGCGTGACAAGAGCCCGGGCAAGGATCACAAGGACCAGGACCTCTGCCTGCTCCAGCTCTCGAAGACCCAGGGCCCGGCCCAGTGCATCTCCGACCCGACCATCAACCTGGTCAAGACGGTCCGCTGGACGCCAGACGGCAAGACGATCTACGCGCTCGGCCAGAAGGGCGACATCAACAAGCCGGACTCCGTGTTCGGCATGGTGCGCTACACGTCCAAGAAGCCGTTCTCGGCGGACGCCAAGGACTGGGGCAAGGGCAAGTTCGTCACCGACATCTCCAATCCCGGCAAGGGCGTGATCGACTTCTCGATCTCGCCCGACGGCAAGCGGATGGCGGCGGTGGCCAACTTCGACACCGACGCCTTCCAGCTCTACCTGGGCAAGCCCAAGGACGTCCTGCTCACCGAGGCCAAGGCGCAGAACGTGCGCGCGTGCAAGGTGGCGTGGCGCTCGGACGGCCTCGAGCTCGTCGTCGTCCAGGCCGACCAGTTCTGCGGCGAGGCCAACGGGCAGCTCGCGCGGATGCCGGTGGGCCAGCCGACCAAGCAGCAATCGCTGGGCTTCTCCGGGGACAACCCGGTCTTCCAGCCGTTGTCGCTGGGGTAGCCCGTGCTCTGCACGAGCTGCCGTCGTCAGCTCTCGCGCGGGGCCGACTACTGCGGCACCTGCGGCACCCCCGTGGCGGGCGCCGCCGCGCCGCTTGAGCTCGTGCTCGCCGACCGGACGCGGGTGCCGGTGGTGGGTGAGATGACGATCGGGCGCGCGCCGGGCAGCACGGTCGTGCTCGCCGACCCGAGCGTCTCGCGCGTGCACGCGCGGATCTCCCTCGGCGGCAACGGCGGCGGCGCGCGGATCGAGGACGCGGGCTCGAGCGCGGGCACGATCGTCGACGGCGTCGCGATCTCCTCCGCGACCGCCCTGCACGACGGGGCGAAGCTGCAGCTCGGCTCGCTCGAGCTGCGCGTGGAGCGCAAGCGCGATACAGCCGAGGCGGGCCGCACGATCGTCGTACGACCGGGCGCGAGTCTCGTCGTGCCCGCGCTCGGGCCACCCGGGGTGGTCGGGGCCGCGGCGACCTCGTTCGGCATGAAGCCGCGGGTGCGCTCGGGCTACGCGCTCAAGCGCCTCGACGCGAGCGAGGGCTCCAAGCGCTGGATCCTCAGGGACCTCAACCGCAACACCTTCCTGCGGCTCTCCGACAACGACGCGCAGCTGTTCGAGCTGTTCGACGGCAGCCACTCGCTGTCGGACCTGATCGGGATCGCCGAGCAGCGCCACGGGGCGGCGGGCGCGCCGCGGCTGGCACGCCTGCTGGCCGACCTCGGCGAGCGCGGCTACCTCGCCGGGGTGGACGGCGCGGCGCCGGAGGAGGAGGCGCCGAAGGGCTTCCTGCGGCGCCTGTTCAAGCCGCGCGAGAAGATCATCCCGGGGCTCGCCGGCTTCTTCGACGGCCTCTATCGCCGCGGCGCCTGGGTGCTCTTCACGCGCCCGGCGCTGTACGCGATCGCGGCGCTGATCGTCGCGGGCCTCGGCGCCTTCGCCTACCTCATCATCGGCCGCTACGGCACGCCGTTCGTGGTCTCCAAGCGGATCGGGCTGGGCGCGCTCGTGTTCCTGCTCGGGCGCTTCGCGGTGGTCGCGGTGCACGAGACCGCGCACGGCTTGACGATGGCGTCGTTCGGCCGCCGCATCGAGCGCGCGGGCCTGAAGCTCGTCGCGATCTTCCCGTATGCCTTCGTCGACACCTCAGAGGCGTGGTTCGAGCCGCGCCCGCGGCGGATCGCGATCAGCGCCGCGGGGCCGGTGTCGGACTTCTCGCTCGGCGCGATCTTCTCGATCTGCTGCGTCTTCGTCCACGGCACCGTGCGCGACGTGTTCTTCCAGCTCGCCTTCGCGGGCTACGTCGGCGCCTTCTTCAACCTCAACCCGTTCATCGACCGCGACGGGTACCACATCCTCGTGGACTACCTGCGCGAACCGGGGCTCCGCAAGCGCGCCAAGGACCAGTTCAACCGCCGCCTGACCGGCAAGGCACGCACCAGCGACTCCCCCGTTCTGGCCCGCTACTCGATTGCTGGGCTCGGCTGGTCGATACTGGCTGCAGGCTTTGCGATCTTCATGTCACTGCGGTATCAGCCAATCATGTCCGCCTTCGCTCCCAGCTACGTGGTCTGGACCGTGCTCGGGACGATGTGGCTCGCCCTCTTCATCCCCGTGTTCGTGGTGCTCGGCAAGCCGCTCGTCGAGCGGCGCCGCGGGCCAGGACCCGCGACCTGAGGCTCGTGATGGCCACCTCTGAGGCTGACGTCGCCGCCAAGCTGATCGAGCGCCTGCTCATGGACCCGGCGTTCCGCGCGCGCTTCCGCCGCAAC
>JBDTMF010000126.1:0-12409 GCA_039934455.1 Solirubrobacteraceae bacterium
ACGGTGCCCGGCTCGAGCGTCGCGGTCGCCGTCTCGCCCGCGGCGACCTCGCCGACCAGCCGCAGCGCGCCGGCGCCGGTGTCGACCGAGCGCACCGCGTAGCCGTCCATCGCCGAGCGGTCGAAGGGCGGCAGGTCGACGGCGCTGCGGCCCTCCTCGGCGGCGACCCGGCCCGCCGCGTCGCGCAACGGGACCCGCTCGGTCTCCAGCGGCGCGGCGGCCGCGAGCACCAGCCGCACGGCCTCCGGGAGGTCGATCACCCGCCGATGCGCGACATCGACCGCGCGGGCTGGACGAAGCCCTCGTCACCGATGTGGTGCTTGAGCTCCTTGCGCCAGACCGCGTCCCGCACGATCGCCTCGATGTCCGCGTCGCTCGCCCCCTCGCGCATGGGGGTGCGCAGGTCGGTCTCGTTGAGCGAGAACAGGCAGGTCCGCAGCATCCCCTCGGCGGTGAGGCGAATGCGGTTGCAGTCGCCGCAGAAGGGCTCGGTGACGGGCGAGATGAAGCCGATCTCGCCCTGCCCGTCGGCGAAGCGCCAGCGCCGCGACGTGCCGTGGCGCTCACGGCCGACGGCTTCGAGCGGATGGACCTCGTTGATCAGGCGCCGGATCTCCTCGTTGGGCAGCACCTTGTCGGCGCTCCACGAGCGGTCGGCGTCGAGCGGCATGAACTCGATGAAGCGCACGACGTAGGGCGTGCGGCGGGCGAAGTCGGCGAAGCGCACGACCTCGTCCTCGGTGAAGTCCTTGAGCGCCACGACGTTGACCTTGATCGGGCGCAGCTCGGGGTGGGCCTCCGCGGCCTCGAGCCCCTCGAGCACCTGCGCGAGCGAGTCGCGGCGGGTGAGCTGGAAGAAGCGGTCGGGGGCGAGCGAGTCGAGTGAGACATTGATGCGCCTGAGCCCGGCGCGCACGAGATCGCCGACCTGCGTCTTGAGGAGATATCCGTTGGTGGTGAGCGAGAGGTCGTGGACGTCTTCGATCCCCGAGAGCATCTCCACCAGCCGCCAGAGCTCCTTGCGCACGAGCGGCTCGCCGCCGGTCAGGCGCACGTCGTGCACGCCCATCGAGCTCAACAGCGCGACGAGCCGCGCGATCTCCTCGTAGGAGAGCAGCGAGTCGCGCTTGAGCCACGGCAGGCCCTCGGCGGGCATGCAGTACTGGCAGCGGAAGTTGCAGCGGTCGGTGACCGAGATCCGCACGTCCCCGATCGGGCGCCCGTGTCCGTCGATGAGCGGCTTCATGGCCGGTGGAAGTCCGATTTCCCGCCGGTCTTGTCGAGCAGCTCGATGCGCTCCACCACGACCCCCGGCTCGATGCCCTTGACCATGTCGTAGACGGTCAGCGCGCCCACGGAGCAGGCGACCATCGCCTCCATCTCGACCCCGGTCTGATGGGTGGTGCGTGTCTCGACGACGATCGTGACGCTGCCCTCGTCGGCGTCGATCGCGATCTGCGGGTCGACGTGGGAGAGCGGCAGCTGGTGGCAGAGCGGGATCAGCTCGTCGGTGCGCTTGGCCGCCTGGATCGCGGCGATCCGCGCGACGGCGACGACGTCGCCCTTCGGATTGTCGCCCGCGACGACGCGGGCGGCCGCTTCGGGGGTCATCCGCACGACGGCGCGGGCACGCGCCCAGCGCGCCGTGGGCTCCTTCTCGCCCACGTCGACCATCGTCGCCCGGCCGGCGGCGTCGAGGTGCGTGAGCGCAGATCCCTCCATCCACGTCCGAGTCTAGGGCTAGCTCGTGTGGTGCACCTCCTGGAGTCCGTAGACCGGCGTCTCGAGCCCCTCGAAGCGCGCCTTCAGCTGCAGCGCGAGGTAGAGCGAGTAGTGGCGCGACTGGTGCAGGTTGCCGCCGTGGAACCACAGCGCCTCCTGCTGCGTCGGCTTCCACATGTTGCGCTGCTCGCCCTCCCACGGGCCGGGGTCGTACTTGGTGTCGGAGCCGATGCCCCAGACCTTGCCGACCTTGTCGGCCACCTCCTGCGAGATCAGATCCGCGGCCCAGCCGTTCATCGAGCCGTAGCCGGTGGCGTAGACGACGAGGTCGGCCGGCAGCGCGGTCCCGCCGGCCATCACCACCGCGTCCTCGGTCAGGTGGTCGACGGTGCCGTTCTGGAGCTTGATCTTGCCGTCGGCCACGAGGTCGGACGCGCCGACGTCGATGTAGTAGCCCGAGCCGCGGCGCAGGTACTTCATGAACAGGCCCGAGTCGTCCTCGCCGAAGTCGAGCTGGAAGCCGGCGTTCTCCAGCCGCTCGTAGAAGTCGGCGTCGCGCTCGCGCATCTCGTTGTAGAGCGGGATCTGGAACTCGTGCATGATCCGGTAGGGCAGCGAGGCGAAGATCAGGTCGGCCTTCTCCGTGGTGACTCCGGCGGCGACGGCCGCCTCGGAGTAGAGCGCCGAGAGCCCGACGTCCATCAGCGTGGCCGAGCGCACGATGTGGGTCGAGGAGCGCTGCACCATCGTGACGTCGGCGCCCGCCTCCCACAGCGCCGCGCAGATGTCGTGCGCGGAGTTGTTGGAGCCGATCACCACGGCTCGCTTCCCCTTGTAGGCGTCGGCGCCGGGGTGCTGGGAGGAGTGGTGCTGCTCGCCCTGGAAGACGTCCTGCCCTGGGATCTCGGGCACGGTCGGCTTACCGGACATCCCGGTCGCCATCACGAGCTGCTTGGGGCGCAGGGTGATCTCGGCACCGTCCCGCTCGACGACCACGACCCACTCGCCGGCCTCCGCGTCGTACTTGGCTCTCTTGGCCTTGGTCGAGCTCCAGTAGTTGAGCTCCATCACCCGCGTGTACATCTCGAGCCAGTCGCCGATCTTGTCCTTGGGCGAGAACACCGGCCAGTTCTCCGGGAACTTGATGTAGGGGAGGTGGTCGTACCAGACCGGGTCGTGGAGGCAGAGCGACTTGTAGCGCTTGCGCCAGGAGTCACCCGGGCGCTCGTTGCGCTCGACGACGATCGTGGGGACGCGGAGTTGGCGCAGCCGCGCGGCCAGCGCGATCCCGCCCTGACCGCCGCCGATGATCACGACGTCGGGCTGCGTCTCGTGGCCGAGCTCCCTCGCCTCGCGCTCGCGCTGCTCGAGCCACGTCTCGCGCTCCGGGTTGGCGCCGTGCTCGGCGCCCATGGGGCGGCCGGGGCCGCTGGACTCCTCGTGGCCCTTGAGCTCGTTGAGCGTGGTCAGCAGCGTCCACGCCTTGCCGTCCTTGAGGCGCAGGTGCCCGCCGCCGCGGCCGGCATCGGTCTCGAACTCGATCCACGCCTCGGTCACGCCCTCCGCGCTCGCGGGCGGCTCGGTCGTGGCCCAGTTGCGCGGCTTGGTGTGGGCGAGCGCGTGGTCGAGCATGTCCTTGACCCCGGCCGGTCCCTCGACCGTCTTGAGGTTCCAGGTGAACGCGACGAGGTCGCGCCAGTAGCTGTCGTCGAGAAACAGCTCCGAGGCGGCCGCGGAGTCACCCGCGGTGAGCGCCTGGTCGAAGCGCGAGAGCCACTCCTCGACCTCGGTGGTCGCGGGCTCGACGGCGGTGTCGGTCATCTCTCCTCCTGCCTCGGATCGGGACGGGTTCATTGTGCCGCCTACGCTGTCGGCATGGTGGTCAGCGTCCGACTCTTCGCCGGCCTGCGCGAGCGCGCGGGGAGCGACCGCGTGGAGGTCGAGCTCCCCGACGGCGCGGTCGTCTCCGACCTGCTCGCGGCGATGGGGCTCGCGCCGCGCTCGTGCGTGGTGGCGATCAATCGCGAGTACGCCGATGAGCGCGCGGTGGTCCGGGCGGGTGACGAGGTCGCGCTCGTGCCGCCCGTGAGCGGTGGCGCCGGTGTCGTGCGGTCGGTCCGGGTGACGGGCGAGCCGCTCGACCTCGCCGCCGTCGCGGCGGCCGTGCGCGACCCGGCTGCGGGCGCCGTCGTCCTGTTCGAGGGCGTGACGCGCGAGGTGCTGGAGCTCGACTACGAGGCCTACGCCGAGATGGCGGAGCCGAAGCTGCGCGCGATCGGCGAGGAGGTCGCGGCGGCCTACGGGCTCAGTGCGGTCGCCCTCGAGCACCGCACCGGGACGGTGCCGCTGGGCGAGCCGAGCGTGATCGTCGCCGCCTCGGCCCCGCACCGCGGCGAGGCCTTCGACGGCGCTCGCTCGCTGATCGACCGGGTCAAGGCCGAGGCGCCGATCTGGAAGGTCGAGGTCGATGGCGCGGGCGTGCGGACCCGCGTGGAAGGCACGTTGCCGAGCGCGCCGAGCGGGTAGGCCTCACCCATGCCCAACACCGAACAGATCGGCCACGCGGGACTCTCCGGGTGGCGTGAGAAGGTCGCGGATGCCGTCGCGGCTCCCGTCGCCAAGAAGGCCCCGGCGAGCGAGGATCAGGTGCGTGCCGCCGTCGGCGCGGCGTTCTTCCTGCTCTCGCTCTCCTACGTGATCAGCACGATCGCCAAGATGGCGAAGGCCGCGCGCGACTAGCCGAAGGTGAACGCGTAGCCCGCGACGCCGGGCGCGAAGCGCAGGTTGAGCCGGTGCTCACCCGCGCGCGGCAGCGAGACCAGCTCATACAGGCGCTGGCGGCGCACGGTCACGGTGCGCGTGCGCTGCCCGTCGACCCGCACCTCGACCGTGCGCGGGCGCGAGCCGCGTGAGCTGAGCACGAGGTAGACCTTGCGCGCCGAGAAGCGGGTGTCGATCGTCGCGTCCTTGACGGCCTCGGCGGGCTCCTTGCCGATGCGCCACGTCCCGCCGAACGCGAACTGGTTGAGCGCCGGCGCCGCGGCGCGGTAGGTGTGCGTACCGGCGCGCGGCTTCGGGCTCCAGCCCTGCGCCCGCTGCACGCCGAGGTAGGTCTCCGGCGTCCGGGCTTCGATCGCGTCCTCGTGGCCCACGGTGGCGCGTGCGCGGAGCTTCGCCGCGCCCGCCTCGGCCAGCAGCGTGCGGATCGCCGCCTCGGTCTTGTCGTACTCGCCCTCGCCGAAGTGGACGTAGCGCACGCGGCCCCTGGCGTCGATCAGGTACTTCGCAGGCCAGTACTGGTTGCCCCAGGCGTCCCAGGTCGCGTAGTCGTTGTCCTGGACGACGGGGTAGCGGAGCCTGCTGCGCGCGATCGCGTCCTGCACGTTGCCGCTGTCGTGCTCGAAGTCGAACTCGGGCGTGTGGACGCCGACGATCGTCAGCCCGTCTGAGCGGTAGCGCGCGTCCCAGGCCCGCACGTGGGGGAGGGTGCGCAGGCAGTTGATGCAGGTGTAGGTCCAGAAGTCGACCAGCACGACGCGGCCGCGCAGGCCCTCGAGCGTCAGCGGGCGGCCGCCGGGGGTGTTGAACCAGCGGCCGTGGCCGGCGAAGTCGGGCGCGGTGCCGAGCGCCTTCAGCTTCGAGCCCATGCTCGCGTGCGCGGTGCCGTCGAAGCGCGCCGCGCCGCGCAGCTGGGCGAGCCGGTCCTCGATCGGCTTGGAGCGCTCGAGCGAGCCGGTCGGATTGACGAGGAAGCCCGGGGCGTTCTCGGCGAGTGCGGTCTGGAAGCGCAGGTCGACCTGGGTGACGATCGCGAGCGCGGTGAGGATCATCACCACGCCGAGCGTGCGCTGCAGCGCACGCGGCGGCACCCGCGCCAGCACGCGCCGGCCGCCGAGGCAGAAGACGAGCAGCACCGCCGCGGCGCCGAGCGCGTAGGCGAGCGCCACCGCGAGCGCGCTGGCCGAGGCCGCGCCGACCGAGATCACCGCAGCGAGCACCGGCCCGGCGCACGGGGCGTAGACGAACCCGAGCGCGGCGCCGACCCCGATCCCGGACCAGAACCCCTCTCCGCGCGATTTCGGGCCGAAGCGCGCGAGGCGCGACAGCGGCGCCTCGATCCGGTCGGCGAGCTTGGGCGCGAGCAGCGCGATGCCGAACACGAGCAGGGCGATCACCGCGAGCGAGCGCAGCGTCCCGTCGCCGAGCCCGACCCCGTTGATCACGCTCGCGAAGCCCGCGACGGTGATCGTGAACGTGGTCGCGAGCCCGAGCACCACGCCGAGCGGCCGCCGCCGCCCGCCGCTCGCGCCCGCCGACAACAGAGCCGGGAGCACCGGGAGCACGCAGGGCGACAACGCGGTGCCCGCGCCCGCCGCGATGGCGAACAGGACGAGCAGGGTCATAGCCCGACCGTAGCGGGGCTATGTGAACAGGGTCAGAACTCCGGCGAGCACGAACGCGCCCGCCCACAGCGCGTCGAGGTTGATCCACGCCTTCTTCAGCACCGCGACGCCGACGTGGTCGTAGACCATCAGCGCCACCACGCTCATGACCGCCAGCATCGCGGCGACGTGCAGCGTGATGCCGAGCATGCTGCCGGGGATCGAGAGCCCGTCGGCCTGGACCGCGGCGATGGCGTGGTCCGACGAGGCGGCCGCGTCGGTCGCCGCGCCGGCCCCGATCAGCACCGGCGCGACCATCAGCCCCGCACCGTGGGCGCTGGACATCAGGAACGACCACCACGTCAGCTCCCGCCGGTTGACGTTCCCCTTGACCCAGCGGAAGTGCGCGCGCGGCTTGATGAAGCGGAACAGCCCGAACGCGATCAGCGCGATGCCGGCGCCGAGGTGCAGCGCCGAGGGGTCGGTGATCACGCCGAGCCCGAGCACGACGAGCGCCACGAGCATGATCGACGCCTCGTGGCCGAGCGCGATCGCCGGCAGCGCCCGCAGCACCGCCCGGCGGTCGCGCTCCTGCATCCCGAGCGCGACCGCGAACAGCCAGCCCATGGCGGGGTTCAGCCCGTGGTACGCACCGAGCAGCCCGAGCAGGATCCAGGGCCAGAGGTCGTGGAACATCTCGCTAGCCGTCGGGGAAGCAGTACGAATCGCTCGACGCGTCGCCGCCGCCCAGCCGGACCTGGTGCGGGCGCTCGCCGCTGTACTCGACGAACACGCTCGGGTCGACCGACAGCGAGCCGTCGTCGCCCGCGTCGAGCTTCACGAACCAGCCGTCGATGCCCTCGGGGTAGAACTGCGCGTCCCACGACGAGTAGAGCGAGTTCGTCAGGTAGACGCGCTTGCCGTCGCGCGAGAGCTCGACCATCTGCGGGCCGCCGTTGAGCGCCCCCGCAGCCGGGTGCGCCGCGCGCTCGACGATGCCGCCGAGGCGCACGGAGCCCGTCTCGCGCGGGTTGTGCGGGTCGGAGACGTCGAAGCGCTTCAGCTCGCCCGTGCCCCAGCAGGAGACGATCAGCGACTGGTCGTCGACCGACAACGCGATGTCCGTCACGAGCGGCGGCACCGCGCCGAACGGCTGCAGGGCCGGCGGGAGCTGCTCGGTCTCGGCCGGCTCGGCCGGGATGGTGATCACCTTCTCGGCCTTGAACGTCCCGTCCCCGTTGCGCTCCCAGAGCCAGACCGAGGCCGAGAGGTCCGCGGTCGAGGTGACGACGCCGACGAAGCCGTAGGCCTTGCGCGGGTCGTGCGCCGGGCGCAGCTCGAGCGCCATCTGGTGCTCGGGCCCGAGGTCGATCTCCTGCACGTGACGGCGCTTCTCGAGATCCCAGATGTGGAGCTTGTGGCCGTACTGGTTGCTGAGCAGCAGCTCGGGCTGCAGGCCGCTCTCGACCATGTTCGGGGTGCCCCACTCGGAGGTGATGACGGTGCCCTGGTTGAGGTGCCACCAGAAGTCGTAGGCCAGCTCCTGCGGCCCGCGGTCCTGCTCCCAGGCGCCCTTGACCGAGAAGTTCTCGTGGTCGAGCAGGAAGATGCCGCCGGGGCCGTCGCCCTCGGGGTTGCCGAGCGCGGAGACGTAGATCCCGTCGGGCCCGCAGTGGATCGTGTGCGGGCGCGAGTAGCCCGTCTTGCTCGCGATCTCCTCGGCCTCGATGACCTTGGTCAGCGTCGGCTGCTTCGGGTCGTCCTTGACGTCGATGACGTGGATGCGCGAGGAGCGCAGGCCGGGGACGAGCAGGTAGCGGCGCTCGACGTGCGGATGGGCGGCCCACGGGCACAGCGCGGACGAGCAGGCGTTCCACCCGAAGTGGTGAAGCTCGTCGCCGACGTTGGGCATGTCGAGCCGGCCGACGACCTGGCCGTAGGTGCTCGAGCCGTCCTCGAGGTCGATGACGGTCAGCGCGTCGGGCGCGCTGTCGCCGTTCGTGCCCGTGTTGAGCGTGACGACGTAGGCGTGGGTCTCGTCGGGCGCCGCGACGGCGTCCGACGGAGAGGCGTAGAAGCTGGGATCTGGGGTGAGGCGGGCCATGCCCGAAACTTTGCAAACCTGATCGGGTTAGTCAACAACTAAATGCGCACGCGCTGCGGAGCGGGCTTCGGCGTGACGTGCGGCCGCGACGGCGTAGTGCTCGAGGGCCGATCGCCGAGATGGTCGCGGCGCCGCTCGGGCCACGGGTCGGCGTCGGGGAGGGGTGGGCCGCCGTCGGGATCGCCGCCGCCGCGGCCCGGGCCGCCGGGCCCGCCGCCGCCGCCGTCGTCCTCGTCGTCGCGCTGGCGGAAGAACCAGACCAGCCAGACGACCAGCGCGCCGACATCGAAGACGCGCAGTCCGACCATGAAGATCCACCCGGTCAGCGTCACTGCACGCGCAAGCCTACCTCTGTTTGGCCACCCTGAGGGTCTGCGTCGACAGCCCGACGCGCCCGCGCTCGTCCGACAGCACGCTCGTGCACAGCCCGGCCCCCGCGGGACCGAGGCGGGTGACCGCGTCCATCGCCATCCACTCGCCCTCGGGCTCGCGCTCGAGGTGGATGCCGAGGTCGACGTTGACGAACACCCACTGCGTCCAGTCGAGGACGTGGCTGATGCCGCTTGCGGCGTCCGCCATCACCAGCATGCGCTCGAGCGGCGAGACCGTCTCGCCGGCCACGAGCGGCACCCGCAGCCGCGTCCACGCCGTCGCCGGGCCCGGGTCGTTGAACGTCCCGTCCACGAAGCGCCAGTCGAGCGCCGCGTGATAGGCGACCGGCTCGGTCCAGAACGCGGGTAGCGAGCTGACACCGGTGGAGGGCGGCGGTGGGGGAGGGTCGACCTCGCCGATCCCGGGCGGCAGCTCGAGCTCCTCGCGCCGCAGCCGCCACGCGCTCAGGCGAATCAGGGCGGCGCCGGTGCCCGCGTCGGTCAGGACGGCCTCGATCTGCTCGACGTTGCGCCCCGGCCGCAGCGTGCGCGTCTCGATCCGGTGGGGCGCGAGCGGGACCGGGCGCAGGATGTCGTAGCCGAGCCGGCCGGTCTGACCGGGGGAGATTCTGCCTCGGCCAGAGGCCTCGTCACCGCTTCGCTCGGCGGCATGCTCGACCGCGCGCGCCAGCAGCGCGGCCGGCGGGCCGGCGTGCTGGAAGCCGGGGTCCCACGGCCCGCGCGTCAGGCCGGTGGGGTGGAAGAGGTCCCCGTCGGGCTCGTAGAGGCACGTCGGCAGGTCCGTCATCGGCGCGGAGCATGACGAATCCGGGATAGTTGCGCGCGCAAGTGGGTAACGTGGATGCCATGGTCGCCGTGACGCACTTCTCAGATCCAGGATGCCCCTGGGCGTACTCCGCCTCGCCCGCCCACGCCGTCCTGCGCTGGCGCTATCGCGATCAGCTGGACTGGCGGCTGGTCGTCATCGGCCTCACCGAGCAGGCCGACCAGTACGTGCGCCGCGGCTACACGCCCGCCAAGTCCGCCCGCGGCTACCTGCGCTTCCGCAAGCGGGGGATGCCGTTCGCGACGCAGCCGCGCGAGCGCGTGTCGGGGACCGGCCTGGCCTGCCGCGCGATCGTCGCCACGCGGCTGCACGCGCCCGAGTACGAGCACGCGGTGTTCCGCGCGCTCCAGTTCGGCTGGTTCACGACGCCGCTGGTGCTTGACGAGCCCGGCGCGCTGACCGAGCTGCTCGGCAAAGTCGAGCGAAGCGGTGATCAGGCCTCCGGCCGAGGCAGTGGCTTCGACGCCGCCGCGATCGTCGCGCGGCTCGGCGCCGCCGCGGTCGAGGCGGCCTACCAGGCCGACCGCGCCGAGGCGCGGACCGCCGAGGGCAAGCCCACCCATGCCCAGGGCAAGGCCGCCCGGTCGGACGGCCCGGTGCGCTACACCGCGCCGTCGCTGATCTTCGAGTCCGAGGGCCGCAGGCTCGAGGCGGGCGGCTTCCAGCCCGTCGAGGCCTACGACGTCCTCCTCGCCAACCTCGATCCGACGCTCGAGCGCACGCCGCCCCCCGAAGATCCGCTCGAGGCGCTGCAGGCGCTGCCCTACCCGCTCGTGACCTACGAGGTCGCGGCGGTGATGGCCGGCAACAACGAGGCGCCGGACCCCGAGGCCGCCGAGGCGGCGCTGATCGACCGCGTCGCCGACGGCAGCGTCATCCGCCGGGCGCTGGGCGACGACGCGCTGTGGTTCCCGGCCGAGCGCGAGCTCAACCGAAGCGGTCGGGGTCGAACGGAGTCAGATCGAGTGCCGGCCGCTCTCCGCACAACGCGCCAGCGAGCAGCTCCCCGCTGATCGGGCCGAGGCCGACGCCGGCGCCCTCGTGGCCGGTGGCGACCCACAGGCCGGGAACCGCGCGCGAAGGCCCGAGCGCGGGCAGCCCGTCGGGCAGCCACGGCCGCAGGCCGGCCCAGGCATCGGCGCGCTCGAGGGCCGCGACCTCCGGCATCAGCCCGGCGGCGCGCTCGATCATCGCGTCCGTCACAGCGGGATCGACCGTGGTGTCGAACCCGCGGCGCTCGCGGCTCGAGCCCACGAGCACGTCGCCGTCCCAGGTCGTCTCGATCACCGTCGACACCTGCAGCCCGGCGTCCGGGGTCGTGACCGCCGCGAGGTAGGCGCTGTCGAAGACCTTGTGGCGCACGCGCAGCGCGCCGCGCAGCCGGGCGAGCTGGCCCTTGCGCGGCTCGAGCGGCAGCTCGAGGCCCGCGCCGCGCGCGAGCTCGGCGCTCCAGGGCCCGGCCGCGAGCACGACCGCGTCCGCGCGCAGCGTGGCGTGCGCGGTGCGGACCCCCTCGCCCGGGAGGATCCGCTCCACGCGCGTCTGCGTGTGCACGCGGACGCCGGCCTCCGCGGCCATGGCACGGGCGATCGCCCGCGGGTCGCACTGCAGGTCGTCGGGGAAGAAGGAGGCGCCGAGCAGGTCCCGGCCGAGCCCGGGCTCGAGCGCGAGCGCCTGCTCGGGGCCGAGCAGATCGCAGCGCACGCCCGCCGCCCGCAGGCGCTCCAGCCGCGCCAGCTCGGCGGCCAGGGCGGCGTCGTCGCGATGGACGACCAGCGAGCCCTTGCGGCGGATGCGGGCGCGCTCGCCGTAGCGCCGCTCGATGGCGTCGAAGGCGGCGAGGCCGAGCACGGCGAGTGCCAGCTCCGGGCCCGCGTGCTTGTCAGAGCACAGCACGTTGCCCTCCCCGAGCCCGGTGGTGCCGCCCGAGACCTCGCGGGCGTCGATCAGGTCGACCTCGACGCCCCGGGCGGCGAGTTCGGAGGCGGTCGCCGCGCCAACGATGCCGGCGCCGATCACGGCGACCGTCATTCTGGGAATGATGCCGGTCATGGAGTCGTTGTACCTGCTGCCAAACGGGCCGCCGGGCACCGGGGCCGGCCCGGCCTGAGCGGCTCACGCCAGGGCGAGGCCTTCTGCCTCGTGGCGGCCGGCGGTCGTCGGGAGCCGCCTGAGCAGGAGCTGCGGCTCGAGCTCACGCCGAAGGGCGCTTAGAGCGAGAAGCCGGCCGGGAAGGGGTCGGTCGGGTCGAGCAGGTACTGGCCCATCCCGGTGATCCACGCGCGGCCGGTGATCTCCGGCACCACGGCAGGGCAGCCGCCGACCTCCGCCTCCGCCACGAGCCGGCCCGTGAAGCGCGTGCCGATCACCGACTCGTGCACGAACGGCGTGTCCAGCGCCAGCTCGCCGCGGGCGTGCAGCTGCGCCATCCGCGCGCTCGTCCCGGTCCCGCACGGCGAGCGGTCCAGCCAGCCGGGGTGGATCGAGACGGCCGCCCGCCCGTCGGCGCCGTCGCGCCCGGGGGCGGTGAAGATGACGTGGCGCACGCCCGCGATCCGCTCGTCCTCCGGGTGCGCCGGCCGGTCCGCGGACTCGATCGCGTTCATGATGCGCGCGCCCGCGTCGATCAGCTCGAGCGCGGACTCGGGCGCGACCTCGACGTGGGCCACGGCCGCGTCGACGATCGCGTAGTAGTTGCCGCCGAACGCGAGGTCGTAGACGAGCGGCCCGTCGTCGAGCTCGACGATCGCGTCGCGGCGCTCGAGGAAGGCGGGGACGTTGCGCAACGTCACCGAGCGCGCCTCGCCGTCCTGCACCGCGACGCGCACCTCGATCAGCCCGGCGGGCGTGTCGAGCCGGATCACCGTCTCGGGCTCGGTCACCGCAACCATCCCGGTCTCGACCAGCACGGTCGCGACCCCGATCGTCCCGTGCCCGCACATCGGCAGGCAGCCCGACACCTCGATGTAGAGCACGCCCCAGT